>CALXRV010000024.1 GCA_944390945.1 uncultured Clostridia bacterium
CGCTCGGTCAGCTTTTCTTCCAGCTCGTTGATGTCTTTTGAAACCTCAAGATTATGACTGCCCTTTCGGTATCCTCTTGCCTGCGGATCAATATTTCCGTAGTACAGCTCTTCCAGAAAATTTGCCATTACTCCGCACCTCCTTCGCTGTCTGCTGTGTGCAGGTCACGGATTTTCCGCCAGCTTGAAAAGCCTTGCAGGGTACGGATGTGCCACGGCGATTTGCGGGTGATGGTGCGAAAGTAAATGGAACAGAAGAATTCCACCAAATAGACCTTCGGAATGTGGTTGACGTTGTTTTTCCGGAAAGACTTGATGTGTCCCTGATTGCACCAGTTGTTGATTGAAGTTTTTCCGTAGCCGGTGATTTTGGAAACCACCTGCGTGGTCAGCACATCGGGATAGCCAGAGAGCAGCTCAGTATAATACAGCTGCAAATGCTCCTGCACGATTGGGGGAACCTGTTCCTCCATCTGGACAGTATAATCACCCTTGTACCAGCCCGCCGGAGCGGAGTAGCTTTCAGGGAAGACCTTGCGGTTTTCCAGATAGGCAATGACATCCTCCTTTTTGATTTTGTAGCAGCGTGTTTTCCTGCCCGTGTACTCGCAGGGGATTTTCCCGCTTTGGAGCAGGTATAGGGCGGTGGATTTGCTGATATGGCAAATGCGATACAGCTGATCCTTCGTGATCACATCGGGAACAGCGTCCCAGTTGACTGCGTTTTCTTTCATGACAATACACCTCATATCTTGATAAGCTTTGCCGGTATTCGAACTGTCCGTGTATTGCCTTTTGATTTTTGTTCTTTCCGTTCTTTCCGCAGTTCTTTCCAAAAGCGGAAAAATCGCTGATTGGAACCGATGGGCGATTCCTCCGTATTTTCGGGCGATTTTTTTAAAAAGCCCAGATTTCATGCGGGTTTGCGGGCGTACAAGGCTGGCTGAAACTGACAGGAGAAACCATGTAATTAACAGACGGCGATAAAACTCGAAATCAGTTTGCGGGCAACCGCACGCGGGTTCGAATCCCGCCCTCTCCGCCAGGTCGGAGCAAGCGTCATATCGCTTGCTCCGATTTTTTTAGATCGAATCCTGCATCCAGCTGCTTATCCACCCAAAGCAGAATTCGCGACCGCATATCCATGCCTCACGCGGCTCTGCTGCTGCTGACACCCTGCCTGGGGGAGATAATTTTCCATGGTAAATTTTTCTGGAATCGATCTGACCACCCCACACAAAAACCAGGCACCAGAGGATGGCACTCGGGGTTTTTCCTGATGTACAACACTTTCTGCCGAATTCCTCCCGGAACCCTTAAGTGGAACCCATGTCTTTCCATATCATAAAATAGAAAAAAGCATAACTGGGAGGTTTCCCGTTCAATGGATAATGGCAAAAGAGGATTCAGCATGTGCTGTTGCGTGCCATGCCAGTGGATATGCAAAATTACCGGGCCAACAGGGCCTGCCGGCCCTGCAGGCCCGCCTGGAGCAACCGGCGCTACCGGGGCGACGGGCGCAACCGGCACGACGGGCGCAACCGGCGCGACCGGACCTACCGGGCCGGCAGGAGCAGCCGGTCTTTCCGGCCCCACCGGCGCAACCGGTGCGACGGGAGCAACCGGCACAACCGGGCCGGCCGGCCCGGCAGGAGCAACCGGGCCCACAGGACCCACGGGAGCAACGGGAGATCTTGGACCGACTGGCCCTACCGGCGCGACCGGGAGTATTGCAGCAAATCCCTATAATTTATTTGTCCAGGCGGATGCAGCTGCAGGCGGCGACGGCAGCCAGGCCGCACCGTTTCAAACCATCGAACAGGCATTGGCCGTTGCCCAGCCCAATGGCTTCATCCATGTTTTGCGCGGCACCTATCCCGTCACGCAACAAATCGCGGTGAATATCCCAGGATTAACCATTCAAGGAATGGCCGGAGCAACCATTTTGCTGCAGTCGCCGGTAATCCCATTTCTATGTAATGGTGGAGATAACACGATTGATGGGTTAACCATCACCAGCGATAACCCATATCCTGTCGAGTTCATTCAGATTGCTGGAGATGGAAACCAAATTCTAAACTGTCAGATTTATGGACCACCACAAGCAGGAGATTCCTCAACTTGGATCGTCAACAGAGGTTTTGTGACACAGGGAAATGCCACAAACCTGTTGGTGCGCAACAATGTTTTTCATACTTTACGCCAAGCTGCGTATTTGAATCCCGGTTCCACCGGGACAATTATCAATAATGTTGTATATCATACTCGTGGTTATGTAGTAGATCAGGCAACCTTTTTATTCTCTGGCAATTCCTGGGGGCTTCCGGCAAATGCCGTAGATATTGCCCTGCTTGCAGGCACCCAGACAGGAGCGCCTTATGATCCGCTTTCTGCTTTGGAAGCCAGTAACAGCAGCGCTACCATCAGCGATCAACGATAACACCATGCCGCCGAGTTTGATCGTCCCCAAAGCAATGACAGCATACAGGGTTTTCTCTTCTTTTTCTAAGGCGGCAGGATAGATTTGCTTTGCCGTCCTGCGCGAAGGGGAAAAGGCACCGCCGCCCTTAACCAATGGCAGCGGTGCCTTGCTTATCATTTTCTACAGTGCAGCTTCCTGCCTGCGCCTGATCCGACGAGTAAAGGAATGGAGAACTAACCCAGTCCCCTGCAATGCATCGCGCCAAATCATTTGCCTCGCCAGCGCAACAGCAGAGCAGAATTGATGATTACCGCCACAGAGCCGGCATTATGTACCAGCGCGCCGCTAACCGGGTTCAGCACGCTCATCATGGCCAGCACGATGGCCAGAAAATTCAGCCCCATCGAAAAACTGAGATTCAGCTTAATCGTCGTCATCATTCGTTTGGAAAGTGCGATCAGATGCGGCAACTCCCGGATCTCGTCATCCACAAGCGCGATATCCGCGGCATCCACCGTAATATCGCTGCCCACACCACCCATTGCGATCCCTACCGTCGCTTTTTTCAACGCTGGCGCATCATTAATGCCATCGCCAATCATGCAAAGCAGCTGTCCGGATTGCTGACAGGCGTCAATATAGTTCAGTTTATCCTCCGGCCGGCAGTTGGCATGCACCTCGCGAATGTGCAACTGGGTTGCAATATGATTTGCCGCGTTGCTGTTGTCACCCGTCAGCAGCACCGGCGGTACGTTCAGCCGGTAAAGCGCTCCGATCATTTTCGCGCTTTCCTCACGAACCGTATCTGCAAGGATGAGATACCCTGCAGCTTCTCCCTCTACAGCTACATAGATCACGCTACAGCCCTCATCGTGATAGTTTGCCACAGCCGGATCATCCGGGAAGTGGATCTCCCGCTCAGTCATCAGATCCCGATTGCCAGCCAGCACGCTTTTGCCGGAGACGGTTGCAGATACGCCGCGGCTAAGCAACATCTGAAAATCGTCCGCCAGCGGCAGCGCCTCTCCGCCCTGTTGACGATAGCAAGCAACAACTGCCCTGCCCAGCGGATGTTCGGAAAATTGTTCTGCAGATGCTGCAAATGTATATATCCTATCTGCGCTGTATGCATCCGTCAGGCTCTTAACCGCAATCACCTTCGGCGTGCCATAAGTCAGCGTTCCGGTTTTATCAAAAGCGATCCGGCTAACCTGCGCCATCCGCTCCAAAGCATCGCCCTCCCGCACAAGAAAGCCATGTTTTGTCGCATTGCCGATCGCCGCCATGATCGCCGTAGGCGTAGCGAGCACCAATGCGCAGGGGCAAAATACAACAAGGATCGTGACCGCACGGATAATCTCACCGGAGATCGCCCAGGTCAATACTGCTGCACTCAAGGCGATGACCACAATCCAGGTTGCCCAGCGGTCTGCCAGGCTAACGATTTTCGCCTTCCCTGCATCGGCAGACTGTACCAGCTGAATCATGCGTTGGATCGAGCTGTCCTCGCCCACCTTGGTCGCCCGCATTTCAAAAGCACCGAATTGATTTACCGTGCCGCTGGCAACCTCATCTCCTCTGCTTTTATCGACCGGCAGAGATTCCCCAGTCATTACTGCCTGATTGATCGAGGTCTGTCCTGCTGTGATCACACCATCCACAGGAATGCTTTCCCCCGGGAGCACGCGCAGCAGATCGCCGACTTTCACCTGCTCAGCCGGAATGATCTCTTCCCGATCGCCGTGCAGCACTCGTGCTGTTTGCGGCGTCAAATGGACCAGTTTTTCGATCCCGGCCCGCGCTCTGGCCACGGTTAACTCTTCCAACAGGCCGCCCAGCTGCATGATGAAAGCGACCTCGCCAGCAGCAAAATCTTCACCAATGCAGACAGAAGCGATCAGCGCAAGGGCCACCAGCACATCTGCCTTGATATCGAATGCCGTAACCAAACCGATGATCGCTTCAAGAATAATCGGAACGCCGCATAAGATGATCGCCACCCAAGCGGCGTTAAAAGGAAATGGAGACCAGCTGAATAGGCTGATGATCAATGCAACACCCGAAAACGCCAAAAGGATGACGTCTTTCTTTATGCCGCCAAATGCCAGCAAATACTCCAGTCCTTCTACCGCCCTGTTCATATCATCCCCCCAAAGACAAGTATTTGTCGAACTATATATACCATAGGGGGTATGGGTTTGTCAAGGGACAGCGTCCATCGCTGAGCAGTTCGCCTTCTTCAACATAACAGTTGTTTCACCCGCCGGCAACAGTACCAAAGGTATTCTCACGCAGCCTGGCATGCCGCAGTCCAAGCAAAGCAGCTGTCGTGCATATGCCAGCCAGCTAAAACCCGTAAGAGCCGTGCATTACCCCAGATTGGAAAATCGTTCCACCGCCTTGGTAAAATTATCTATTGTTTTGTCTGCATCGCCATGCTCAATTCCATCGCGTACACAATGCCGAATATGCCCTTCCAAAACAACCTGCCCACATTTATGCAATGCAGATTTCGCAGCATTGATCTGGGAAAGAATTTCTTCGCAGGGAATATCTTCATCAATCATTCGATCGATCGCCTGCACTTGCCCGATAATCTTTTTTAACCTGCGATGCAGGTTCTCAGCATCCATACACTGTTTCATCAAATCGCTCCCTACGATAATGATCACACCCACAATACCATTAGGGGTATATGCATATTGTACCCGATTCCCTGACGCTGTCAACCCTGCATCTATCAAAAATACCTGCGCTGAAACCCTTAACGCAGTCTGTTCCCTAAACTCCACCATATTTGCAGGCTTCTTTCCAGAATATAGGGCAATTACTTCTACACAGATTACTGCAGGCTCGCCAAAACACCGAATATTGACCGTACGGCTTTCCAAAAGTCATATCCGCCAGGAATTATCGTCAATCCAGCAGCTATTTTTTGACAGAATGTCTACAGCGCCTTAACCCGTTGATTGTGTTTTTCTCTTTCTTTTGCTATACTGTGATTAACCACTGGATTTCCCGTGCGGTCTAATGTGCTAAGCTTTGCCAGCTTGCGACCAATCCGGAATCCACTGGCAGAGATTGCAGCAACTTGGACAAATCTGCTGTTCGCCGCATCGCCAGCATTGCCGGTGTCACCGGTGATGATTTTGCGTGGAACAGGTATCCTATCGTCATATCCCGCACCAAACTTGCTCTGCTGCATAAAATACACGGCCGGAGGTGAATATATTGCCTTTTAGCAAAACGATTCAACTATATATTTTTGATGGCAATCCCAATGGCCGCATCATGGGTGAACTTTCGAACTGGAACGGGCGTGTATATAAAATCTCCCGAAATGAGCTGCCGGCCTTTTCCAAACGCGCCGACGCAGAGAATACCGGAATTTATTTTCTGTTGGGGAAAGATGAACGCAATATCGATACGGTGTATATCGGCGAAGCAGAACGCATGCTTACCCGGTTGAAACAGCACTTAAGGGATGCAGATTATTGGAGCGACTGCATCGCTGTCATCAGTAAAGATAATCTGCTGAATAAAGCACATGCCAAATACCTGGAAAACAAGTTCTATTTACTGGCCAAAGCCGCCGGAGATCCACCGTGCTGAATGACAATGTTCCCGCCTGCTCTTCCATTTCTGAATATGACGAAGCGATGCTTCAAGAATTTATCAGCAATACTAAACTACTTGTGAATGCCCTAGGATATAAAACCTTTGATACCCTGGAAGACAGCGCCGTAAAGCGGCAGAATAATCAGGTTTACTTTTATATAAAGGCAGCGCGCGGGGCAGATGCCAGAGGCGTCGCTGTTGCAGATGGGTTTGCTGTGCGCAAAGGTTCCTCCATCGCCACCGATACAGTCCCCAGCATGCCGCCCAACCTGTTGCAGCTGCGTAAGCAACTAATGGAAACCGGTGTTATTGATTCGGACTATCATTTCACCAAAGACCATATCTTCACAAGCCCTTCTCTCGCCGCAAGCATAGTAATGGGCAGAAGTGCAAATGGAAGAACGGAATGGAAAACCCGGGATAATCGGTCTCTAAAATTCTTCGAAGAAGAAGAGCTGCGCTGAAATCTACGCACTGAAGTTATATTAACATAACCG
>CALXRV010000025.1 GCA_944390945.1 uncultured Clostridia bacterium
CCGCCCAGGCCGCAGCCGCCCGGGCCGCACCCGCCCAGGCCGCAGCCGCCCGGGCCACAGCCGCCCAGGCCGCAACCGCCCAGGCCACAGCCGCCCAGGCCGCAGCCGCCCAGGCCGCAGCCGCCCCGGCCACAGCCGCCCAGGCCGCAGCCGCCCAGGCCGCAACCGCCCAGGCCGCAACCGCCCAGGCCGCAACCGCCCAGGCCGCAGCCGTCCAGGCCGCAGCCGCCCAGGCCGCAAATGCCGGGTATGCCAGCAAAGCCCACTAATGTTGCGGATCTGCAGAATTTACTCACACAATATGGCGCCTTGCTCAATCCGGAAAACAAACAGTTCATTCAGGAATTGATCGAGAATTTACAGCAAGGCGGTGACCAAAAAAGCCTGGTCGATCTGGCCGCGCGCATGCAACAGGCAGCGGCCAAACAACAAAATAAAGGACAGCAAAGCTGACATCCGCAGCCTGCTGCCAAAAGCAAGCGCCGTAGTATTTGTTTCTTGCAAACTGTCTACGGCGCTCTTGCATGGTCGGGAAAAAAGGGTTATAATTGTTAAATACGCTGAAGAACATACGCAGAAAGGAGCTGCCTATGTCGCGGGTGAAAGCGAAACTGATGGATGAAACCGCTGTACAGCGCGCATGGCTGCGTGTTGCACATCAGATTTCGGAGCGCAACCCGCAGCTGGACAAGCTATGTCTGGTCGGCATAAGACGCCGTGGCATTCCGTTGGCAAAACAACTTTGCCAGAATCTTGCACAGATTGCGGGATTTTATCCGCCTTGCGGCGAGCTGGATATCCATTTTTATCGCGACGATCTAACACAGGCCGCCAGCGACCCGGTATGCAAGGGTGCTGTGCTGCCTTTTCCTGTCGAAGGGAAAACCATCATCCTGGTGGACGACGTACTCTATACCGGTCGTACGGTACGCGCTGCAATGGAAGCTGTCTTTTCACTTGGTCGGCCGGCAGCAATACAGCTGGCCATTCTCATCGATCGTGGTCACCGCGAGCTTCCCTTTCGCGCAGATTATGTTGGCAAAAACATCCCTACTTCTCATCGTGAGAGCATCGCGGTGCGTATCCCGCCTTATGACCCGGAGACCGGCGTTTATATTCTTGAAGCCAGCGCCTATCGTACTGATGGGAACTGCACAAATGGAGGGTGATGATGGAAAAAATCATGGAATGCGTGGCCAACTTCAGTGAAGGCCGCGATCAGGAAAAGATCGAACAAATCGCAGACGCTTTCCGCAACCGGCACGGCGTTAAGCTGTTAGATTACAGCAGCGATCTAGACCATAACCGCACAGTGATCACCGCGATCGGCGAGCCGGCTGCATTGCGTGATGCGGCAGTAGATGCGATCGGGGCCGCGGTTCGCCTGATTGACCTGCGCCAGCAGCATGGCCTGCATCCGCGCATTGGCGCAGCAGACGTTGTTCCCTTTATTCCGCTGCGCGGTTGCGATACTGCGGAAGCAGTGGCGCTGGCAAGGGAAACCGCTGCGCTGGTTGCTTCGCGTTATCAGCTGCCAATCTATTTATATGAGCAGGCGGCCAGCGCTCCGCACCGGCAAAATCTGGCGGATGTGCGGCGCGGGCAGTTTGAAGGGCTGGCAGAAAAAATGCGTGATCCGCTTTGGCAGCCGGATTTTGGCCCAGCCGAACCGCATCCATCTGCAGGCGCGACTGCCATCGGCGCGCGGCTGCCCCTGATTGCCTTCAATATCGAGCTGACGACAAACGATGTAGAGATTGCACGTGCCATCGCCCGCACGATCCGCCACAGTAATGGCGGCTACCGCTGCGTCAAGGCGCTTGGCCTTTATCTGGCGCAGCACGACAGCGCACAGGTCTCGATCAATCTTACCGATTATACGCAGACTGCGCTTTACCGCGTAGTCGAGGCGGTTCGAACAGAAGCGCGGCGCTATGGCGTGGGCATTCGTTGCAGTGAGCTGATCGGCCTTATCCCCCTGCAGGCCGTTGCAGACACAGCGGCTTACTATCTGCAGTTGCCATCACTTTCCGCCGCCTCGGTTCTGGAAACGCATTTTGAATAACAGCGCCGCAGACGGCGCGGATAGGAGGTTATGATGGAACCAAAACAACAGACGCTTGCTGCTTTCTGCGCAGCTACGGCGTCGGATGCCCCGACGCCAGGCGGTGGCGGCGTAGCTGCAGCAGTGGCGGCACTCGCAGCCGCACTTTCCGCCATGGTTGCTCGGTTGACCATCGGCAAAAAGGGATACCAGGAACAGGAAGCAGCCATGCAGCTGCTGGCAGAAAAGGCGGATGCGCTGCGTATCCAGCTGCTGGATGATATCCAGCGCGACGGCGATTCTTTCGATGCCTTCATGGCAGCGCTGGCGCTGCCCAAAGAGAATGAAGCACAAAAGACCGCTCGCCGTGATGCCATGCAGACCGCATTAAAGGAAGCCGCTCGGGTACCGCTGGCCATCGCGGAACGCGCTGCCCAGGTGATGCCCCTGGCAGAGCAAGCGGTGCGCGACGGCAACCGTAACCTGGTCACCGATGGGCTGATCTCCGCGGTTTTGGCACGCGCTGCCTGCGTCAGCGCACTATATAATGTCAAGATCAACCTGGCCTCCATCCAGGATCAAGAGTTGACGGATAGCCTATGGCAGCAGGTGCGCAGTCTGCAGCAGGAAGTCACTGTTGCAGAAGCGCGTATTCTTGCCCTGCAGCCGGATCTGATTTGAGAAGCGGATAAATGAGATAGATAGAAATGGAGTAAATGTTTGGCATGAGCAGTAAAAATATCCTTGGACATGACAAGATCGAGCGCCTGCTGATCCGTTTTGCCATTCCCAGCATCGTCGCCATGCTGGTCAGTGCGCTGTATAATATTGTCGATCAGTTTTTTATTGGCCGCAGCGTTGGCATGCTGGGCAATGCCGCAACCAATGTCTCCTTCCCGTTGACGATCACCTGTACGGCGCTCGCCCTGCTGGGCGGAATCGGCGGCGCAGCAAACTTCAACCTCGCCATGGGCCGCGGCGAGCCGGAAAAAGCGCAGCAATATGCCGGTAATACCTTATCTTTGCTGGTATTTCTCTCTGTTCTGCTCGCTCTGGTCGCGCGAATCTTTTTGGAGCCGTTGATGTTGCTCTTTGCTGCTACGGATGATGTGCTGGAGCATGCGATGACCTATACCGGGATTACTGCGCTGGGCTTTCCTTTTCTGATCTTTTCCGTTGGCGGTGCAAATCTGATCCGTGCCGACGGCAGCCCGCGCTTTTCCATGATCTGCACGCTGGTTGGCGCGATCATCAATACCATTCTGGATGCGCTTTTCGTGCTTGGCTTTAATTGGGGCATGGCTGGCGCCGCCTGGGCAACGGTGATCGGACAGATCGTCTCCGCGGCGATGGTCATTGGCTATCTGCCGCATTTCAAAACGCTGCCTTTGCGCCGCTCTGCCCTGCGGCCGCGCTGGTCCTGTTGGCGGGATATCATCTCGCTCGGCATGTCGCCGTTCCTCAACCAGATGGCGATGATGGTCGTGCAGGTGGTGATGAATAATACGCTGACCTTTTATGGTGCAAGCTCTGTTTATGGCAAAGATATTCCGCTTGCCTGCGCCGGCATCATTTCCAAAGTCGGCATGGTTTTCTTTTCCGTGATCATCGGCCTTTCACAAGGCCTGCAGCCGATCATCAGCTTTAACTACGGTGCGCAGCAATATGGACGCGTGCGCGAAGCTTATCTGAAAACCCTGCGTATTGCGGTTGCTTTTTCCTGCATCGCCTTTCTCTGTTTCCAGATTCTGCCGCGTCAGATTATTGGCCTCTTTAGCACCGGTACGGAAAGTGAGGAATACTTCCGTTTTGCAGAGGAATATTTCCGCATTTATTTCTTCTTCACCTTTATCAACTGCATCCAGCCGCTGACGGCGAATTTCTTTACCGCCATTGGCAAGGCAAGCCGCGGGATCTTTATTTCCCTGACCAGGCAAATCATCTTCCTGCTTCCCTTACTGTTGCTGTTGCCTGCCATGTTCGGTATCGACGGTGTCATGTTCGCCGGCCCGGTCGCAGATATGGCGGCAGCCACCATGGCCGCGCTTTTCATGCGCGCCGAATTCCGCCGGATGAAAGCGGTGCAGCCGGCTGCTTAAAGCGCCTGCCGGAGCTGCCGGTTGCCAGGCCATAATCCTGGCAACCGCCGAAACTGTTTATAAAATGCAAGCAACTTTGACTTGTCATCAAATCCGTATAAGCACCTGCGGCCGGACCGTGTTCGACGGCAGCCATCCGCGGTTTGCTGACCGCAGAGGAAAAAGGATCGCAGCTCCAAAAAGTGGAGCTGCGATCCTTTTACGATAATTCCTGTAACAGCAATACCTGCTGTGCTTATTTAGCCAATGCCTGCCGAAAACTGCGGCTGCCGCCACCAGGGCATGAAGCACAGTCACACCGTCTGCCTGGCCGGCAGATTTTGCCACAGCAGCGATTATTTGCTGAACACCTGGGCGATCCGGTTGCAGGCATCGTCCATCTGTTCATAACTGATCACGATCGGCGGCGCGAAGCGGATTGTATTTTCATGGGTTTCCTTGGCCAACACGCCATGAGCGATCAATTCCTTGACATAGCCCACTGCCGAATGCTTAAATTCCACACCGATCAGCAGACCGCGACCGCGTACTTCCAGGATATCCTCATTATTGATCTCGCGCAATTTGGCCATAAAATATTCACCCTTTTCGCGCGCCATCTGTGGATAATTATCGCGCACGAGCAGCTCCAATGCTTTGATCGCACAAGCGCAGGCCAATGGGTTGCCACCAAAGGTAGAGCCGTGGCTGCCTGGCGTATAGATACCCAGAATATCCCGGTTTGCCACCACTGCGGAAAGAGGCATCACACCGCCGCCCAGCGCTTTACCCAAGATATAGATATCCGGCACTACGCCTTCATGATCACAGGCGAACATATCGCCGGTACGGGCGAAACCGGTCTGTACTTCATCCGCCATCATTAATACATTATGCCGTGTGCAGATCTCACGCACCTGCTGCAGATAGCCTTCTGGCGGCATCAGAATGCCGGCTTCGCCCTGGATTGGCTCCACGAGAAAAGCGACTGTATTGGGTGTGATCGCCGCTTCCAGCGCTGCTGCATCGCCATAGGGGATCACATGGAAGCCCGGGGCATATGGACCGTAATTGATGCGCGCATCCGGGTCTGTACTGAAGCTGATGATGGCGATTGTCCGGCCATGGAAATTGTTCTCGCAAACGATGATTTCCTGTTCACCATTGGCCACACCCTTGACTTCTACACCCCAGCGCCGCGCGGTTTTCAAAGCGGTTTCCACCGCTTCAGCACCGGTATTCATCGGCAGCACCATATCTTTTCCCGTCACCTGGCACAGCTTTTCAAAAAATTCGCCAAGCACCGCATTATGGAAAGCACGGCTGGTCAGCGTTACCTTATCCAGCTGTTCCTTGGCAGCCGCGATGATCTCCGGATGGCGGTGACCAAAATTCAACGCCGAATAGGCGGACAGCATATCATAATACTGACGGCCCTCCGGATCCCAGACCAACGCGCCCTCTGCCGATTCGATCACTACATCTTTTGGGTGATAATTATGCGCGCCAAAATGATTCGTTTTTTCGATGATCTGTTGGCTGTTTTCCTGCATCATTCAGCCCTCCTTCAAGGCTCGGATATATTTTGCATAAATATGCAGTTCATTAGAAAACTTATAAGTAATTATGCACCCATAAAAATCATTTGTCAAGCCCATTCTTCAGAATTTCACAAACCGTCAATTGCTGGCCGCTAACCGTAAAACGGATGGTCATGCCTGCAAACTCCATACCGTATATGCGTGCCGGATCGTCCTGATAAGCTGGCCGTGGATCCAGTGCCAGCAATGCGCGCAGCGCTTCCAGCCGTGCGGGTGGAATGGCCGGCAACAACTCCGGCGGGATTTCCACCTCCAAAAGATGCCCACGGGCAGCATCGGCAAAGCCACCGCAGGCATCCGGCCGGCTATCGGTAAACGGCAAATAGGGTTTGATATCATAAATCGGCGTACCGTCCATCAGATCTGCACCGGAAACGCGCAAGCGCGGCCCCGTAGGCCCCTGCAGCCGGACTTCTTCCAGCCGCACGCAGGAAAGACCGATCGGATTCGGGCGAAAAGGCGAACGTGTGGCGAATACGCCGCGCCGCGCATTGCCACCCAAACGCGGCGGACGTACTGTCGGTGACCATTGGCCGGGCGGTATGGCAGAAAACCCCCACAGCAGCCAGATATGCGAAAACTCCGTCAGGCCGCGCAAGAGATCCACGTTACGAAAATCTTCACAAAAAAGGATCTCTGCCTGCAGCTCTTCAACCATACCGCTCTGCCGCGGCAAACCGAATTTGGCCGGAAATTCGCTGTGCATATATGCGACCGGCCGTAATATCAGCCGGTCCGCTCCGCTCTGGCACATTTCATTATCCTTTGGCATCGGTTGCCCCCCTTTTCTCTGCTCCGGCTTGCGTATAAAGTGCCATTTCCGCAGCAGACGCCGCATGTCGGCAAAGCGTTTGCGGCGGAATATCGGCAAGATATGGGCTTTCCGCCTGCGGATAGGCGTGGCCGCGCAAGCTGATGCCATTGCGGCTGCAGGTCAGAATCAGCTTTTCCCTGGCGCGAGAAAGCGCCACATAGAAGAGATGCTGCTCGTCTTTCTCCCCGCCGGCTGATTTTTGCGAAGCATAGCTGGGAAAATTCATCTCGTCTACCCCAGCCACGAATACCGTGCGAAACTCACAACCCTTTGCCTGATGCACGGTGATCATCGGTATCTTATGTGTTTCCCGCAGCAGCAGATCCAATTCTCCGCCGGATAAAGAGGCACCCAGCAGCAGATCATACAATGCAGCCAGCTGGTTCTGCGCTGTCTTCGCCCTGACTGCCACAATCTCCAGCAGGTCGTCGATCGCCGCCAGGCGCTCAGGCTCTGCCAGATAACGCTCGCGGACTCCGCCCTCCGTCACCGCACAGCTGGTCAGCGCAAACAGCCCCTCCTCGCGCAGCTTACGGCACAGCTCCTGATAGAATGCAAAGAAGCTGCGAAAACGCGGCAGCAATGCGGTTACAATGGCCTGCCGCTTCTCTGCGGTCCGTGGCAGGTCGTTCTGCAGCAGATGCGCCAATACTGCCGCAGTCGCCGCGACATCGGAAAAAGCATCATGCGCCCGCACATTGACGATGCCAAAACTCTGGCACAGCGTCTCCAGCCGGTGATTCTCCAGCTCTGGATAAAACATCTTTACCAATGGCAAAGTATCATAATGCGCTAGCGCAGCCAGCGGTGGCAAATGATTTTCCCGCAGCGCGCGCTCGATCATCGCCAGATCAAAAGCAGCGCTGTTATGGCCGACCAAGATTGCGCCTGCACTGAAAGTCCGAAATTCCGCGAGCGCCTCCTGTGCGGCAATGCCATGGTGGCGCAGAAATTCATTCGAATAGCCATGCACCTGTTCTGCCCGGCTGGAAACCATACGCGTGGGACGGATAAAGCGGTTCATCTGCGCCAGAATATTTCCTGCCGCATCCACCCGCGCCGCGGCAATCTGGATCACCTCGTCCCGCGCCAAATCCAGACCAGTCGTTTCCGTATCGAATACGACCAATGGCGCGCCTCCTGCTTCTGCCGCAGCCAACAGCGGCGCATAGGGGTCGCCCTGGGCATAGCTCGCCTGCTGCAAAAAAGAGCAGATGGAAAGGCCGCAAGCACCGGCCTCGCGCAGCTTGCGTCGTACATAAGGCGTAACTGCCGGCAGATAGCGGCGAACCGCCCATTCCAGCGATACACCGTCATACGGGTTTGCTACCAAGCGCAGATAGGCGAGGATATCCTTGATCTCGCTACGCTTAAACAGATTGACATCTTCGCCTGCGGTAAAAAAGCGCAAACGTTCCCCAGCCGGCAACGCGGCATTCCGCTGTCGGAAACAGTCGTAAAGCAGGCGGATATAGCGGTTAGAACGCGCCAGGATGCAGACGCCTTCACGTTCTTTCGCCGGCATCCGGCGCAGCAGATCAAAAATCAGGTCTGCCTCTGCTTCAGGATAGGGCAACGTATAGAGATCGATCTTTTCCCCGCTACAGGCCTGTGCTGCCAAGGGCTGTGGGGGATAAAAATGGCTGACCGCATCGCCAAACATATTTTGCAGATAGCCAAAGCAGGCTTTGGTCAGCATCTGCGTCGCGCGGTAATTGCGGGTCAGCATATAACGTTTGGCCTGGTAACGTTGTTCAAAATCGACCAGTACCGCATCAGGCGCCGCACCGCGCCAACCATAGATCGACTGGAAATAATCCCCGCACATCATGATGCGGTTCTCCGCAAACAAGCGGCCGAGCACCTTGTATTCAAGCAGGCTGGTATCCTGCATCTCATCAACGAACAACAAGCGGCAGCGGGAAAGCCAGCGCTGCCGTACCGGTTCTTCCTGCAGCGCCTCCCAGGCACCGATGATCAGATCATCATAATCCAGCCGCTCCTCCATCTGCAAATAGCGCTCATACTCTGTGATCAGGGCGTCAATATGCGTCTCCATCTCATGCAGCAGGCGGCGATCCACGCTATAGCTCCCTTTATATCGGAAGGCAAACAGCTTTTCAAAGGCAGCTGGCTCGCGCTCACGCAGCAGCCGGAACACGGTATGCCATACGCCAGGCTGCCGGGGCAGCTCGTAAAGCACGCGGTAACGCTTGATTGCACTCACCAGATGAAACAGATTGACATTGGTCAACGGCCTGTCGTGCGGTAAACTGCGCGCCAGCACATGCGGCAAGATGATCTCCTGCAGGATCTGTTCACAATCGACCTCGTCACAGACCGGCGGTTCAGCGGCGTGTCCGCCAGCCAGCCTGGCCTCGTTTCGCAGCAGATGATAGCAAAAGCCATGTATCGTATTACAATAAACCTCCTCTGCACCAGCAAGGCCCTGGGTATAGTCGACAATATCATCGGCCATTTCACGGCAGGCCTTGACGGTAAACGTCAGGCAGAGGATCTCCTCTGGCCGATACCTGCCTTCGCGCAATGCACGGGCGATCTTTTGCGCAACGGTGAAGGTTTTTCCTGTGCCGGCGCTGGCAAAAAGCAGGATATTGTGCGAAAAATCATTGATCACCGCCTGCTGTTCCGCATTCGGCATGCGTGGCGTCCTTTCCTCTGCCATCCGCACACCTCCTTTCCTGGGGTTTCTCGCTTTGCGATCTCTGCTTCCTATTTATTACTATATCATATTTCCCGCTATTTTACCATGCTGCGGCGCAGGGCTGCCGTCAGGGGCTGTTCCCCAGCCGGATATTCTCCGTTTCGCATCTTGCCGGCGCAATAAAACGGCGGACAGCTTCTGCTGTCCGCCGTTTCTGTCGCTAACCGGTCAGGATGCCGCCTGCCGCAATGCTAACGCTGATAAACGACCCTGCCGTCGATCATTGTCAGCAATACCCGGGCATCGGTATCCAGCCCCAACCGTCCCTGCACCAAAATCAGGTCCGCATCCTTTCCTGCCTCTAAGCTGCCCAAACGCTGCTCAAGCCCCAGCTGCCGCACAGGATTGATCGTTACCATACGCAGCGCACGCATATGCGGCACGCCATCGCGCACCACCTCACCGATATGGTGATACAAAGATTCTTCACTATAGAAAGGAGAATCCGTCACCATTGCCACATTCACGCCAGCGGCATCCAGCGCTTTGACTGCCGTCACATCTACCCGCCGCCGCTCGCCCGGCGCGCGGTAGGTCGCGATCGGGCCAAAACAGATCGCGCCACCGCTGGCAATGATCTCATCCAGATATTCTTCCGCACCCCAGGCATGCTCTAAAGAAAAACGCAAGCCAAAATGGTTGGCGAATTCAAGCGCCGTCAGAATATCATGTTGCGTGCAATGGATCTTGCAGGGAATTTCGCCGCGCAAAGCCGGCAACAAGGCTTCCAGGTCTGCATCATAGGCAGGCTGTTGTCCAGCTTCCTGCTGCGCCAGGTATTCCTGCGCCCGGCGGAAGGTATCCCATAACAGCTGCGCCACACCCATCCGGGTCACCGGCAGCCTGCCGTATGCGCCAAAGTTTTTCTTTGGGTTCCCCCCCAGCGCGATCTTGACCGCAGCCGGCGCCTTCACCGTCATATCAAAGATATTATCGCCATAGCTTTTCGCCACAAAAGCCAGGCCGCAATACACATTGGAGCTGCCGGGCGTCAGCAGCATATCCGTAATGCCATACTGATACGCTGCACGGAATTCCCGTGCGCGCGGATTGACGCCATAGCGCGCATCGAGCGCCGCATGCACCGGGTCGGAAGATTCGTTGGCGTCGCTGAAGGTGGTTTCCTGGCTGAAATCAAACAGGCCAATATGGGCATGCGCCTCGAACAGCCCTGGCAGAACATACAGCCCGGTCGCATCGATCAGCTCCGCATCGCCGACCGGCAACTCTGTGCCGATCTGCCGGATACGGCCATCTTCGATCAGGATATCCCCTAAAAATGGTTCTGTCACACCATCCGCCATCGTGCACAGCATGCCACCCTGGATCAGAATACGGTTCATCAAAATACCACCTTTCCGTCAATGATACTGTGCGCCACTCGCGCCGCATAACTGGTGACCGGATGCCCGGTATAGACCGAAATATCCGCATCCTTACCCACTTCCAGGCTACCCAGCCGCCGCTCCACCCCGAGCATACGCGCTGGGTTCAACGTCAGCATCGTCACCACATCCTCTGCTGCCACACCGGCACGGTAGGCCTCAATCGCATTCCAGAGCAGGGTCTCACGGCCGGAAGGCAGGCCGCCGTTGGATGTGGTAAACGCGATCAAATTGCCCTGCGCCGCCAGATCTACCAACTTGGTCAGATCAATATCATGCTTTGTTACCTGCGAATAATCGTTGACATTTCCCAGCACCAGACCGACATGCTGCTGGATCATCTGCGGCAGCGCGCTGGCGAAGCAGTATCCGTCGACCAGATAAAGCGTCGCGCGCTCATCGCGCATGATATGCAAAAGACCATCCACCTCATTCTGGCTGCCAGCCGCGGCAAACACCGGCATTTGCAATTCATCAAAGGCAGCGCAGAGTGCCTGTTGGCTGGCACTGCGTTCCGCTGGCGCCGTTGCACGCGCCGCGCGCAATGTCTCTGCCCAAAGCGCAAAAATCCCCATCTTGGTCCGCAGCCGGGGGTGGTCCCCGCCATATGTCTTCTTCACATGCGCGGTTACGCTGCATTTCAGGCCGGCATGCTCCTTCACGATCCGCTCGCGCAGCCGTCCGGGCGCGGTTTTGCAGACCGCGATCTGTCCGCCAAACACGTTGTTATGCGTTGGCGCAAGGCCAACCGTCGTGATACCGCTCTTATAATATGCCTGCGCATCCAGCTCATCCGGATCTACAGCATAGCGGATGTTCATCTGCGGCGTCACCGGGTCCGAATGCTCATCATTATCCTGCTGCGTGGTCGGCAATCCGGATGCGCCGATCGCAGCCGCCGGATCGATAAAGCCCGGGAAAACTTCATGGCCGCTCGCATCGATCACTTCAGCCGATTCCGCCGTCAGCCCTGGCGCGATCGCCTGGATCTTCCCCTCGGCAATCAATATATCGCAGGCGGGAAGTATGCGGCCATCCCCAATATGCAGATTCCCATTTTTCAACAACATCATTCTCATCCCTCCATTTATCGTTCAGTGTGAAGCCGGTATGCCTTTATGCTTGGTCCATTTGTTTTTACGCGGCGCAGCGCCGGCACGATTTGGCGCATCCGGCACAGAGAAAGAGCATACGCAGGCCAGCACCGCTACGCCAACCAGCACCCACAGCACCGGCGGCAATCCCTGATGATCTGCCAACCGCCCCAAGAGCGGCGAAACCATACCGCCAAAACTGTTTGCCAAACCCATCGTAATGCCGGAAGCCAGACCAATATGATTCGGTACCAAAGACTGCCCCAACGCCACGGAAGGGCTGAAGGCAAAATTGAGCATCATCGCCAGCGGAATCAGCATCAGCGTGGAGAACCAGACCGTGCGGGAAAGGATGACCAGGACAAGGCAGGGGATGACAAGCAGCAGTCCTGTCCGGATCACACGATTGAAGCCCAGCCGGTCGGCCAACCGCCCACCGATCAGCGTGGCGATCGCAGCTGCCACAGCCAGGATCGTCGTCGTGGAGCTGGAAACATTTTCCGGCTGCATAAGGATGTTCAGCCAGAAAAGCGGGATGAAGGTCGTGATGCCGATCGAGATCGTCGAACGCATGAACACGACGAAGGTCAGCTTATAGAAAGAATGCCAATCGTCCTTTTGTCCGGCAGCGATTGCCTCAGCGGTAGCCCGCCGGCTCTCCTGCGCAAAGGAGGCAAGTTCCTTATTTTGCATTTGCAAAAACGCGGCCATTAAAAAGGAAGGGATGGCCAGAATCAGCGTGCCCGGCAGGCCGAACAGATTGATGCCAAACACAACCAGCATCGGCCCGATCGCACCGCCCATATTGCCGCCAACGGCAAAATTGCTCATACCGCGTCCCTTGCGTTCGCCGGCCACATAGTTTGCCATACGTCCGCCGTCAGGATGGAACAATGCGCTGCCGATCCCGGTCATGGTCACGGCAATGAACATCGCCCAATAGCTGTCAAAAAAGCCCAGCAAAGAAACGCCGCAACCCGCCATAAATACCCCCAGGCTCATCATCCAGGGGCGTGAATGCTTATCTGCCATATTACCAAATAATGGTTGTACGACAGAACCGATACCGCTCAAGGCAAAGGTCAAACCGGCAGCCGCCGAATAGGATATCCCCTTTTCCACCATCAGAAAAGGCAGGATCGCCGGCAGGGCACCGCCATTGATATCACAGCATAAATGCCCCAGCGTCATGATCCAGCCATATGTTTCGCGTTTGATTTTGAATGACATGCTGTCCCTCGCTCTCCAATTTTTTCGCTCAATGATATGCCTATTCACATCAGCAAACACCACAAAAAGAAAAGACAACAAAAACCGTCTGCTTACATCCTTTACAAAAAGACTGAAGCGAAACCCTCACGGTCCGCTTTCACTGTTTTCGCTTTCCGTTCGCACTATCCTGCTAAAATTTTTATTTTCCGACGAATTTTCTTACACAACAGCCCGACAACATATAAGTCATGCCTCTCTTAAGCATGTATTCTGTATATTCCATTTTCCGCATGCGCAGCCTTTGCTTTTATCTCCATTAGGAAGGAAAACGGAAACGGCGCTACATCAGATCATGCAGCAGCCTTTGTCAGCCAGAACCACAAAAATCCGGAAACCGTACGGCCGTCCGGCGGCAGAAAACGCGCATCTTGGGAGATGCGCGTTCTGCAGCAGCAAAGCTGCCTGGTGGGCCCTATAGGGTTCGAACCTATGACCAACCGGTTATGAGCCGGGAGCTCTACCAACTGAGCTAAGGGCCCTGGCTGCGTGCTTTTTATTATACCGCGAAAGCATAAAATCGTCAACCGCTTTCCCTACCGCTTTTTCCCTGTTTTAGCTGCAACTTCATCCGCCGGCTACCATCTCCGTCCTCCATACAGGCCATACCTGCCGTTCCGCTGCTGCCGCTCTCATAAAAAAAGCTTGACAAGCGCAGCATATTTTGCCATAATATTCTCGTTGGGGCTATAGCTCAGTTGGTTAGAGTGCTTGCTTGACATGCAAGAGGTCACTGGTTCGAGCCCAGTTAGCCCCACCATCTTTTATCGCGTATCCCGCAGGGATGCGCGATTTGTTTTTTCGTCTTGCCGCTGCATAGACATGACCGGCCAGGCATGCAAGCCCTGCCGCATGCCTGGCCGGCGCAAAAACGACAGCTTAACCGAAAAACAAATCAAGCGGCACCGCCACCAGGCGATGCCGCTATTCTCTTAGCGACCTAAACATTGCGCTGCAGTTCTGTTCAGTCGAGATAATCTTTTAATTTTTTGCTGCGGCTGGGATGACGCAGCTTGCGCAAAGCCTTGGCTTCGATCTGACGGATGCGCTCCCGCGTGACACCGAACACCTGTCCCACTTCCTCCAGCGTACGACTGCGACCGTCTTCCAAACCAAAACGCAGCTGCAATACCTTTTTTTCGCGCGGAGTCAGCGTGCCAAGCACGTCTTCCAGCTGCTCGCGCAACAGGAAAAAGCTGGCCGCCTCCGCCGGTGCAAGCGCGTCTTCATCCTCGATGAAATCACCAAGGTGGCTGTCTTCCTCTTCACCGATCGGCGTTTCCAGGGAAACCGGTTCCTGCGAGATCTTCAGAATCTCCCGTACCCGCTCCACCGGAATTTCCATCTCTTCGGCAATCTCTTCCGGCGAAGGATCGCGCCCCAGTTCCTGAATCAGCTGGCGCTGCACGCGGATCAACTTATTGATCGTTTCCACCATATGCACGGGAATACGGATCGTCCGTGCCTGATCTGCGATGGCACGGGTAATCGCCTGCCGGATCCACCAGGTGGCATAAGTGCTGAACTTATAGCCCTTATGGTAGTCAAACTTTTCCACCGCCTTGATCAGACCGAGATTCCCCTCCTGGATCAAATCGAGGAAAAGCATGCCACGCCCAACATAACGTTTGGCGATGGAAACGACCAGGCGCAGGTTTGCCTCTGCTAGGCGACGCTTTGCCTCCTCGTCTCCTTCTTCCATCCGCTGTGCGTATTCCACCTCTTCTTCCGCGCTGAGCAAAGGCACGCGGCCGATCTCTTTCAGATACATGCGGACCGGGTCATCAATGGCAATGCCATCCGGCACGGAAAGGTCAATCTCCAGCGGTTCCACCACCGGAATGGCCTCTGCATCATCCGGGTCTGTGATCGCCTCCAGCACGATATCCCCCTGGTTGATCTCCACGCCAGCCGCACTCAGCTGGTCATAAACCTCTTCCATCTGCAGGGGATTCATGTCATATTCATTCAACGCATCCATCACTTCATGAATGGATACGCGACCGCGCGCTTTTGCGGTTTCGATCAGCTTTTTGACTGCATTATCGCGGTTCTGCTCCACGGATAAAATCCTTTCCCCTGCCGGCGCTGCCGGCTATAATTGCTTTGATTCCAGCGTGAGACGGGTGATCTCCTGCAACAGGTTTTGCGTATCCTCATAATTGCGTTCCGCCTGCGTCAGCTGGCTGCGCAGAGCTTCAATGCGCCCTGTAAGCACATGCCGCCGAATCTCGCGGATATAGGCGTCTGCCAATACGGCGGGATCGCCTGCCGCTGGTTCTGCCTGTAATAATTTCAACAAAAATTGCCGTAACCCTTCCTCATCTTTGCCAATATGGTTGAATAAAGATGAAGGATGGAAATCATAGTCGGTTCCCAGCTTTTCAATAAAGGCGATTAGCTGAGCTTCTTCTTCTGTGGAGGCGAAATCATCGCCCAATATCTGCCGCGCCTGGCAAAAAATATTTTTATCGTTTAAGGCGAGCAATAACAACTGCCGGTTGGCCGGCCGGCCGGCAGAAAAACGATATTCCCGCTGCCGTGACACTTGTTGCTCCTCATATTGCCGCGGCGCCGCCGCCGCAGGACGCGTACCGGCCAGATCTGTCCGAATCGCATCCTCGCTCACCTGCAGCCGCTGCGCCAGGCTGCGGATAAAACCGTCGCGTTCTGTACTGCTGCGCACGCGGCGCAGGGCAGGAAGCAGCTCTGCCACGACTGCAGCTTTGTCCGCCGCACTTTTGATCTCCCGTTTTTCCAGCGCGCGGTAAAGCAGATAATCCAGCGCCGGATAACAATAGCGTTCACAGACACGCTGCCAGCCGCGCTGGCCGTATCGGCGCAAAAAATCATCCGGATCCAGCTCTTCCGGAAAAACAAGCACGCGGGCGTCGATAAAGTCAAAAGGCATCAGCTTTTCCAGCGTGGCCACGGCAGCCCGGGCTCCGGCAGCATCCGGATCAAAGGCGAGCAGCACCTGCAGCCGTTCCGGCGCTTCCGGTGCATAACGACGCAGCAAACGTGCGTGTTCAGCGGTAAAGGCGGTACCACAAGTGGCAACAGCATTTTCCACGCCATGACGATGTGCCGTCAGCACATCCATATAGCCTTCCATGATCACCACCTGCCCGCTGCGGCGGATTGCATCGCCAGCCAGGTCTAACGCATATAATACATTTGATTTGTTATAGATCGGCGTTGTTTGCGAATTGAGGTACTTCGGCTCCTCACCGCGCATTGCACGGCCGCCAAAAGCAACCACGCCGCCACGCTGGTCACGGATGGGAAAGATCAGGCGGCCGTGAAATTTATCATAGCAGCGACCGTTTTTTCCGCTGCGGCTGATCAAGCCACAGTCGATCAATGTCTGTTCGCCATAGCCAGCCTCGCGCAACGTATGATACAGCGCCTGCCAATCTTCCTCTGGCGCGCAACCAAGCCCAAAACGTGTGGCAGCCTGGCTGTCAATTCCCCGTTTTTGCATATAAGCCTGCGCTGCGGTGGAAAGCGGAAGCTGCGCCGCATAAAAAGCTGCCGCTGCATGATAGGCAGCCAGCATTGCCTGCCGCTCCGCCAGTCTTGCCTGTTCCGCCGGGTTCATCGCCCGTTCCGGGATCACAATATGATAGCGCTCTGCCAGCTTGCGTACGGCTTCCTGAAAGCTGAGATGCTCAATCTCCTGCACAAAGCCGATCACATTTCCGCCCTTGCCGCAGCCAAAGCATTTGTAAATTTGCTTTTCGCCATTTACAGAGAAGCTGGGCGTATCCTCGTGGTGAAATGGGCAAAGGCCAAAATAATTGCGACCGCGACGGCGCAACGCCACATATTCGCCCACAATCTCTACGATATCTGCACGCTGCATGACTTCTTCAATGATTTCCTGCGGAATGCGATTTACCATAATCTGCCTACCCAATTCGGGCTTGCCAAAATCTGCCTCTATTATAAGTAAAACGACGTAAAATTATACTTGCCTTAACACAAATCAACCACCGTACACCTCTGCCGCTGTCAACAGACGAACGCCCGCCTGCTGCAGCGCAGCCTCAGCCGCTTCCGGCTGATCGACCTTAATCAAGTTCAATGTGGTGACCGGCTGATTAAAAAATGCGTAGATATAGTCGACATTGATCCCATGGTCACGCAGTATCTCCAGCACATGATTCAGTCCGCCCGGCTTGTCCTCTGCCGTGACCGCGATCACATCCGTGACACGTACGGTAAACTCTGCCTCCTTCAGCGCCTGCGCCGCCAGATCCGGCTGATCGACGATCAAGCGCAAAATGCCGTAATCCGCCGTATCCGAGGCGGAAATCGCACGGATATTCACATTTTTCTTTGCCAGACAGCTGGTAACGGCGATCAGCCGACCGCGCTTGTTCTCGATAAATACCGAGACCTGTTTCACGCTCATACAGACACCTCGCTTTGATATTAAAGAAGACCCCACCGCGCTGCGACGTAATATCTTTTGCAAATATTCGCTGACCGCGCTGCGCTTTCCTGCATAAAACGATGGATGCTGGGTAAAATAGCTTTGTCACAAAGGAAAATAGAGCTAAAAACGCCGCCCGGGCGGCCAAAAACTGCAGCGGGCGTATCCGCTGCCAGGAGGGAAAAACAATGAAAAACCAGCAACAGAACAATCAGCGCAAACAGCAAAACAGCCAGCAGGGCAATCAGCAGAATCAGCAGAACCAGCAGGGAACCCAACAGAATTGCCCGCAGCATGATCACGAACAGCGCTGACCCTTTCCCCCTCTTTGCGAGGGGGATACATATTTCGGGCTGGCTGCGCTGTCAGGTGACTGCGCAGCCTTGCATTCCCTTTTCCTTTGCTCTATAATGAGATTATGGATTTGTATGAGAAATTGCCGTGACATGGCAGACATGCAGCGCAACGGCAACCGTACAACATTGGCAACCATATCATCAATATGCTCTGGAGGAGGTCTATCGATGATCGATCTAACGAAAAACGAGGCTTTGCTGCAACATGCAATCGAGCGGGCTCGCGAACGCGGTATCATCATCCCCACGCTGCGGCAGATGGCGCATCCGGAACTGATCCCGGAAAAGATCCGGCAGGCGCTGCCGCAGATAGGCCTTTGGGATGTGGATAGCCGCAACTTGTTCCGCATCACCTGGAAAAACGAGCCCAAAGAATCCGGCGGTCTTTACGGCGGCGTCAACTATATCGTGCTGCCCAGCGAGCTGACCGGCGTCAAAGCGAAGATTATCGCTCTCTGCGGCAAATGGTTCCCCACCGGCTGCCACAAGGTGGGCGCAAGCTTTGGCTGCCTGGTACCACGCTTGATCACCGGCCAGTTCGATCCTACTTACCATAAAGCGGTCTGGCCTTCTACCGGCAATTATTGCCGCGGCGGCGCCTACAATTCCCTGCTGCTCGGTTGCGACGCGATCGCCATTCTGCCAGAAGGCATGAGCCAGGAGCGTTTCGATTGGCTCAACAGCATTGCCGGCGAAGTGATCGCCACCCCCGGCTGCGAAAGCAATGTCAAGGAGATTTTTGATAAAACATGGGAATTGCGCCGCACGCGCGACAATGTCGTCATCTTCAATCAGTTCGATGAAATGGGTAACCATCTCTGGCATTACAGCGTCACCGGCCCGGCGATCGAAGAAGCGGTTGCTGCAGTTGGCGGCCGGCTGGCAGCGGCCTGTTTTACCAGCGGCTCTGCCGGTACGCTGGGCGCAGGCGATTATCTGAAAGAGCTGTTCCCGCAGATGAAACTGGCAGTGGGTGAAGCGCTGCAATGCCCCACCCTGCTCAACAACGGCTACGGCGACCATCGCATTGAAGGCATTGGCGACAAGCATGTGCCATGGATTCATAATGTCAAGAATACCGATATGGTAATCGCCATTGATGACGAAGACAGCCAAAGCCTGCTGCGCCTGTTCAACGATGAAACCGGCCGCGCTTATCTTGCACAGGAGGCAGGCGTTGACCGCAGCTTGGTCGACCAGCTCGATCTGCTCGGCATCAGCGGCATCGCCAACGTGCTCTGCGCGATCAAACTGGCAAAATACTATGAGCTGGGCGAAAATGATCTTGTAGCGACCGTGCTCACTGACAGTGCGGAAATGTACCAATCGCGCATCGCAGAACTGAATGAAGAACGCGGCGCTTACAGTGAAAAGGCCGCTGCGGTGGACCATGCGCTACATATGCTTGGTCTGCGCACGGATTCCATGCTTGAGCTGACCTATCCTGAAAAACGGCGCATCCATAATTTGAAGTATTATACCTGGATCGAGCAGCAGGGCCGCTCTCTGGAAGAGCTGAATGCGCAATGGTATGACGCTGATCATTACTGGGGTGGCATCCATGCCCAGGCAGCAGAGATCGACGCATTGATCGATGAATTCAATGCAGCAGTCGGTCTGCTGTAGCGCGAAGAGGAGGCGGCGATGAAATTCGTCAGACACGCGGTCTGCATTGACTGCGGGCAAACCGTGGCAGCCCGGCCGGAAATCACGACCTGCCCGGCCTGCGGTGGGCTGCTTGACATCATTTACGATTACGAGGCGATCAAACGCTCGCTCAGCCGCCGGGTCCTGGCGGCGCGGCCGGAACCGACGATGTGGCGCTATGCGGAGCTGCTGCCGGTAGAAACGGAGACTGCTGCTCGTATGGCGGCGGAAGGCCTGCGCGTCGGCAATAGTCCGCTTTACCCTGCACCCAACCTGGCGGCCGAAACCGGCATCCGAACGCTTTACATCAAGGATGACGGTCAAAACCCGACCGCCAGTCTGAAAGACCGCGCCTCGGCCATGGCTGTTGCCAAGGCGCTGGAAGCGGGCCGAAACGTGATCGCCTGCTCATCCACCGGCAATGCAGCCAGTTCGCTGGCTGGTAACTGCGCGCGCGCCGGCATGGAAACATATATTTTCGTCCCAGAGCGCGCACCCAAAGGAAAAGTGGCGCAACTGCTGATCTTCGGCGCGCATGTCTTCAGCGTGCAGGGAGATTATGGCGCGACCTTCCGCCTATCCGCTGCGGCGATCAAAAAATATGGCTGGTATAACCGTAATGCGGCGATCAATCCCTATCTGCTGGAAGGGAAAAAGACAGCAGCGCTGGAGATCGCGGAGCAACTGGATTGGCAGGTGCCGGATTATCTTGCACTTTCGGTCGGTGATGGTTGTACGATCGCCGGCGTCTGGAAAGGCTTTTGCGATCTTTATCATGCCGGCCTGATCGACCGCCTGCCGCGCCTGCTTTCGGTGCAGGCGGCTGGCTGTTGCCCGATCCACAACGCCCTGCGCAGCGGCGGGCCACTGCAGCCGATGGCGGAAAACACGCTGGCGGACAGCATTGCAGTCGGCATGCCGCGCAATCCGAAGAAAGCGCTGCGCGCAATCCGCGAGAGCAATGGCGTAGCCGTGGAGGTCAGCGACGATGAGATCCTGGCCGCAATGCGCCTGCTCGGCAAGAGCTGCGGCGTGTTCGCCGAACCAGCGGCAGCTACCGCTCTGGCCGGTCTGGTCCGCGCAAGGAAGGAGAACCGCATTCCTGCGGCGTGTAGCGTTGTCTGTCTGATCAGCGGCAACGGATTAAAAGATGTAGCCAACGGCATCCGCGCTGCCGGCGAGCCACGTTTGGTCGCGCCGTCGCCGGAGGAATTCACGCTTTGAGGGAAAACCGGCTGCAGGCAAACGCCGGTATTGGTATTCGCATGAAACAGACGTCAAAATCGGATCAGAACGAAACATACCTTACCTGTCAATCGCAAGATACAGCAGATCAGAACCCTCCGAAAAGAGCGGCTGCGGCCCTGGCGCTAAGCGATGCAGCTGCAACGCGCGCAGCCTGGGTGGAGATCGATCTGCTGGCCGCGCAGCAAAATCTGCGTCTGGTCAGGCGTCAGGTGGGTGCGGAAAGAAAGATCATCGCTGTCGTCAAAGCCGACGCCTACGGACATGGCGCGCCAGCGATCAGTCGTGCCCTGTTGGCGGCGGGCGCGGATATGCTGGCAGTCGCCACGGTCGGCGAATTGGCCGCGCTGCGCGCCGCCGGTATCGATGCGCCTGTACTGATTCTTGGCTTTGTCCCAACGCAGGGCTATGGCGCAGCATTGCGCTATGGCGCCATCCTCACCATTTATAGTCTGGCGCAGGCCATGGCGCTGGATGCGGTGGCGGAGCAGTTGGGCCTGCAGGCTGCCGTACAGATCAAAGTAGATACCGGGATGCACCGGCTGGGTTTTCCGCCAAGCGCAGAAGCTGTCCGTGACGTGGTGAAGATTGCCGCATTGCCGCATCTTCGGCTTGCTGGCGCATTCAGCCATTTTGCCGTTTCCGATATCCTGGATAAACGTTACAGTGTCATGCAGCTCGGGCTGTTCCAGCGCTTTATTGATCGCTGCGCAGAAAAAGGAATCGATTTTCCGCTGCGCCATATCGCCAATTCCGCCGCTATCTGCAGTTTTCCGGACTCCTGGTGTAATGCAGTACGGCCCGGCATCATCCTTTACGGCTGCGACCCTTCGCCAGAAGTACGCTGCCTGCCCGGCATGCAAGCCGTGATGACGGTGCATGCGCAGGTGGTGCGTTTGCATACCATCCCGGCTGGCGCATATGTCAGCTATGGCTGCACCTGGCAGGCTGGACAGCCCAGCCGCATCGCCACCCTGCCGCTCGGTTATGCCGACGGCCTGCCACGGCTGCTTTCCAACAACGGTTGCGCCGTTTTTGCCGGCGGCCGCGCGCCGCTGGTCGGACGGATCTGCATGGATCAATGTATGGCGGATGTCAGCGCCCTGCCGGAGATTCGGGAAGGGGATATCGCGACCCTGCTCGGCGACGGTATCCGCGCAGATGACATCGCCGACCAAGCCCAGACGGTCAACTATGAGATCACCTGCCGTTTTGGCGCGCGTTTGCCCAAGCTTTACCACGACGATGCAACTATCATGATGGCAAAACCAACAGAGAATGCCACATAAGAACACAGGATAAACAGCGTTATCCCGGCGCCGTTTCTGCAATTCTGGCCAGATGCGCGGGCAGATCTTTGCCCCTATTCTGAAAAATCCCCTTTTAGCAGGCGGACCGACCGGGAAGGGAAATTATAATATCGCAAGAAAAGTGCAATCGTAATACCAACCACCATTTGCTGCAGCCATTATTCCCGTCTGCAGTAAGCAGAGGCAACGGGTTGGAAATCAGATACCGCCATAGCGCGGTGGGGAGGAAAAAACATGACGGATAAGATCATCATTGGTTCGGACCATGCCGGCTTTGCGGCAAAGGAACAGGTAAAGGCTTACCTGCAAAGTAAAGGTATCGCAGTGGAAGACGCCGGCTGTCACAGCGCGGAAAGCGTGCATTATCCGATCTACGGCAAGGCCGTGGCCGGCGCTGTTTCACGCGGCGAATATCCGCGCGGCATTCTCATTTGCGGCACTGGTATTGGCATGAGCATCGTGGCCAATAAATTCCCCGGCGTGCGCGCCGCGTTGTGCCATAATGCATTCACCGCCCAGGCCTGCCGCGAGCATAATGATGCAAATATCCTCGTTATGGGCGCGCGCGTGCTCGAATGGCCGCAAATGAAGGAGATCGTCGATCTCTGGCTGAATACGCCCTTTGCCGGCGGTCGTCATGCTGAACGCGTGGCAATGATCGAATAAACGCGGCTGCCCACCATAACCGGGCAGACGCCCTAAAGGAGGAGGCCTATGCGGCAATCCTGGGATGAATATTTCATGAACATCGCACATCTGGTTAAAACACGCTCCACCTGCCTGCGTCGTCAGGTTGGCGCGGTGGCGGTAAGCCGCGACCACCGTATCCTCGGCACCGGCTACAATGGACCGCTGCCCGGCGCTCCACACTGCGAAGAAGTAGGCTGCCTGCGGCAGCAGCTCGGCATCCCTTCCGGTCAAAGACAGGAAATATGCCGCGCGCAGCACGCGGAGGCGAACATCTGCAATTTTGCCGCACGCTATGGCGTGGCATTGGAAGGCGCTACGATCTATGTCACGGCGCAACCCTGCACCTTCTGCGTGAAAGCGATGGTTACCAGCGGCATTGCACGCGTGATCTTTGATAGCGACTACCCGGATGATCTCGCCTGTACGCTGGCAAAGGAAGCCGGGATGGAACTGCTGCGCTACAGTGACCTGCTCGCAACCAAACCAGGCAACAGCGGAAATGAACCCGAAGGGAAAGACTGAGAAAAGGGGCGGAAGATGAAGATACTATCCGTGTTCGGCACCCGTCCGGAAGCGATCAAGATGGCGCCGCTGCTGCAGGCGCTGCATGCGCATCCGGAGCTGGAGAGCCATGTCTGCGTCACCGCGCAGCATCGGGAGATGCTCGACCAGGTATTGCAGCTGTTCGATATCGTCCCTGACGATGATCTGGATCTGATGCGGCAGGGGCAGACGCTCTCTGATATCACGACGGCAGTCCTGAGCAAACTGGCGCCGGTTTTGGAGCGGGTGCAGCCTGATCTGCTGCTCGTCCACGGCGACACAACGACGACCTTTGCCGCAGCGCTTGCCGCTTATTACCAGCGTATCCCCTGCGGCCATATCGAAGCCGGCCTGCGCAGCGGCAATAAATACGCGCCTTACCCGGAGGAGATGAACCGCCGCCTGACCGGCGCCATCTGCGCCGTACACTTTGCCCCCACAGAAAGCGCTGCTGCCAATCTGCGGCGGGAAGGTGTGGCCGGCCGCAGCATTTTCGTCACCGGCAATACGGTAATCGACGCCTTGCTGCAGGCGGTACAGAAACCGTGCGATCTGAGCGGACTGGGACTGGAGCGGGTTGATTGGTCCAAAAAGGTGATTCTGATGACCTGCCATCGTCGTGAAAACTGGGGTGCGCCGATGATGGAGATTTTTTCCGCCGTGCGCGATGTGCTGCGCGAAAGGCCGGAATGCGAGCTTATCTTCCCCCTGCATAAAAACCCGCTTGTCCGCGAACTGGCAAAACGCGAACTGGGCGGAATGGCGCAGGTGCATTTTACCGAGCCGCTTGACTATCTGCCCTTCTGTCATGTCCAACAACGCGCATATCTCATTCTGACGGACAGCGGAGGCCTGCAGGAAGAGGCGCCAGCGCTTGGCAAACCGGTACTTGTGCTGCGCGAAGTAACGGAACGGCCGGAAGCGATCGCTGCCGGCACAGCGCTGCTTGCCGGTACGCGATACGGCAGCGTGCGCAGTGCAGCGCTGCATCTGCTGACAGACGCCGATGCCTATCAGGCGATGGCGCATGCCGCCAACCCCTATGGCGACGGTCATGCTGCAGAGCGCATCGCAGCGTTGCTGGCAGCAGATGATATGCGTATTCTGCTCAAACATGACTGATCCGCGCGCGGGCAGCGAAGGAAAAATGCGGGCCATGCTGCGTGTCTGCGGCATTTGCCTCGGTTTCGGTGCAACACTCGGCGCGCAGTGCTATCTGCTCGGCATTCTGCTGGGCGGCTGGCTGGATACGCGCTTCGATACTGCACCGCTCTTTCTGATGCTCGGCGTGGTCGTAGCGCTGATCGCATCCTTTTATGAGCTTTATCAGGCCCTGATCGCTCTGCAACGCGCAGAGCAACGGGAAAAGGAGGAAAAACGGAAATGAATCTGTTCCTCGGCATACTGGCCGGCGCAGCGATCGGCGCGCTTGGCGGTACGCTTAAATATCTGCTGCTCTGGCGGCCTGTTATCAAAGGAGATCCGCAGCATCTGCAGAAAAAAGTAGTCAATGCCCAGATCGGCGGTATGCTGCTCAATGTTGTAGTCCTGATTGGCGCTTATTTTCTCAGCGAGCTTTTGCCCTGGTCGCAGGTAGGGCTGCTGATCACTGCTGCCGTTTCGCTATCTGCGACCGGCCGTCTGACCACGTTCAGCAAACTGCAACGCATGGCGCAAACTCCGGTAGAAGCTTCACCAAATGCAGCGGGCCGGGCGACAGAAAGCCCGCAAGAGGAGCCGGCGGACTAAAGCCAACGCCTTATTCCTGCCACCCTGATAAGCGACGGCATTCAGCCCGGAGAAAAGCATCGATAAAACACGATCAGACTATTTTTCTGTGGGTACAATACCTTGACAAGCAGGGGAAAATCATTTATTATAGATATGCTCAAATACACATATACTAATTTTCATATACTCCAGGCAGTTTTTTCCTAATTAATATGACATATTTATAGTTTAATGAGGTGAACCTGTGGAAAGTCACGGCGGAGCAATTTTTCATATCGGCCCGATTGGTGTCACCAGCGCAATGGTCACGATGAGTGCAATTACGCTGGGGCTTTGTTTGTTCGCCATCCTCTCTACCCGCCATTTGACGGAACGGCCGGGCAAAGCGCAGAATGTGGCGGAAAAAGTGGTGGAAATGCTGCTCAATTTCTTGACGGGGATCATTGGCCGGGAAAATGCCCGTGCATTCCTCCCTTTTTTGGGGACGATGTTTCTCTTCATCCTCATCTCCAATTACAGCGGAATCCTGCCCCTGGCTGGCCGCATTCCCGGACTGGCTGCGCCAACCTCTTCGCTTTCCATCACCGCAGCGCTGGCGACCTGCACTTTCCTTTACACCCATTATGTTGGCATCAAGCGGCATGGTAAACACTATATCCAGCATTTTACCAAGCCGATCATCTTCATGTTCCCGATTCTGCTGATGGAGGCATTCATCCGCCCCCTTTCTCTGACCTTACGACTTTACGGCAATATTTATGGCGAAGAGGCCGTGACGATGGAAATTGCTAATCTGGCGCCGATGATCGCACCGCTGGCGCTGAATGCACTTTCTCTGTTGCTTGGTTTTGTGCAGGCAATGGTATTCGTCATGCTCTCCTGCGTTTACATCTCAGAGGCAGCCGGCGCCGCGCACTGATGTGCGCTGATCTGACAGGATAAGCGGACAAGCCCCTGCCAGATACGTTCATTCAAGGTATTACAGTTTCATTATTATATATAAGCCACTGCAGAACATCTGAAAGGAGAAAATGAAATGGAGACCACTGGTATCATCGCAATTGCCGCAGCGTTTGCTATCGCAGCCTGCACTGTTTTCCCTGCGCTTTCCCAGGGCAAAACGGCTGTGAAAGCGCTGGAGAGCATCGCCCGTCAGCCTGAGGCAGGCGGCGACCTGCGTACTGCCATGATCATCGCTCTGGCGATGATGGAAGCGCTGACCATTTACGGTCTGTTGATCGCCATCATGATCGTCGGCAAGATCTGATTGGATCTGACTGCCTTGCGGGAGTATGCGGCCTAGTCCGCCGCATACTCCCGTACGCAAAGTGATGGCAAAGGAGGTACGATCCTTGCTGCATCTGGAATTAAGCGATATCATCTGGGCATTGGTAAATTTTGCCATCCTTGTATTGATGCTGGGAAAATTTCTCTATAAGCCCATTATGAAAACATTGGACGGCCGCCGCGCCGGTATTGATCAGGCGCTGCAGGCCGCCGAAGATGCGCGCAAAGAAGTCGCAGGTACGGAAGAACGCCTGCGTGCCGAAATTTCGGCTTCCCGTGCAGAGGCAGAGGCGATTTTGGCTGATGCCAGAGCGCGCGGAGACGTAGCGCGTGAAGAGATCATTACTGCAGCGCGTGCGGAAGCAACACAGCTGGTGCAGGATGCAAAGGCGGAGATTGCCGAAGAAAAGGAACGCGCCATTGCCGAACTGCGGAGCCAGGTGGCGGATCTTGCCCTGTTGGCGACGGAAAAACTGCTGGCAGGCGGTATTACTGCTGAGCAGCAGAGCCGGCTGATGGATCGCTATATCAAAGAAATCGGGCGGCTGCAATGAAGACGGATGCGCTGACAACGCGCTATGTGGAAGCATTATTTGCGGCTGCCTGTGATTGCGGGGAAAGGGAACGTATCGGCGCAGATTTGGACCTGGTTCTGCGGGAGCTGCACGAGGATGCTGCTTTTGACGCATTTCTGCGCGACAGATCCATCTCTGCCACGCACAAAAAAAAGCTGCTCCAGACCGTGTTCGGCGCTACGCTGCACCCCTATACGCTAAATTATCTTTCTCTCCTGCTGGACAAAGGACGCATCGCACTGCTTGCCAGCAGCGCTGCTGCTTATCAGCAGCGGGCGATGGAAGCGGGAGGACGCCTTGCTGCTGCGCTGACCACAGCTGCTCCCCTGCCGGAAGCGCAGGAAGAAAAGCTGGCTGCAGCCTTGGGCAAAGTCTATGACAAGCGTGTGGAATTCAGCTGCGCTGTGGATCCGGCTTTGCTTGGCGGAGCGGTTGTGCAAATCGGCGACATCATCATCGATGGCTCCGTGCGCACACAACTGCAGGCATTGCGCCGCGATTTGCTGCCGAATATCCAGGCAGAGGCATAAACCAGAGAGAATCGGCGCAGCACAAACATGCTGTGCGATGACCATACAGGCGAACCATAAACGAGGTGATTTGGAGTTATGGCTATCAAACCGGAGGAAATCAGCGCCCTCCTCAAGCAGCAGATCGAGAATTATCAATCGACTGCCGATATCTATGAGACGGGTACGGTGATCCAGGTCGGCGACGGCATTGCGCATATCTATGGCCTCGCTAACGCCATGAGCAACGAGCTGCTCGAATTTCCGAACGGCCGCATGGGCATGGCGCTCAACCTGGAGGAGGATACGATCGGCTGCGTCATCCTCGGCCCGTTTCAGGATATCCACGAAGGCGATGTCGTGCGCCGTACCGGTCGTATTGTCGAGGTGCCGGTTGGCGCCGGCCTGCTCGGCCGCGTCGTCAACGCGCTCGGCGAGCCGCTGGACGGCAAAGGCGAGATCAAGCCGGAAGGATACCGCAACATTGAAAACCGCGCACCTGGCGTCATCTACCGTCATCCGGTGGATACGCCGTTGCAGACCGGCATTAAATCGATCGACGCGCTGGTGCCGATCGGCCGCGGCCAACGCGAGTTGATCATCGGCGACCGTCAGACCGGCAAGACCGCGGTGGCGATCGATACGATCCTCAACCAAAAAGGCCAGGATGTCATCTGCATCTATGTCGCGGTCGGCCAGAAGGCCTCGACCGTGGCCTCGGTGGTGCAGAAGCTGGAACAGTTCGGCGCCATGGAATACACGATCGTCGTTTCCGCCGTGGCTTCCGAACCTGCACCCATGCTCTATATCGCGCCATACGCCGGTGCGGCGATGGGCGAACACTTCATGCATCAGGGCAAGGATGTACTCATCGTTTATGATGATCTGTCCAAGCAGGCTGCTGCATACCGCGAACTCTCCCTGCTGCTCCGCCGTCCACCGGGACGTGAAGCCTATCCCGGCGATGTGTTCTATCTGCATTCTCGCCTGCTGGAGCGTGCGGCACGTCTTTCTGAAGAAGAAGGCGGGGGATCGATGACCGCATTGCCGATCATCGAAACGCAGGCTGGTGATATTTCCGCTTATATCCCGACCAATGTCATCTCGATCACAGACGGCCAGATTTTCCTGGAAAGCGACCTTTTCCATTCGGGTTTCCGTCCGGCGATCAATATCGGCCTTTCTGTCTCCCGCGTAGGCGGCGCAGCGCAGATTAAAGCGATGAAACAGGTGGCGGGTTCCCTGCGACTGGATCTGGCGCAATACCGTGAGCTGGCTGCGTTCTCGCAGTTTGGCTCTGATCTGGATCAGGCGACGATGAACACGCTCGACCGTGGCGCGCGCATGATGGAAATCCTTAAACAGGATCAGTATGCGCCGTTGCCCGTAGAAGAGCAAGTGGTCGTGCTCTATTTTGCAACACGCGATTATGCACATGACATTGCGGTAAAAGATATTGTACGCGTGGAAAGCGAGCTGCTGCAGTATATGCGTGATTTTCATGGCGAGCTGCTGCAACGTATCCGCACGGAGAAAAAGCTCAGCGACGAATTGGAAGAAGCGTTGCGCGGGGCGATCGAAGAATTCAAATCCCGCGGATAAGACGAGGTAAACTATGGCGTCTGCACGAGATATCAAACGGCGCATCAAAAGCGTCAAAAACACCCAGCAGATCACCAAAGCGATGAAGATGGTCTCCGCCGCCAAACTGCGCAAAGCGCAGGCGGCGGTGACTGCGGTGCGTCCTTTCATGCATAAAATCGATCAGATGATCCTGCAGGTCGGCAGCGCGGTCTCGCATCCTTATTTGCAGGAAAAGGCAGAAGTACGCCATGTCTGCTATGTGGTAATTGGTTCTGACCGCGGCCTGTGCGGCGGCTTTAACGGCAACCTGCACCGCTATCTTGACCATGTGCTGCAGGAGGCAGCGGCAGCGGAAGACGCACCGGAATTTTCCCTGATCGTGCTCGGGCGCAGAGTCCGGGAGCACTGTGAACGGCGTGGATATCCGATCGACGACGGTTATGCGGATATTGGGGACAACCCGGATTTCAATCAGTCGCGTCAGCTTTCCAAGCTGCTGCTTGCTGCCTTTGATGAACAAAAATATGACGAGATCCACCTCGTCTACAGCGAATTCAAGAGCGCCCTGGTGCAAAAGCCGGCGATCAAACGGCTGTTACCCATTTTGCAGCCGGTGGCGGCGGAAGGTGAAGAGAACCGGTTTGCCACGACGGAATATATTTTTGAACCGGACCAGCAGACAGTAGTCTCCGCGCTTCTGCCGCAATACATCGATATCGGCGTTTATAGTGCGCTGCAGGAGGCGAAAGCCTCTGAACACGGCGCGCGGATGACCGCGATGAATTCGGCGACAGACAATGCGACCGAGATGGTCAACCAGCTGACGCTGTCGCTGAACCGTGCACGCCAAGCGGCGATTACCACGGAAATCAGCGAAATCGTTGGCGGTGCGGCAGCGTTATCCTGACAGGCGCCCTGGTGCGGGCAGTCTGTTTTCCAGAACCTTTGTGATTTTAACAAGGAGGCTATCAAAGTGGCGACAGGCAATATCAGACAGGTCATTGGCGCAGTTGTCGACGTGGAGTTCCCTGCGGAACAGCTGCCCGATATTTACAACGCGATCGAAGTCGAGCGCAAAGGCGCAGACCCCCTGGTAATGGAAGCGATGCAGCATTTGGGCAATAACTTTGTACGTTGCGTTGCGCTTTCCTCTACCGACGGCCTGCAACGTGGCATGGAAGCGCGCGATACCGGTTCGCCGATCCGCGTCCCCGTTGGCCGCGCCACACTTGGCCGCATGGTCGATGTTATCGGTCACCCGATTGACGGCAAAGGACCGATCCAGGCAGACCATCTGCTGCCCATCCATCGTCCCGCGCCGCAATTCGAAGACCTGGAGCCCTCTACCGAGATCCTGGAAACCGGGATTAAGGTAGTAGATCTGCTGGCGCCTTATGCCAAGGGCGGCAAGGTGGGCCTCTTCGGCGGCGCTGGCGTGGGTAAAACCGTTCTGATCATGGAGCTAATCCGCAACATTGCCTATGAACATGGCGGCTTCTCTGTTTTTGCCGGTGTGGGCGAGCGTACCCGCGAAGGCAATGATCTCTGGAATGAGATGAATGATTCCGGCGTTATCGAAAAGACTGCCCTGGTATTTGGGCAGATGAACGAGCCGCCGGGAGCACGTCTGCGCGTTGGCTTGACCGGCCTGACGATGGCGGAGAGCTTCCGCGATGAAGAGGGCCAGGACGTGCTGCTGTTTATCGATAATATTTTCCGTTTCACGCAGGCTGGCTCCGAAGTATCCGCACTGCTCGGCCGTATGCCTTCTGCCGTTGGCTATCAGCCGACACTGGCTACGGAGATGGGTTCCCTGCAAGAGCGCATCACCTCGACGAAAAGTGGTTCGATCACTTCTGTTCAGGCCATCTATGTGCCGGCAGACGACCTGACCGACCCGGCACCGGCCACGGCTTTCGCCCATTTGGATGCGACGACTGTTCTTTCCCGTTCCATCGCAGAGCTGGGTATCTATCCAGCAGTTGATCCGCTGGAATCGACAAGCCGTACGCTGGATCCGCGTGTTCTGGGCGACGAGCATTACCAAGTCGCGCGTGCCGTGCAAGGTGTGTTGCAGCGCTACAAGGAACTGCAGGATATCATCGCCATCCTTGGCATCGACGAACTGGCGGATGAGGACAAGATCCTCGTCGCCCGCGCCAGAAAAATTCAGCGTTTCCTCTCTCAGCCCTTCCATGTGGCAGAGGCGTTTACCGGCAGGCAGGGGAAATATGTTCCGCTGAAGGATACCATCCGCAGCTTCAAAGAGCTGGTTGAAGGTAAATATGACCATCTGCCGGAACAGGCCTTCCTGATGGTTGGCACGATCGAAGATGCGATTGCCAAAGCGGAAACGCTGTAATCGCAACCTGAAACGGCTTTTTGGAGGGTAGCAAGATGGCTGATCAGATCAGGCTGGAGGTCGTCACACCGGAACGCGAGGTCTTTCATGCAATGGTGGAAAGCTTTGTTGTACCGGCGGAGATCGGCCCCACCGCGATATTATATAATCACGCGCCGCTCGTTACCGTGCTCAAGCAAGGTGTGCTGCGTTATCAGAAAGATGGAGTCGAAGGCAAGATCGCCCTGGGCAACGGATTTCTGGAAGTGCGGGAAAACGAAGCAGAGCTGCTGGTCAGCTGGGCGCAGCTGGCAGAAGACATCGATGTCGCGCGGGCGATTGCTGCGCGCGACCGGGCGCGCAAACGGTTGCGCGAGCATGCAGCCGGACTGGACGAAGCGCGCGCGCAGGCAGCATTGGAACGCGCACTGGCCAGGCTGCAGGTTGTCAACGGCAATTAATTCGACCACACATCATATTTCTATTCCTGTTGGGGAAAAGATATGGCGCTTGCCATATCTTTTCCTTTTCTGCATGCTTACTGCTGTTCACCTGGCGGCATGGTTTGCGATACAGCCGTCCTGAAAAACAAAAACCGCAGAGCAACACTGCGGAAACGAGCGGAGCAAGGATGACCGCTCCCTTCTGCATGCTGTTCTGCGGATGACACTGCTGCGATATGCGATAAATGATCTATTTTATGCCAGGGAGCGCGCCGCCTGCTCTGCCAGCTGCATGCGGTACAGCTTGATCTGCGCGCCATAGCTGTTTTGCGGATTGTTCTGGAAAACGAACATCGGGGCATTATAATCCAGCAATGCCTGGTACCAGGCTTCGCGTTCACCTGCCGCCGGATCAAAGAAACCGATCCTCAGGTGTTCGCGCATCCAGGCAGTCAGCACCAGTTCGCTGCTTTCATCGAGTTTATAGTTGGCAAAACGATCCTCATCTTCCGGATCATTGGAACGCGGCACTGCCTGAAGATTTAGGGCAGTGGCCAGCATGGCGGCCAAAGAACGCCGCACAGTAGAAATACCGGTATCATTGCGCCAATGGCGCAGGCTGTCATTGCCGGTATGCCCGACATAGACGATACGCGGGCTGGGTTCCTCCCAAAGGCTGCCGCCCAGCTGAGTACCGCAGTAGACGAGCACATAAAGGCCGTCCTTGCGCTGAAAATCTTCTTCACTTTGTGCATCAAAGGGTAAGGCGCCGGCGATCAGTTCTCCGCTTTTCGCTTTGGCGTCTTCCCAGCTGACATTACCCATTTCGATCTGCTCCCCTTTCCTGTTCTGATCAACCGGGCGCACCCGGCTCTGCCGCGCTCAGGCATAAATCTCCGGCTTTAACACGCCGATATAAGGCAACTGGCGGTAATGGTCATTATAGTCAAGGCCGTAACCGATCACAAACTTATCCTCGATCTGAAAACCGACATAGTCCACCGGCACTTCAACCCGGCGGCGCAACGGTTTATCCAACAGGGTGCAAATGCGCAGCGATTTCGGCTGTCTGGCACAGAGCAGCTCGCGCAGGCATTGCAGCGTCAGCCCTGTATCGACGATATCCTCGACAATCATCACATGCTTATCCTGAATCGATTCATTGATATCCTTCAGGATGCGTACCGTACCGGAACTGCGTGTCCCTTTTGTATAGCTGCTGACAGCCATGAAATCGATCGTTACCGGCAGATCGATATGCCGGATCAGGTCGCTCATAAACAAAACAGAGCCGCGCAGGATACCGATGATCACCAGCTCGCTGATATTCAGCTGCTGATAATCGGCAGTGATCTCCTTTGCCAGCTCTTTTACACGCTTTGCCAGCGTCTCTTCATCGAAGAGGATCTCCTCGACGCTTTCCGCCAAATGCTGCTGCCAGGACTGCAAGGGAACCACCTCCGGAATATGATATTAATTGTATTCTGGGCAGAGCGCAAAATCCCTGCCTTCTGCAAAGATTATTCAGGCAATATCCTTCAATACAGGCCGGCATAAGGATGACAACCCTGGCATATGTATGCTGCAGGGGGTGTTTGGATGACGAATTCACGCCGTTTCCGCCGTGTATTGCTGCTGCTGGCGCTGTTAACGCTGTTAATCGGGCTTTGGGGCACCTTTTTGCGTACCCATGTGCCGGATGCGGCAGAAACAGAACGCCTGCTGGCCGAAACACTGTCGGCAAAAAGTTACTGCTATACCTTGCAGGCGGAAGTCATGGTTGACGGCGCCAGCCGTGACTATTTCACGCTGCGCGGGGAAAAGAATGGGGACGATGCTCATATCAGCGGCACCGTGCTTGGCTCTCCCCTGGAGCTGTACTGGGTGGAGGGCATGATTTACCGCCGCAGCGGCGATGAAGACTGGCAGGTACTGCCGGAAGCGCAGATCGAACATGCGGCCGCGCTGTTTGCTGAATTGCTGCCCGCCGCCTCGTTTGCCTATCACCGCATCACCGATTATCGCAGCGATGGCCTGATCGAAACTGAAGACGGCGAGAAACTGCAGCTGGTGCTGGCGCCCGAGGCCGACGGCTGGGTCGCGGAATATTTTACCGCGGTGGAATATATTTTGCTGCTCGATAAACGCGGCCGCCAGCTGCAGGAATTGCAGCTACAAGCGACAAGCCGCACAGAGAGCGAAGCCTTGCTCCATCTGCGCGCCAGTTTCAGCGATCTGGGGGAGGAGATACGCATTCTGCCGCCGCTTTGATTCCCCAACGTCTTGTCTCAACCCAGGGTCTGCAGCAGACGAGCGGCCTCGCGCATTGCTGCGCTGCGGTGGCTGATGCGGTTCTTCTCTTCCGGCGGCAGCTCGGCGATTGTCATGCCAAAAGATGGCAAATAGAAGAGACAATCATAGCCAAAGCCGTTTTCGCCCTGCTCCTGCCGGCTGATTCTGCCACTGCAACTGCCTTCGCAGGAAAGCATCCGCAGGCTGCCATCTGCCTGTGGGCAGGCGATCGCCACAGCGCAGACAAATGCCGCGTCGCGCGCTTCATCCGGCACGCCGGACAGGGCGGCCAGCAGCTTTGTCCGATTGGCGGCGTCATCCTGTTGCGGCCCTGCATAGCGTGCAGAATAAATGCCGGGCGCACCAGCGAGGGCTTCGACCGTCAGCCCGCTGTCATCCGCTAAAGCGATCATCCCACTATAACGCGCTGCAGCTGCGGCTTTAATCGCTGCATTGGCCGCAAAGCTGTCGCCATCCTCTTCCGGCGGCTGATAATCCGCTTCATCAGCAAGCGTGCGAAACTGCCAGCCGCGCAGGCCGCAATCTGCAAAGATCGCACAGATCTCCTCTACCTTATGCCGGTTAGTGGTTGCGATCAAAAGCGTTTTTTCCATTCTTTTCTCCTCCGTCAGGCAATCCGTTCCCGCAGCGCCTGGATATGCGCCGGCGTTGTCCCGCAGCAGCCGCCGAGCAGGCTGGCGCCGGCTGCTCGGCAATCCTGCATCTGAATGGCAAAATCCTGTGGCGAAAGATCATAGTAAACCTGATCTCCCTCCAGCCGCGGTTTGCCTGCATTCGGCTGGACAAGCAATGGCAGGCGACAGGCTTCACGCATGGAAGTCATCACAACGGCATATTCCGCCGGGCTGAGATCGCCACAATTCCCCCCCACTGCTGCCGCACCCCATTCCGCTGCACTGGCCGCCGCTTTGGCGGCACGGTCGCCCATGATCGTCGCACCACCGCGTTTAACGGAAGCAAAGGTCAGCGAAAGCAGTACCGGCAGCGCTGGCGCAGCCTGCTTTGCCGCGCGCAACATCAGCTCTGCCTCGCGCAGGTCGAATACCGTTTCGATCAGAAATGCGTCGAGCGGATAAGCCGCCATGATGCTGCATTGCCGCAGACAAGCTGCGAACATGGCATCTGCATCGCCTTCGCCATAAGGCGCGAGCATCTGACCGCTGGGCCCAAGATCGCCAAGCAGATAAATGCGGCGCCCAGCGCCGGCAGCAGCCTCAGCTGCCAGCTGGCAACCGCGGCGCAGCGCTTCCTCCGCCGCTGCTGCCGTCATCCCCTGCTGCTGTGCATAAATACCGTTCAAGGCAAAGGTATTGGTCGTCAATGCGTCGCTGCCTGCAGCAAGATAATCACGGTGCGCAGCCAATACCACATCCGGGTGATGCAGATTGTTTTCTCCGCTTTTCATGCTGCCGCCATAGGCAGCGAGCAGCGAACCCATACCGCCGTCAAGAAAAAACGGCTTTTCCTCTGCAATACGATCCAGAAATTGCGTCATGCTCCTCTCCTTTTGCGGTTCTACCGCCAGATTTTTCTGATTGCCAACTAGCTTATACTGCCCCAACCAACGGCAGGCCTAACCGGCCGCCTCCTTGACAACATCATATCAATATGATATCATACAGCCGAAAAGGAGGCCGATTAAATGCGCAATCTCAAATGGTACTTACTCTTTTCCTTTGTCGGTTGCTGGGGGATCAGCGCCTGGCTTTATTTCAGCGGCGCCTGGTTGCTGTCCACGGCGCAGCTTGGCTTTTCGCTTTGTATGCTGACGCCCGCGCTGGCTGTCGTGCTGACCAAATGCATCACGCACGAAGGCTGGTCCGATATCGCTTTTCGCCCAAATTTGCGCGGCCATCTCCGCTTCTATCTGCTGGCTTGGTTCGGCCCTTCCCTGCTCATTCTGGCCGGCAGCGCATTCTATTATCTCTGCCGGCCAGCGGAATATAGCAGCAGCCTGATGATCCCGGCAACAGCCGGCGCCCTGCTTTTCGCCATGCTGATTGCTCCGCTGCTCAATATCATCTTCTGCACGGGCGAAGAACTGGGTTGGCGCGGCTATCTGTTGCCGAAGCTGCTACAGCGCCATGGCATGCCAAAGGCCCTGCTGTTCAGCGGCCTGATCTGGGGCCTATGGCATGCGCCGATCATCGCGATGGGGCATAATTACGGTTTGGGGTACCCAGGCTGGCCCTGGCTGGGTATTGTAGCGATGATTCTCTTCTGCATCGTCACCGGGTGCCTGTTCGCTTATGTCACGCTGCGCAGCGGCACTTTCTGGCCGGCTGCATTAGCACATGGCGCGCTGAACGGCATGGCCTCGTCCGGGCTGATCTTCCACAGCAATCCAACAACAGTCAACCCCTTCATCGGACCGCTGCCCGTCGGCATCCTGGGCGGCCTGCCGTTGCTCCTCGCCGGAGCGCTCTGCTTCTTCCTGCTTTGCCGCCGGCCTGCCGGCCAGGCGGCAGCCATGCCAGACAACGTGGCAGCGGTGGAAGAGGGTGCAGCAGCCGCTGCGGATCGCGTGACCGCTGCTGCAGATCATAGCTGAAAATAGCGGATTGCCGCAAGCGAATCAGACCAAAGGCAACGGCAAAGAACGTCCCGCCTGATAGACGGCACGCACCTGTTCCAGCGCACCGATTTCCGCTGCCGCATCGCCATCGACGACGAGCAAATCTGCCTGCGCGCCAGCAGCCAGTGTGCCGATCTCGCCTTGCATACCCAATACACGTGCACAGTTGCCCGTAGCGGCAGCAATAGCACGCAGCGGGCTCAATCCCAGATCTACCATGCAGCGCAGCTCTTCGCTGACCGCAGCGAAGGGAGAATCCGCAAACACAAGATCCGTACCAGCCAGAAGCGTAACGCCGGTTTCCGCAAAACGCAGGAAATTATCGGCATAACAGCGCAACGAACGATGGTAGAGATGATAGGTCTGCAGATCACGGCCGCTCAGCCCCACCTCGTCCCGCCGGCCAGTGCGGCGTGCCAACCGGTCGAGCACAAAACGGTGAACAAAGATGGTCGGCGTCCAGGCGATACCGCGCTGGCACATCTGTTCCACCTGCGCCAGCGTCAATTCCGTGCCATGCTCAATCGTATCAAAACCAGCGTCAATGCACATCTGCAGTGCGGGTTGCAGGCTGGCATGCGCTGCCGCACGCTGCCCCAGGCGATGGCATTCGTCCACGATGGCATCCAATTCCTGCTGCGTGAATTCCGCCACCCCCGGGGTACGGTTGCTCGTCATCACCTTGATCCAGGTCGCACCGGTGCGCAGTTCCCGGCGCACCGCCTTGCGGCATTCCCATTCGCCATCCACCTGTACCGTGCCACCTGTAATCTGCCAATCGATGCCGCCGGTGATGCAAAGCGCGCGATTGCAATAAATCAGGCGCGGCACAGTAGCCAGCCCCTTTTCGCCAGCGCGAACGATCTGCCGGCAAAGTCCGTCATCGCTATAAACATCGCGCAGCGTAGTCACGCCGCGCTGCAGCGCTGTCTTTGCATTGTGCAGCGCCAGACAGGCGGTGAGATAGGGATCGAAATCCTTGCCATCCTCGCGTGCCTGCCAGTAGGCAAGATGCGCATGCATATCGATCAACCCCGGCAAGATGGTCGCCTCGCCATAATCCAGCACCTCTTCCTCCGGGTAGGCATTCTGCAGGCAGGACAGCGTGTCCACCGCTGCGATGCGACCATCGCGCAGCAGAAGCCCGCTGTTTTGCAATACTGTTTCTCCATCACCTGTAATCAGGCGTTTTGCCGTCAGGATCATCTGCCTCTCTCCTTCCCGCAGCAGCATCGGCTGCTGCCTGTTTCTGTCCTTTCAGTATAGCACAATGTTGCACCAGCGGCCAGCCATGCCATGCGATGAAGCAAAATATTTTCCAGCGTGCAAAATGCTATGCCCATGCTCCTGCGGCAAACAGCAAGGCCAAAGCGCCGATAATCCAAACTTTGACCGCTGTTGCCGCATTTTGTGGCGAAAATGGCAATAGGTTGGCATTTTGACGCCAGATATGGTATAATAAACAAAATACCGTCGCAGCATGTGGCGCGGCGGTAAAAATCAGGAGGCGTTTATGACAAAAACGATCCGCAGCGCAAGCCGTTACCTGCCGGCGCTGCTCTTGATACTGGCGCTGCTGTTTGGCGTCACGCCGGCAGCTTGCGCTTCTGTGCTGGGCGAAGCGGTGGATGGCTACACGACCGAGGCTGGCGGCAGTCTGGCATTGTCGCGCAATGTATTCTGGACCGGCAGCGATTTCCGCACGGAAAACTATATCACCTATCAGCCGGACGGCGAAGTCGTGCCGGTAGTGGTCTACGGTTCCAAGCTGCTCAATTACGGCGATTTCCCCTCCATGGCCGCTCTGCTGGAAAAGGAAGGCTATACGGTGCTGGGCGGCATCAACGGCGATTTTTACAATACCGCTGATTACCAGCCGCTGGGTATCGTGATCAGTGAAGGGGAACTGCGTTCTTCTGATGGCGGCTATTGGGCCGTCGGCTTTACTGCGGATGGCGAAACGCGCATCGGCAAACCGGCGCTGAACATGACGGTTGAGATTGCGGACCAAAGCTATCCGCTGGCCGCGGTCAACAAAGCGCGGAAAGCAAGCGGCCTGACGCTGTTTACCGAGGATCATTCCTACACCACCCAGGCCAATACCCCTGGCATCAATGTTGTGCTGGCCATGCCGCGCCGGGAGGCGCTAACCGTGGATTGCCGCCTGAAGCTGGAAGTGCTGGAGGTGATCCGCAGCGCCGAGCCGCTGGAACTCACAGCGGACGAGCTGGTGCTCAGCCTGGCGGAAACCGGTGACCCGGCCTTATTTGCCGCGCTGGCCAGCCTGCAGGCTGGTGATACGATAAAGATTGATATCCGTTGTGCCGACGGTTGGCAAGATATCGAATATGCGGTCGGCGCCATGCGCAAACTGGTCAGCAACGGCCAGGTAGAAAGCGGGTTGGATGCCAGCGCACAACCGCGCAGCGCAGTCGGTTTGCAGGCGGATGGCAGTCTGATCCTCTATACGGTGGATGGCCGGCAAAGCGGACACAGCATAGGCGCTTCTCTGCCGCAGGTGGCAGAGCGCCTGATCGAACTGGGCTGCGTAGAAGCTGTCGTGATGGATGGCGGCGGTTCGACAACGCTCAATGCGCTGTATCTCGGCGACGGCAGCGTATCGCAAATCAACAGCCCTTCTGACGGCAGGCAGCGTTCGGTAACCAATTATATCATGCTGGTCAGCAAGGCAGAAAGCGGTGGCGCCGCGCGAAAGCTGGCGCTTTCTCCTTTCAGCCTGCACATTCTGTCCGGTGGCAGCGCGCAGTTCACCGCGCAGGCGGCCAATGCAGACGGTCTGCAGGCTGCCGAACAACCTGCGGTTTATTACAGTGTGCGCGGCGATATCGGCAGCATTGATGCCAATGGTCTGTTCACTGCCGGCAATAGTGGTAGTGGTGAAGTGGTCGCCGGCGCGGATGGGATCGAACCAGTAAGCGTGCCGGTCACCGTAATCAGCCAGCCGGATGAGATTCTCCTGTTTACGCCGGATGGCGCAGCAGGCGAAATGGTAGAAGTACCTGCCGGCGGCACGCTCGATCTGCAGGCCACCGCTTATGCAGATCATATCCGGCTTGTCGCGGATGATAGCTGCTTCACCTGGAATGTGCTGGGAGAGATCGGACAGATCGATGCCAACGGCCTCTTCACCGCAGGGACAACGCGCGCTGAAGGCATGATCGCCGCCAGCGCAGCCGGGGCTTCCGCTTCCTGTGGGGTTCGGATCGTGCGTGCCGGCAGTTTCGACGACGTTACCCAGGCAGACTGGTATTATCAGGCAGTAGAATTCGTCGCCCGCGAAAAACTGCTCAGCGGCACGGCGGAATATATTTTCAGCCCGCAGCTCACGATGAACCGCGCCATGCTTGTCACCGCACTGCACCGCATGGCCGGGCTGCCGGCTAGCAGCAGCGGTGCGAGCTTCAGTGATGTCGCTGCAGATACCTGGTATACGGCTGCTGTCGGCTGGGCGGCAGAAAACAGGATCGTCACCGGCTACAACGGTCGCTTTACGCCGCTGGACGCAGTGACGCGCGAGCAGATCGCGGTTATCCTTTACCAATATGCGCAGGCAGCGGGCATGGATATCAGCGCGGCCGGCGATCTTAGCCTTTATCCGGATGCCGCAGACATTTCCAGCTGGGCTGTTGAGGCTATGCGTTGGGCGGTGGGCAATGGTCTGATCGGCAACCGCGGCAACGAAGGGTTGGCGCCGGCAGCAGCTGCCACAAGAGCGGAGGCGGCATTGATCCTGATGCGCTTCCATGCGCTGGCAAACTGAGCAGCGCAGCCCAAGCTGGTCTCCCGAAATCAACCCCTGCGCGACCAGGCAGAGCTGGACGGCGCAGGCGCCAAAAGGAACAGCGAGATAACAATAACGACCGGATTGCTTTCCGCAACCGGTCGTTATTGTGGTTCATGGCCTCGTTTTCCAGGATAGCAGCAGCTTGCGCAGCGTCAGCCTTCAATCTCGCGGATCAGATTCACCATCTCAATCGCACCGGCAGCACAATCATAGCCTTTATTACCGGCCTTTGTCCCTGCCCGCTCAATCGCCTGCTCAATATTCTCCGTCGTCAGTACGCCAAACATCACCGGCACGCCGCTTGCCAGCGAAACGGCAGCAATTCCTTTCGACACTTCATTACAGACATAGTCATAATGGCTGGTGGAACCGCGGATTACCGCGCCCAGGCAAATTACCGCATCGTATTTGCCGCTGTTTGCCATTTTGGAAGCGATCAACGGGATCTCAAAAGCACCGGGCACCCATGCCACATGGATATCTTCTTCGCGCACATCATGCCGCCGCAGGCCGTCAAGCGCGCCTTCTAACAGCTTTGCCGTAATGAACTCATTAAAACGCGCTGCCACAATACCGATTCGGATTTCCCGGGATACCAGCTTACCCTCAAATGTTTTCATCGCCATATTCTCTCCCTTTTCAATATTTTAATATATGCCCCATGCGCTCCTGCTTGGTTTTCAGGTAAAACAGATCATATGCCGTTGCATCCATCTGGATTGGCACACGCTCGCTGATCTCCAAACCAAATTCAGCAAGCTGGTAAAGCTTATCCGGGTTGTTGGTCAACAAACGCATGCTCTTGACCCCCAGCTCACGCAGAATCTGCGCACCGATATAATATTCACGCGCATCAGCAGCAAAGCCCAGCGCCAGATTCGCTTCCAAGGTATCCATGCCTTGATCCTGCAGCTCATAAGCACGCAACTTGTTGATCAGGCCAATGCCCCGCCCTTCCTGCCGCATATAAAGCAAAATACCGCGCCCTTCCTTTTCGATCTGCGTCATGGCGGCGGCAAGCTGCTGGCCGCAATCACAGCGCAGCGAACCGAACGTATCGCCGGTCAGGCATTCGGAATGTACGCGGCACAGCACATTCTCCCCCTCGCCGATCTCTCCTTTTACCAATGCGATATGATGCTCGCCGCTCAAGCGATCGACAAAACCATAGGCCATAAAATCGCCATATTTGGTCGGCAGGTGAACAGCCGCCACCTGGTCTACCAGCTTTTCATGGCATTTACGATAATTTTGCAGATCACGGATCGTAATAAATTTCAGATCCCATTTTTTTGCCAGCTCCATCAGCTCAGGTGCGCGCATCATCGTACCGTCATCGCGCATCACCTCACAACAGAGCCCGCATTCTTTCAGCCCTGCCAGACGGCACAAATCCACCGTCGCTTCCGTATGGCCGTCGCGTTCCAATACGCCGTTTTTCTTTGCCAGCAGCGGAAACATATGCCCCGGCCGACGGAAATCCTCCGGCCGCACATCATCCGCCACGCAGCGCATGGCTGTAATGGAACGTTCCGCAGCAGATATACCTGTCGAAGTGGAAACATGATCGATCGATACGGTAAACGCCGTTTCATGATTATCCGTGTTCTCACGCACCATCTGCGGGATCTTCAGCTTCTGGACATATTCCTTGGACATCGGCATGCAGATCAGCCCTTTGCCATGCGTCGCCATGAAGTTGACATTCGCCGTGGTAGCAAATTCTGCCGCGCAGATGAAATCACCTTCATTTTCCCGCTCCGGATCATCTGTCACCAGGATGATCCTGCCCTGCCGAAGTTCTTCCAACGCTTCTTCTACCGTATTGAACTGTAACATCTTTCTACCTCCTAAAACCCATAACGGGATAAAAATTCCCTGCTGATCCGGCTTTCCGTACTGCGGCTGTCTTTTGCGCCATCCTGCATGGCCGAACGCAGCAGCTTTTCCACATATTTGCCAAGAATGTCCGTCTCCAGATTAACCATATCCCCTTCCCTGCGTTCGCAAAGGATCGTCTGCCGGACAGTATGCGGTATGGTGGAAACCGCAAAAGCATCTGGCCATACCCGCGCCACCGTCAGGCTGATCCCATCCACTGCAATCGACCCTTTTTCCACAATATAACGCATGATCTCCGGCCCCGCCTGCACCGTATACCAGACTGCCGTATCGTCACGCTGAACCGCCGTGATACGGCCGACACCATCGACATGCCCGGCCACGATATGCCCGCCAAAGCGGCCGTTGGCCGCCAGCGCCCGCTCCAGATTGACATGGCTGCCACAGCCCAGCCGCGCCAGAGAAGAACGATCCAGCGTTTCATGCATCACATCCGCGGAAAAACAGCCGGCTGCCAACGTGGATACGGTCAGGCAAATGCCGTTCACCGCGATACTATCGCCCAGGGCAACGCCTTCCAACACTTTGGCCGCTCTGATCTGTAATCTGGCGGAATGCGCGCCTCGCTGGATGCGCTCCACAGTGCCTACTTCTTCAACAATCCCGGTAAACATGTTGCCTAACCCTGCCTTCCACCAGAAAATCTTCCCCCAGCTTTGTCAGCATACAGTCTTGCAAGCAAAATGCCTCTTGCGGGCTGGCGACGCCGCGCCCTGCCAGCGGCGTCTTTGCCGTCGCGCCGCCAAACAGCTTTGGCGCGATATATGCCTGCAGCTTGCAGACGATGCCGCTTTCCAACGCGGACCAGTTCAGCGTCCCGCCGCCTTCCAGCAAAATGCTGTCGACCTGTTCCTGACCCAGCTTTTCCATCAGCTGCTGCAAATCCAGACGCCCCTCCCTCTGCGGCAGAAGAAGAACGCGACAGCCCGCAGCCTGATAAACAGCCCATTTGGCCGTATCGCTGCAGCAGGTTGCCAGTATTGTTGGCGTCGCGGCGGCTGTCTTCACCACCTGCGCTGTCGGTGGTGTGCGCAGGCGGCTGTCACAGATGATGCGCAACGGATTGCGCCCACCCGGGATGCGGCAGGTCAGCAGCGGATCATCCGCCAAAACCGTCCCCACCCCTACCATGATCGCCGTATAACGGTGCCGTTGCTGCTGGACATGCCGACGGGCAGCCTCCCCGCTGATCCAGCGAGAGGCGCCGGTATATGCCGCAATCTTGCCATCCAGCGTCATCGCGTATTTCATCACCACGAATGGCCGCCGCGTTTGCATATAATACAAAAAGACCTCGTTTTGCCGCTCGCATGCTGTACGCAGGACATCCTCTACCACCTCTACGCCGGCCGCACGCAGCTGGCGAATGCCTTTGCCGGCCACCAGCGGGTTGGGGTCCGGCGCACCCACCACCACCCGCCGCAACCCAGCGGCTATGATCGCCTCCACGCAGGGCGGTTGTTTGCCGTAATGGCAGCATGGTTCCAGCGTGACATACATCGTGGCGCCATACGGAGATGCACTGCAGTTTGCCAGAGCATTGCGCTCGGCATGCGGCTGTCCGTATCTTTCATGCCAGCCGCGGCCGATCACCCGGCCATCCTTCACGATCACGGCGCCCACCATGGGATTGGGCGCCACCCAACCGCAGCCTTTCTCCGCCAGCTGCAGAGCCTCTTGCATATAAACTTCATCCTGCATCAAACCGCCTCCAATAAAAAAGCCCGGAACACCATGGTTCAGGGCAAAGAACTGAGATCCGCAGCTATTCAATACAAAACTCTGGATCGCCATCGCTATCCAGAGCAGATCTCCCACACCAGGATATTTTCTATCCCGTGTTTCATCTTCTTCCATCCAGACTATACTGTCGGCTTCGGAATCGCACCGAATCATACCTTGCGGCTCGTGGGCTGTCACCACCGGTAGGGAATCGCACCCTGCCCTGAAGATTTTATATAATTTATGCTGACATTATAGCGGCTGCCCCGCTATTTGTCAAGGCTTCTCCCTTTCTGCAGTCAAACATTTTATGGAACAGGCGGCCATGGTTTATGCCATGATTTATCGAACTGATCCATGCTGCACGGTCAGCAAAAAAAACATTTCCTTGCTTCGGCCTGGGGCTGTAGCAGCTATCCGGGATGGCATGACCTCGCGCTGATGTTCGTCGCTGGCTGTGGTTGCCTTACCGAGCGCGGCATCGCGCCATCTCATCTGGCTGAAGCGCATCGGTTTGGCCCATCCCCTTAGTATGCCGGCAGAAAACAGGGTCCCCCTGCCGCAGCATGGGGGATCGTGCAGAAGCCGCCCCCGCCGAGGAGGATCAGCTGGATTGCTGCTCCTGCACAACGCCGTGCACAGCTTCGCTGGCTGAGAATTGCCGTTTGCCTGATACTGCTTTACATTTTTCGATTGACAAGCAGACGGGAAATCCCTATAATAGTCTTCGAATCGGACTAAATGATAAAGGTGGAACGCTGCGATGAAAGAAACCGAAGGGCATCGTTTTGATGAGATCTTCCAAAAAATGGACAGAGCCTATGAACGCTATGCAAAGTCCGTGGGGATGAACTATTCATCTCTGGCATTGCTGCAGCTGATCTGGGAGCGCCAACCTTGCACGCAAAAAACCATCTGTGCGCTCACCATGCTCCCTAAACAGACCGTCAATACCATTGTCCTTTCTTTTTACCGACAGGGACTTTTAGAAATGCTGGAACTTGCGGAGGACAGACGGCATAAAACTATCCTGCTCAGCGAAAAAGGGACCGAACTGGCCAACCGTATTCTCCCCAAAATCAACCGGGCAGAAAACCGCAGTATCCAACAATTTACCGACGAGGAAAAAGTCGCCTTCTTTCGTCTTCTGGAACAATTTGCCGCTGCCTTTTGTGAAGAACTGAACCGCTGATACCTGCTTCCAGAATCATATGGGAGCAGCCTGGCTCCATATAGTCCGTAATACAGACCAACCGGCAAATGCCGCAACACCGGAAACTGCGACCGGTCGGAAGCAAGTAAAAACATTCCGGAGAGAAAAAATGCATATCCAACTATCCGATCACTTTACATACCAGAAGTTGCTCCGCCTGACCCTGCCTTCCATCATCATGTTGGTGATTACCAGCATCTATAGCGTGGTGGATGGATTCTTTGTTTCCAACTATGTCGGCAAAACGCCTTTTGCCGCCGTCAATCTGATCATGCCCTTTTTGATGATTATTGGTGCTATTGGCTTTATGATGGGTACCGGCGGTGGAGCGCTCATTGCCAAAACCCTGGGTGAAAATCATCAAGAGCAGGCAAACCGCATCTTTTCTCTGGTGGTATATCTTTCCGCTATCTTTGGTATGGTGTTGACTGTGCTGGGGCTCGTCTTTCTACGGCCGGTGGCCTCGCTTTTGGGGGCCGAAGGCGAGCTGCTGGAAAACTGCGTTCGCTATGGCAATGTAGTTCTGTTGGCCACACCTGCGTTTATTTTGCAGTTTGAATTCCAATGCCTGTTCGCTACTGCAAACAAGCCCGGTCTGGGGCTGGCCATCACGGTTGCGGCTGGGATGACCAACGTCGTGTTGGATGCTCTGTTTGTCGCTGTGCTCCCCTGGGGGCTGGAAGGCGCGGCGGCGGCTACTGCCATCGGACAATGCGTAGGCGGTATTCTACCGGTGATTTACTTCGCCCGAAAAAACAGCAGCCTGCTCAGACTGGGGAAAACTGCCTTTGATGGCCGGACCCTGGCGCAGGTATGCTTAAACGGTTCTTCTGAGATGCTCAGCAATATTGCCGCTTCCCTGGTCGGAATGCTTTACAACATCCAACTGCTTCACTATATTGGCGAAGACGGTGTCGCTGCCTATGGTGTGCTCATGTATCTGGGTATGGTATTCAACGCCATTTTCCTTGGCTTTTCCGTAGGCTCAGCGCCTGTCGTCAGCTACCACTACGGCGCCGGGAACACCACCGAACTAAAAAACATGAAAATAAAGTGCTTTACTACCATAACCGCTTTTTCCGTAACCATGTTTGCCCTGGCTCTGCTGCTTGCAGAACCGCTGGCTGCTTTGTTTGTGGGCTACGACCGCGCTCTGTTTGCGCTGACCAGCCATGCCTTTTTCATCTATTCGCTCTCATTTTTGTTTTTTGGCTTTACCATCTACACCTCCTCTTTTTTTACCGCGCTCAACAACGGGCCGATATCCGCAGCAGTTTCTTTTCTCCGCACCCTTGTCTTTCAAGTATCGGCAGTATTCCTGCTTCCGCTGTGCATCGGTATGGAGGGGATTTGGTGGTCCGTGGCAGCAGCAGAGGCCATGTCGCTGTGTACCTCGCTGTTTTTCCTGAAGTGCCTCCAAAAAAAATACCAGTATTAAGTAGGGCGCATGCGCAGAAATCAAGCGCTGCAGTCCTAATCTGCCTGTCATCAAACCAAGTCTGGCTTTTGCAAAGCTTATTCATCCCCGGCCAGGAACTTCGCCTCCGGGTGTTTTCGTGGATGAAAACGTCTGCCGCCTGTGCCTGATCAGAACGCAGCGGAAGAAATCCCTGTGCTGATCTGCACAACAAATGCCACCGTCTGGCAGGGACCCCAGTCATGCCCCTTTAGGCCAGTTTTCCAAAGCCAGGCCGATCATTTCGTCTCCCTTATTTTTGCAGCCGGCGTATGCCAGCAGACAAGGCCACCAATAATAAACGACGGCCGTTTCCAAAAGCCGTCGTTTATTATTGGTGGAAGATGACGCCAATCCTGATTTCCTTCCCCGCTTTGCCATTTCCGCTCAGGAATTAGCGCAATGCATGCCGGGGGATTCAGCGCGCAGTTCAGCAAAACCAAATCCATCTCCGCTGCTTCAATGATCGAGCGCTTCCCAGTCCTGCTCAGGAAGCTTTTGCATCCAGTATTCTGCATCTCCCGACCATTTGCAGCTGTGGCTGTTCGTTGCCTCCTGTATCTGCGCATAGTACCAGGCGCTGCGGCTATTGTCCGGCCAGACGATCATCTCTTCTTCCGGGAGAAGACGGTCGGCCGCCGGCGCCCGGCCAAGGGTGCGGTTAACAATCGTGCAGGCCTCCGCTCTTGTGATATCTGCATCCGGCTGGAAGACGTTCTCCCCATAACCCTCCACCAGTCCAATCGTTGATGCAGCTGTAATAAAACTTTCATACCAACTCCCGCTGGGCACATCGGTGAAGATATTTTCCGCCTGACTATCCTTGTAGTCAAAAAAACTCACCGCTATTTTTGCGAACTCCGCCCTGGTGATGGGTTGATTTGGCCGGAAAGTCCCATCCTGATAGCCGCCGAGTATGCCCATATTGCTGAGCGTTGATACGGCATTGTTATACCAGGCTTCCGCCACCACGTCAACATAGTGGTTTGTTTCACACCAGAAGTTCTCCCTTGCCTCATCAGTGAGCAGACGGAAAAAGATTGTGGCGACCTCCGCACGGGTAATCCTCGCGCTGGGGTGAATGTTGCCATCAGGATAGCCGATAATATAGGCATAGTGATCTCTGGTATTCAGCCAAATCGGCGTTGCCGGGTTATCCCCCCTATCCGAGGATGTGGGGCCATCGGGCATACCGGGTTCCTCCCAGACCAATACAAACGGAGAGAATTTACCTTCGTCCACCGTAAAGCGGATATGTGTGCCATCATTGATAATGGGCACCTCGTCAACAGGACATGTTTGAATATCATCGGCCAACTGTTCTACTGCCATCTCACGATCCAGATTTTCGAAATGCAACAAAACAAACTTGGTATCCTTATCTGTTCCTGCAGGCAGGGGCCAGTACACTTCGACCGGTCGATCCGCTTTAAGCCAAGCATTGCCATTATAGCGATCAACGAGATCCAAGTATTTGAGTTCGTAATGCCGAACCCCATTTCCCGTCAGGACTTCAGAGCCGGATAATTCTTCGTTTGCTCTACGCTTCATAAGCAGTGTATTGCTGACGCCGCTTGTGGAATTTGTCTCAATAATATCATCAAAGAGGAGCGCAACGCCCTCGGTTACCGCCACCTGAACCGGGCTTTCGTTGATGGTGTAGATTGTGCCTTCGGGGGGAATCACACCGGGCTTATCCGCCGGTACGCTACTGCCGGGGGCGAACACATCACCATAGAGGGAATTGACATGCGCGCCACGTACGCAGAGTGTGGCATCCTCGCCTACAGTGACAGGGAAGGAAGCCGTGCCATAACGGAGGGTAAGAAACTTCCCTTCGCTTTCCAAACCATAGATCTGGATTTTAAGATTTTGATTGATATATTTGCTGAGATTAAAGCGGTCGTTGGTGACGATATTGCCGGCTTCATCGGTGAAAATCATTCCGATCGGCTGCTCTCCCATGCCGTCGAGGGGGTCGATCCGGTAGATGTCGTGCTCGCCGGGACCGTATTTTGTGATCTTCCATCTATAGCTGATATTGCCATTTTCATAATCCAGGAATAGCTTGCTGATATCTACATCCGCCAATGCATCGGGCAGCTCAATGATGTAGCCGGGAATCGGCAGGCTTTCCATGGCAATGCTCTCGTTTCCACCGATAGGGCCTTCATAGCCGTCTTCGCCACCCATGTAGATCGTGATATTCATCGGCCGAATCATGACTTTGTCGGTCTTAAGCGTGTTTGTAATGATAACAGAACCCGAATCGACACTGCCGCTCGTGCTGCTGGTATAGCCGGGGATGCTGATCTCGCTAATCGTATATTGGCCGCTTTCCGGGATGCCGGTGAAAGTGCAGGTCCAGTTGCCGTCCTCATCGGCAAAGAGCGCCTTGCTGTCCACAACCGTGCTGCCGTTTTTGAGCACAATATCAACATGATCCGGACGGAAGCTCTTGTCATCGTCCTGCCATTTCTTTGTGACAATGATGTTCCTGGTGGGGGGCAGCACTGCCCACGATAAGGCCACCATTGGCCGCCACGCCGCCGCCATAAGTCGCGCTGTTGCCGCTGATGACCAGCCGGGTCAGGTTCTGCGCATAAGCCTTCGCTTCGGCGGAAACCACTGCTTTAAGCGCTAAATTGCTGCTGCTGCCCTTAACCACGACCGGGCGGTTATCCTCGTCTTTTTCGTCATATCTAGGAACGCTATCGTTCACGCTGGGGTAGAAATCGCCTGAAGCAAGCAGATAGATACCACCATCCTTATACCAGGACACACTACCGCCGCCGGGCATATTGTTGGCCAGCGTTGCCTGACGCACTTCCTCACTGGAGCTGGTAAAGACGAAATCAGCGCCGGCATCGTTGGCTGTGTTATCAAAGATGGCTGCACCAGCTGTCTCGTGGACGGTCACAGCGCCTGTGGCGCAGAACCACAGGCCGCCGCCCTGATCAGCTGTGTTGTCAGTAATGAGGGCATTTTCCATAGATAAGGTGCTAAAGTATTCGCTGTTGCCCTCGCTGTAAACACCACCGCCCAAATTGCCGGCGGTATTGCCAATAATCTTGCCCGCCTAGAGCACTACATCGTCGGTATACGAGTAGATCCCACCACCGCTTTGTGCATTGTTGCCGCTGATCGTACCGCCGGTCATCTTAAACGCAGTTTGGTCGGCTTGGCCATCTCTTTGAATGCCTGGATCAACCACGCATACGCCGCCGCCCATGCCGCCGATGGCCTGATTCTCACAGATTATGCCGTCTTCTTTCAATTCAAATAAGGCGTAACCCTCCACGTGAACGGCGCCGCTGGCCTGATCCACCCCGGAACCGCCGCTACTCGTGTTATTGTGGATGGAGCCGCCTGTCATGATGAATTTGGCAATACTATCCGCCTGATCACGGTTATATACCATGACGCCGCTACCGCGGACACCATGGTTATCCTGAATGTCACCGCCGGACATGATGAAGGTACCGCCCTCGTTGACCAGCACACCGGCGCTAGAAGTGTTGACCAGGCCTATCAAGCTGTTATTTTGAATCTTGCCGCCGGTCATGACAAGCTTTGCCCCGTCACGAATGCGGACAGGGGCGCAGTAGTCATTAGAAAGTTTGTTGCTTTCAATACTTCCGCCGCGAACAAAGGCGCTGGCTTCTTCTCCATACACATCGATCACAGTGGTATTAAGGCCATCCTTGATGACCACGGCATCGGCTAAATTAAATGTGCCTTCACAGAGGATCGCAGGGCCGCTTACATAGCGTGCGCTCAATGTGAGGTTGCCCTGAAGGGTGAGAGATGCATCCTCCCTGATCACAATGAGATTGGAGACCTCCCCGTCTCTGTTGGAGATCAGCGTGCGGGCATCATCAGAAGTAAGTATAACATCCGTTTCAATCACCAGCGGCTGGGAAAGCACCACATCCTGTTGGAGGGTGACGCAACCACCCGCTGCGACGGCATCGTGGATGCTGGTAATCCCATCGATCGTCTCATCGCCATTCACTGCTAGAATGGTATAGACCGGCACAATGCCCGCCGGGAAGACATTGTCATCCACCACGATCTCGTCTGACGAATTGTCAATAGTGACCCCTGCTATGTGGGTAGCGAAAAAGGCGTTTTCCTCGATTCTTTCGACGCTGCTGGGAATAAACAGCTCCATGCCCTCAAGCCTGGCACTCGCAAAAGCCGATGACTCGATTGTATTCAACGTATTACCGAACAGAATAGCATCGACACCGCTTCCATTAGCGCCGCATTCGGCAAATGCATAAGTGTGGATGCTGCTCAGGCCGGAGAGGTCAAACGTGCCGGAAAGCATGCTGCAGCGATAAAACGCATAT
>CALXRV010000026.1 GCA_944390945.1 uncultured Clostridia bacterium
TTCTCTGCTTGAATTGCATACATAGAAGGAAATTGTAGCATAGCCATCCATGCATCCACAACAGGCCGAAAACTTTTAGCTATGCTGGAGATCGAACGCTCATTTTCCAGGGCGATATATAATGAAAATAGCATGGGAGTGAAACGCTGTCAATAAGGGTCGACCACTGAAGAGCGATCATCATGCCGTTAAAAGGCGATATCAGCGCACAGCATCTTTAATATTTCGGCGGCAAGGAACAACAACAGCTAAGCCACTCAGCAGCTGATGGGATATCTCCATAGGTAACGAAACCATCATTTTGCCGCCGGTCTCGGCTATATGACATAATACCGCAGGACAGCTATGAAAATTGCTTGCTCGACAAACAAAAGGCGGAGCTTTCCCCGCCTTTTGTAATGTACTTCCCTCCATTTTCCTACTTTTCCCTGTATTCTCTTTGCCCGTATCCCAAAAGATCAAAACAGGCACAGGTCAATCCCGATATCCTTCCCGCAATTTGGACAAAAATGTCCACCGCCATGCACTCGAAATACTTTTCCACAGTACGGACAGCGCCAAAGCAGTCCACGAGCAACACACAGCACTCCGGCGAATAGAATCGCAATCCAGGCATAAGCCTTTATAGGGATAAACCAGGGGCCAATAAACAAAAAGAGAACCAGAACGATCAAAGCACGCCTTAGGACGCGCCTTACCTTTTGCAACTCCGTCATCAGCATTCCTCCCCAAAGTTGAATGCGCCGCAGTGCTTTGGCTGTTCTCACACCTTTCATTAAGTTAATTATATCATCTGTCGCAGCCATAAGCAAGATAAGACGGGGATCGCATCCCCGCCCTACCTGCTAGCCGATATTCATTCAGCCGCTTCCTAGCTGATGATGAAATTCCATCTGGCACGGGACCTTTCCCCTCTTCCAAAGGCGTGCCAGTATACTCAACGCTGAAACAGACTTTGCAGGCGCCATTCCAGGCGATAAGCGGCTAATGTTTCACCACTGCCGGATGCAGCTGCCAATACGGCATCTTCATCCAGCTCAGATGCCAGATCAACAAAACAGAGCGGCGGAAACAATACGCACCACCAATTATGCCCCGCACCTTCTCCCAATACAATGCGCAACGCATCATATTCTCCGGCAGCAAAGATCAGCCCATCATAATCGATCGCCGGAAATTCCGCAACTTCCAGCCGTAGCGACGCCGTATATCCGGCATTAGCAGCGGATAAAAAATCATTGCAGGCAGCGGTCAGCTCAGGCAGAGCCGCTTGCACAGCTGCCATTGCAGCCTCTTTATCTTTCGCCGCATCCAAGGTATCTTCCAGCTGGCCGATGATATGGTCTCTTACCGCCAGCTTCATTTGCTGATCAGCTGACATATCGCTGTTGGCCAGAATATGCAGCCGCAGCGGCTTTTCCGTATGCGGAAGATCGGTATAGAGCACTTGCGCCCCGGCTGGCGCTGCAGCAAGGGCAAATGCAAAGCCAGCACAGCCGATCAAAAAAAGCAGGATGGCCAAAATTTTTCTGTTACGTTTCATGCTTCCTCCTTTGCCAGCGCTGCCAAAAACAGGAGATCCCCGCCAGCAATAGATATAACGGCCAGAGCGACCGCGTCTTTCTGTTTTGCTTTTTACCCGAAATCATGCACCATTATACATACTTCCGCAGCTGCAGCAATGCACCTTTTTCAAGACGTGAAACCTGTGCTTGTGAAATGCCGATCTCTTTGGCGACTTCCATCTGGGTTTTGCCAACGAAAAAGCGTAAATTGATGATTCGTTTTTCACGATCCCCCAGCTTCGAAAGACCTTCTCGAATATTTAACGATTCCAGCCAACGCTTTTCTTCCTGCTTTTCATCACAGACTTGATCCATCACATAAATCGGATCCCCGCCATCATGGTAAACTGGTTCGAACAGAGATACCGGTTCCGCGATCGCATCCAGCGCAAAAACGACGTCCTCCGCTGGAAGGTCAATCTCTTTTGCGATTTCTTCAATCTTGGGTTCGCGGGAGAAGCGGCTGATCAATGCATCCCGCGCCTGCAATGCCTTATATGCGATATCGCGCAGAGAACGCGAAACGCGGATCGAGTTATTGTCGCGCAGATAGCGACGTATTTCACCAATGATCATCGGCACGGCATAGGTAGAAAGCCGTACCCCCTGACTGAGGTCAAAATTATCGATCGCCTTGATCAGGCCGATGCAACCTACCTGAAATAGATCATCCGCATTTTCACCGCGATTATTAAAACGCTGAATCACGCTCAGCACCAACCGCAAATTGCCGGCGATCAGTTCTTCCCGTGCTTGCTTATCCCCAGCCTGCGCACGGATAAACAACGCATTAACCTGATCATTCGGCAATACCGGCAGCTTCGATGTATTGACACCGCAGATCTCGACCTTGTTCAGCATACACACTCTCCGATCTCGGGGCGTTTATGCCTAAATTATGACCGCAAGCGGTACGATTTATACTGCTGGCAAATGTCGAATGCCGCCAGTATCTGCCGATGAGATATTGCCGAGCAATCCTTGTATGGAGTTCCGCCGCATGAGCGGCGCGATGATGGTTGACGATCTGCAAATTAGCGGTGATAAACGCTAAACTGCACCTGTTCGCCCACATGGGCAGATCTTAATGGTATTGGCACACACAACTCTCCTCTGCCGTTTTCTGTATATTATCTGCCTTTCCTGACGCAAAAAAGGCCGCCGTTTCAGGCAGCCCGATTCATCTTTTCTTTGCCTTTATCCCGCCGCATCCGTTCCCGATGTAGCATTCATTCTTGCCACAGGATGTTCCGACGCTCAATCTGTTGCCGCAGGCATATCCATCCCCTCTGTTCCGTCCGGCCAGCAGGCGGCATGCAGATCGCTCGGAATCGCACTCACCTTCTGCTGCTCCTCCTGCGGCAGACTGTTAAACCATGCAAGCCAGGCTAATGTCTCCTCGGAAAGGTCAGCGACATCCACCAGCTTATCCCCAAAGCGAATTTGGCTTCCTGTCCCTTCCCGATGCGCAAAAACGATCCATCGGTCTTGGATAAAAACTTCTATTGTATCTGAACGATCTTCCCCATAACGATAGGCAAAACCGGTCCCGAAATTGGACTGGGCCTCCTCTGTTGGGATTTCGGTTCCATCCACAGCCGAAGTGATGATACCGTCCGCTTCCACATCCTGCGTACGGTCAGAACTTTCTTTTCCGCTATCATAGTAGAGCTTGCCATCCAGCATCACCATCGGTATCTTATCCCAGTCTGACTCCTGTATGCTACTATTCGCGCAGGCAGCAAAAAGTAAAGCAGGAATGATAAGCAGCAGGCAGATCAGCGTGAACATTTTTTGCATTAGATCACCCCTTAAATTGGCCATTTATTGTTAGACGACAATGCATAACAAAAGGTTCCACAGGAAGAGATGTCTCCTGCGCGAGAAGCCATTCTGCAGAATGCCAGCTGCTCCAGATTTTCTCACGGCGATTTTTCCATTCATATTTCGCCACTTTATATGTCCCGCCTGCATCTCAGCTTTCCCCAAGAAGCCTGACCTGCTTGTTGCAGACAGCTGTGCTGTTACAACAGACGCAAGGGTCGGCATTTTCGCCTGACTTTCTACTTGCACTTGTTTTTTTCGCACCACAGTGGTAAAATTGAACGGTTGAGTCGCATGCTGTAAGTCTGGCAAAGGAGCATTAACGGTGAAAGAAATCAGCAATATCCGCAATATCGCAATCATCGCCCATGTCGATCATGGCAAGACAACCTTGGTCGATCAGATGTTGCGGCAAGGCGGTGTTTTCCGCCAAAATCAAGCCGTCGCTGAACGAGTGATGGACAACAACGACCTTGAGCGAGAAAAAGGCATTACCATTCTTGCGAAAAATACTTCGATCTTCTGGCAGGATACTAAGATCAATATTGTCGATACGCCCGGTCACGCCGATTTTTCCGGCGAGGTAGAGCGTGTTTTGAAAATGGTCAACGGAGTCCTGCTGCTGGTAGACGCTTTTGAAGGCCCGATGCCGCAGACGCGCTTTGTTCTCCAGAAAGCACTGGAGATGAACCATCGTGTAATCATCGTCATCAACAAAACCGACCGACCGGACGCCCGGCCGCTGGAAGCGGCACTTGAAACGTTGGAGCTGCTGGAAGAACTGCATGCTGGCGCAGAGCAGATGGACAGCCCGATCATCTACTGCTCCGGCCGCACCGGTTGTGCCTCCGAAGATCCAGATCAGCCGGGAACCGATCTCCAACCACTGTTCCACGCTATCCTGGAACATGTGCCTGCGCCTGTGGTGGATGAAGACGGTCCGCTGCAGCTGCTAGTCAGCTCGGTGGATTATAATGATTATGTCGGCCGTATCGGCATCGGACGTATCGACCGCGGCATGCTCATTGCCAATAGTACAGTCATGGTCTGTAACTACCACCATGAAGATATTCATTATAAAGCAAAAATCAATTCCCTGTTCGCCATTGAAGGCCTGAAACGGGTTGCGGTGGAAAAAGCGACCGCCGGGGATATCATCTGTTTTTCCGGCATCGAGTATATCAATATCGGTGATACGGTCTGCGATGCGGAACAGGCACAGCCACTGCCTTTCGTACAGGTAGGCGAGCCAACGGTAGAAATGACATTCTCAGTTAATGACAGTCCATTCGCCGGGCAGGAAGGCGAATATGTTACCTCGCGTCAGCTGCGTGAACGTCTTTTCCATGAGCTGCTGCGCGATGTCTCGCTAAAGGTGTTTGAAACAGACAGCACAGACTCTTTCCGTGTGCTGGGTCGCGGAGAAATGCATCTGGCCATCCTGATTGAAACGATGCGCCGTGAAGGCTATGAATTCTCCGTTTCCCCACCGCGTGCGCTGTTTAAAACCATTGACGGCAAGCTATATGAGCCAATGGAGCGGCTGCATGTCGATGTACCGGAAGAATATTTCCGCCATGTGATGGAAAAGATGGGAGAACGCAAGGGTCTGATGCTGGAAATGGCCCCTTCTGGCAAGCGTATCAAGGCTGAATATATCATCCCCTCACGTGGCCTGTTTGGCTATCGCAGCGAATTTCTGACCGATACCCGTGGCGAAGGGATTATGGGTGCGGTGTTTGCCGAATACCAGGAATACAAAGGGAAGCTGCATCAGCGCAGCGTCGGCTCCCTGGTCGCCTGGGAAAGCGGCGTAGCTGTGACCTATGGGCTTTATAACGCCCAGGAACGCGGGCAGCTGTTCATCGGCCCCGGCGTTAAGGTATATGAAGGCATGATCGTAGGGCAGAACCCCAAAGGGGAAGATATCTCCGTCAATGTCTGCAAGAAAAAACAGGTGACGAATATGCGTGCCGCCGGTTCGGACGAAGCGCTGCGCCTGGTGCCGCCGCGCCAGCTTTCGCTTGAGCAGTGCCTGGAATACCTGGCTGAAGATGAGCTGTTAGAAGTGACGCCCAAGAGCCTGCGCCTGCGCAAAAAGGTGCTTTCGCGTACAGAGCGCCTGCGCATGGCCTCGCGTGAAAAATAAGTGTAGTCAGAACCAGTTAAACAGAAAATCACCCGGTTGGCTAAAGCGGGTAAACCTGGATTCAAGTCTTGGCAAAGCGGCGAGGAAAACCAGGAAAGAAAGATATCCCCTCCGTGACCACTTACGGAAAAGCTCAGATCAAAAAAGCAGGCGTCTGTATCGATACCCTACAGACGCCTGCTAATTTCTTATCGCGGAGATCCCAAGAATCAATCGTCAAACAACCGGGAAACCGAAAGGCTTTCATGGATGCGCATGATCGCCTCACCCAGCAACGAGGCAACAGACAGCACCTTGATCTTGCTGCATTCCCCCTGCCGCTGCCGGTCAATCGGGATCGTGTTGGTTGTCAATACCTCAGTAATCACAGATTGCTCAATCCGCTCCATGGCCGGCGGTGAAAATACCGGATGCGTGCAGCAGGCATAGATTTCCTTTGCCCCCATATCGCGCAGCGCTTTGGCACCTTTGGTGATCGTACCGGCCGTGTCGATCATATCGTCAACCATAATCACATTTTTATTGCGAATATCACCGATGACATTCATCACTTCAGATTTGTTCGCCTGCTCGCGACGCTTATCAATGATCGCCAGATCCACCCCCAGCCGATTTGCCATATTGCGGGCACGCACTACGCCACCAACATCCGGGGAAACAACGACCAAATCCGTCATATCAAGGCTCTTATAATACTCTGCCAGCAGAGGAACACCGGGCAGATGGTCTACCGGGATATCAAAGAACCCCTGAATTGCACCGGCATGCAGATCCATCGAGATCATACGATCTGCACCTGCTTCCGTAATCAAATTTGCTACTAGCTTGGCAGAGATCGGATCACGGGCCTTGGATTTCCGTTCCTGCCGCGCATACCCATAATACGGAATGACGGCAGAGATACGGGCCGCCGAGGCACGACGCATCGCGTCGATCATGATCAGCAGCTCCATCAGGTTATCGTTTACCGGTGCACAAGTTGGTTGTACGATAAAAACATCCGCACCGCGGACACTTTCACCGATCTCCACCGAGATCTCTCCATCGGCAAACCGCTTAACCTGACACATCCCAAGAGATACTCCTAAATACTCGGCGATCTCTTCCCCCAGGTTATGATTGGCATTACAGGCGAACAGCTTCAGCTTATGATTGTTCATGGCGCTCTCCTTCACCCTTTTTCATACGGCCACTGTTGTAGCCGAAAATCCTGAACATACTTTTAATTCCGCATCTTACCTGTTATTCCTGCCCTGCCCCTACTCAGTTTCGACCTTTTTTGCATTTTCCGCATGCCAGGGCGCCCAGCCTTCAATATTTCGCTGTCTGCCACGTGCCACCGCCAGAGTATGCGGCGGGACATTCTCAGTCACCGTACTGCCCGCAGCAATAAATGCATGATCGCCAATCTCCACCGGAGCAACAAAATTCGTATTGCTGCCAACGAAAACATCGTTGCCAATCTGCGTCTTATGCTTCAGTTTCCCGTCATAATTGCAGGTGATCGTGCCGCAGCCGATATTGACCCGCTCGCCGATCTCCGCATCGCCGATATAACTGAGATGCGGTACCTTGCTGCCCTTACCGATGCAGCTTTTTTTGATCTCAACAAAATGTCCAGCCTTGACATGGTCAGCAAGGATGGTACCAGGACGAAGATAAGCAAAAGGGCCGATCTCGCAGCCGTTGCCCACTTGGCTGTCCACAATCTTCACTCCTGGACCAATATGGCAACAGGCACCGATATGCGTCGTGCCGTGCAGATAGACCTGCGGTTCGAGCACAGTATCCGGCCCGATCTCCACATCGTTGTCAATATATACCGTTTCCGGGTCGACCATCGTCACACCGGCACGCATCAAAGCCTCGTTTTTCCGCCGCCGCAGCACCCGGCTGACCGCGGCCAGCTGCACACGATCATTAACGCCGCTAATCTCCTCGGCATCTTCGCAGATAAAAGCGTTGACCATACAGCCCCTACTGCGCATGGCAGCCACCACATCGGTTAAATAATACTCTCCTTGATCATTGTCAGGCTGCAGCCCAGCCAAACACTGCTGCAGCAGTCTGGTCCGAAAACAATATACCCCACTGTTGATCTCCCGCACCGCCTTTTGTGCCGGGCTGGCATCACGCGCCTCCACGATCGCCTCAACTTCACCCCGCGCATTTCGGATTACGCGTCCGTAAGCACCGCCATCCGGCAATACGGCAGTCATCACGGTACAATCCGCCTTGCTTTCCAAGTAACTGCTACATAATGCGGATAATGTCTCTGTACGCAACAATGGCGTATCCCCGCAAAGCACCAGCAGATGCTCAGGCAACACTGAAAAGGCTGGCAAAGCCTGGCCTACCGCATGGCCTGTTCCCAACTGCTGCTCCTGCAACGCATAGAGAAAACCATCACCCAAAGTTTCCCGCACCTGATCTGCACCATGCCCAACCACAATGCAGATTTCACCATTAACAACCGGGGCGGCCACCGAACAGACAATTTCCACCAATGACCGGCCAGCGGCCTGATGCAGCACTTTTGGCAAAGTACTCTTCATCCGCATACCTTTGCCAGCGGCCAGAATCACTGCAGCAAAATGATCCATCTTTTTTTCCTCCAAAGTTATCAGATCCTGCGCATATACTATACCATAAAATAACGGGAGGGGCAAACGCCCCTCCCATAACATTAAATGATGAATCATAGCTGAAAACTTTCCACCTCGTCCGCCCCGGCGAGGTTTTGCGCTGGCACAGCAGAACTTTCAGCCTGCAGTGCCTGCAGATAAACATCGATCACCCGCCCCTGGATCATACTGCGCGCCTCTTGGTTGATCGGATGAGCAATATCCCGAAATTCCCCGCTTGCCGTCTTGCGGGACGGCATGGCGACGAATAGACCATTGCTCCCTTCGACGATCTTAATATCATGTACGACGAATGATCCGTCAAGGGTCACGGAAACGATCGCCTTCATATTCCCCTCAACAAACTGCTTCCGAATCCTGACATCCGTTACCTCCATACCACCCCTCCTCGAAAAGATCAAATTTTACTACTAAAGCTGATTTTTTGTCCAATCGAAATGTCGTCCTGGGTGCACCTCTCTCCTAAAAAAAGATAATTAATAATACTATACTACATTAATTTGTAAATTCCTGCCGACAGCAGTTCAAATGGGAAAACAGTTTAAGACAACAATTTTTCAACGTAAGGCTTGCATTTTCCGGCAATCTCTTTTCAAATTCAGCAAAACGCGGTATAATATTAAACTGTCAAAGAAAGAAAAATCCTAATCCTGATTTGGTGGTGATTCCATGGACGGCGCTCCTAACTGTTGTGACTATCACTCAGCATATTGTAGCTGCAGGAGGCCGATCCGTGTGTGGTAATGTCAACGGCCCCCTTGGCTGTGTGTGGTATTTATTTCCGCAAAATTCCCGACAGCCTGGCTGGCTGTCATACAAGGGGGGTTCCCAATGATATTTATTTATCGCACCGTGGAAAATAAGCTTCTCTGCCTGGATGAAATTGAAAAGGATTGCTGGATCAACCTGGTCAATCCTACGGAAGTTGAGCTGCGGCGTGTTTCTGAGGCGACCGGACTTGACTACGATTTTCTCAAATACCCCTTGGACGACGAGGAGATCCCGCGTGTGGAAGTTGATGCAGATCAGATAATGATCATTATCCAAGCGCCGATTATCACACCGGAGGAAGCTGTCATTTACGATACGATTCCGCTTGGTATCGTGACCAACGATAATTATATCGTTACCGTCTGTTTGGAAGATCTTGATCTGATGGAAGAATTTACTGCCAGCCGGATCAAAGGCATTGCCACGTTCAAAAAAACACGATTCATCTTCCATACGCTAAACCGTAAAACAATGCTTTTCTTGAAATATTTACGTGATATTAACCGCCGCACAGAAGAGATGGAACACGAACTCACCCGCTCCATGAAAAACAAAGAGCTGCTCTATCTGCTCAATCTCCAAAAAAGCCTGGTCTATTTTTCCACCTCACTGCGCTACAATGCCAAAGTGCTGAACCGGCTGGCCGGCGGACGTACCATTCGTACCTACGAGGAAGATATGGATCTGCTGGAAGATGTGATCATTGAAAATTCGCAAGCGATCGAAATGGCAGAGATCTACAGTAATATTACCAATTCCACAATGGATGCCTTTGCCTCATTGATTTCCAACAATCTTTCGGTCACGATGAAATTATTAACCGCCATCACGATCATCCTTGCGATTCCAACAATGATCTCCGGTTTTTGGGGCATGAATGTCAATGTGCCCTTTGATCATCTCGGCAACTTTTCTTTTTTCCTCATCCTCATCATCTGCGTCATCGTCTGCATTGTTTCCATCATGCTGTTGAAACGCAGGGACATGTTTTAATCTACGGCTTCTGGCCAGAAGCCATCAGGCACAGCTCTATTGACAGCAGAAAAGGACATGGCATCTGCGCCATGTCCTTTTGTTCCGCACGATCACAAATACAATTTAATCTTTCGCTTTGCGCAATGCATGCAGGAAAATTCCGATGCACCATAGCGTCAGCAGCACGGCAACCACAACGGCATCTGTACGTTTCAGCATAATACAAAGTACGACTGCAGCTGCGCAAACTGCGATCATCACAACATAGACAATAAATTTCCAGCGTGGCAGACCATACATAACCATCGCCCCCTGATCAAGACAAACGAAAATAAAAAGGCGATACCTTGAGTATCGCCTTTTCCCATCAGTCGTTCGTATAAGGCAGCAACGCCAGCACGCGCGCGCGTTTAATCGCTTCAGTCAGGCAGCGCTGATGCTTTGCGCAGTTACCAGAGATACGACGCGGCAAGATCTTTCCGCGCTCTGTAATATATTTGCGCAGCTTTGCAGCATCCTTGTAGTCGATCTCATCCACATGATCCACGCAGAAAGCGCAAACGCGGCGACGCCCACGGCGATTGCCACGACCACGACCGGAAAATTCACGGTCGCCCCGTTCGGCGCGGCCGGCTCTCTCTTCAGCCATGATAAATCCTCCATTCGAAATATAATTCATCTTAGAACGGCAGATCGTCATCGCCGACCATATCCGCACCAGCGCCGAAAGGCGATGCCTCCGGAACCGGCGACGCGCTCTGATAATTACCGCCGCCAGCGCCGCCTTCCCGCGGCGAAAGGAAGCGGACATTATCCGCCACGACCTCGGCAGCCTTGCGCTTGCTGCCGTCCTTTGCTTCATAGGTGCGAATGCGTAAACTGCCGTCAACAGCCGCCAGCTTGCCCTTGGAAAGGTAATTAGCGCAATTCTCCGCCTGCTGGCGCCAGACTACGATATCAATAAAATCCGTTTCGCGCTCGCCGGCTGCATTTTTAAAATTCCTATCCACAGCCAACGTAAATGTTGCGACCGCGATGCCGCTCTGCGTAAAACGCAACTCAGGATCAGCCGTAAGTCGACCGATCAAAACGATGCGGTTCAGCATATCGAGCCTCCTTCAATCACTACTCGCCCATCTTCACGACGAGATAGCGCATGATCTCATCCGAGATCTTAAAGTTACGCTCCAGCTCCTGCGGCAGTTCAGGTGCGCCCTTGATCCGCAACAGGACATAATAGCCTTCACGCAGCTTTTCGATCTCATAGGCCAGCCTGCGTTTCCCCCAGGGCTCAACCTTGAGAATCTCACCGCCATTGCTTTGGATCAGCGCATTGTACTTTTCAATGATCTGCGCATATTTCTCTTCTTCAAAATTCGGCTTGATGATATACACCACTTCGTACTCGCGCAATCCAATTCACCTCCTCCCTTTGGACTAACGGCCTCGTGATCCACACGAGGCAGGGTTGTAAACAACTGGTTTATTATAGCACACTATCCCGTAGGAAGCAAGCCTTTCTTTCCTTCCCGTCGCTTAAAAAACTATTGAAACCGGGCCAGCGCTTCCTCTGCGCTGACGGCAACCCAGCCTTCCTTATCCAGTTTCAACGCCTCAAGAATCACAACCGCACGCTGGTCGCCAATCATGCCCAATGCTTTTGCTGCTGCCGCGCGTACCTGCCAGCGCTTATCGTTCGCCGCGATCAGCAATTCCGGCAGCGCATCGCGTATCCGGCCATTCCCAAGGGTAAGCGCAGCAGCCGCACGGATATGATAGTTTTTACTGCGTAAACAGGCAATCACATTTTTCGCTTCAAAAGGCATTCCCGTCTGCGCGATAATCTCCAACACAGCTTCTTTATGCCGATCCTCGATCTCCGGCAACATTCGTGCAAGCAATGCCGCACTTTGCTTCGGCATGGATACGAATACTTCCGCCACACGGCTGGGCAGAAAATGGTCAGGCTGAATCAAAGCCAACACCAACATGGGCAGGGACTTCGGCTCTTTGAGGGTAGAAAGCAGTCGTACCGCAGCCATCTGCAGATGTTCATCACGACTGGCCAACAGCTCGACAAAGCTGCGCAAAACTGCATCATCCGGAAAATAACGCCATGCGTCGACCAAAATGCCTTGTGGATAGGCTGTATCCGTCAGATGTCGACTATATGTTTCCATCATCCGCTGTTCACGGACAATCGCACGCAGTTGCTCTTTCACCGCAGGAGTAGCGCGCTCGTAGGCGGAGACAATATCTGCCAGAGATTTGGGGTTGTTTTTGCGGATGCGCAGCAAAACATCTTCGCTCAACATCTCTTTGCAAGTCAAAATACGCTCACTGAGCGGTAAAAATACAGCTTCTACATCTGCGCCGGAACTCTCTACCGGAATAAATACGGTAAGTGGTTTATCTGCATTCTCCTCCCGCGTTTTCTTTTTTCGGCGCGAAAGATAAACGACAAACAAGACCACCAGGAGAACCAATACCAGCAAAGAAGCAGAAACCAAGAAAAACGTATTCCGCTCTTCACGCAAAAGCTGTGGTAAATGTACAATCAGATCAAAGTAGGATAATACCCCGCTCCAAACCTGGCTTATAAATGTTCTGATCGTATCCATGACCTGCGTCATGCCATACCTCCGCCTGTTTTTTCAGCGAACCGTTCATATCAACCGCTGCAAATCTCGAATCCATGGCAACACCAGCTTTGAATCGTGCATAAAATCCAGCGGCTGCCTGCCAATACCCATCCGGTCAAAAGCAGGAAAAACAATATCCGATAATAAAAGGATCAGCGCTACGGCCAGCACAAAACCGACCACAGCTCCAAGCGCATGATTGATGCTACCCAGTAGTCCACGCCCAAAAAGACCGGTCAACGCGTAGGCAATTCGCCGCACCAGCCAACTGATAAATACAAAAATAATCACAAAAACAACCAACTCTACGATGCGGCTGGCCAAACCATCTGTAGTGATGAATAAAGATAAAAAAGCGTCCAGCTTCTGATTGCCGCCAGGCTTCCCGGAAAGCACGGGTAACATCCGCACTAAATAATCAGCAACGATCCAGGCAAAGCGTCGCGCTGCCCAATAGGCAAGGACCAGCGCGCCAACTTTAGCAATAACATTGATCGTCCCCTGGCGCCAGCCATACCAAATCATCAGGATCACAAAACCAGCAAGCACCCAATCGCTGATCGTCATATCTACTCCCTACATTATTCGATAAAATCCAGCCAAACAGCTCTATCCTAATAAAATATTGTAGCATAAAATGCGGTCTGATTCAATCAGACTGGTGCGATTTGTTGTGAATTCTAACTGAATTTTATGGCTGTCCAACGCTCTGGGCATTGATCACTGCTGCCATGTAGCCAGCGCCAAATCCATTATCGATATTGACGACAGCCATACCAGCGGCACAGCTATTCAGCATAGAAAGCAAGGCAGAGATCCCCCCCAGATTCGCTCCGTAGCCAACCGAAGTTGGTACGGCGATCACCGGCGCTTTTGTCAGTCCACCCACAACAGAGCCGAGCGCCCCTTCCATCCCTGCGACAACAATCACAGCTTTCGCGCGGTCGAGCAGCGGCTGCTGCGCCAATAAACGATGAATACCTGCTACGCCAACATCATACGCACGCTCCACATGTGCACCCATCAACTCTGCCGTCAAAGCGGCTTCCTCTGCCACAGGCAGATCCGAAGTGCCGGCGCACAGCACGGCAATACAGCCGCACGCCTCCCCGCCGCGACGCAAATAGAGCATCTGCGCGGTAGCATCATATTCTGCGTCTGGCACCGCCGCCTGTACCAGATCTGCCTTTTCCACATCACAGCGCGTCACTAGCAGACTATCCTTACGGTCATGGGCCATCAGGCTACGCAGAATCGCGATGATCTGCTCTGCTGTCTTGCCCGCGCCGTAGATCACCTCCGGCCAGCCACAGCGTTCTGCTCGCCCATGATCCACCTTGGCAAAACCGATATCTTCAAAATCAAGCCTTTCTTCTTCCATGTATCGTTCCTTCTTTCCGCTCTGTTCCTTCTCCGCACAAGGATGGCAACCGCCAAACTTGCGCGCAAAAACATCAAAGCATAGAAATATTATTATATGCCCTTGTCCAATTTTCCTTTTCGTCTTATAATATGTTTGGAAAAAGAAAAGGAGGATATATCATGGCATTGACCTGCGGCATCATCGGATTACCGATGGTGGGCAAAACGACGTTCTTTAATTTGCTGACCGGCGCCGGCGCTGAAACCAGTGCATTTTTCAGCGGAAAGACCGCGACCAATACCGGGCATGTCTACATTCCAGATGAGCGCGTGGATTATCTCGCGCACATGTTTAAGCCCAAAAAGACGACCTATGCCCAGGTGGAGATCATCGATATCCCGGGACTGGCGCGCGGCGCAGCGCAGGGCAAAGGCAGCGGCAACGAATTTCTTAGCGCAGTGCGCGATGCTGATCTTTTGGCGCAGATCGTACGCGCTTTTGACAATCCTGATGTACTGCATACGGAAGAAGGCATCGACATTCTGCGTGATATCGCAACCATTGAAACAGAATTGCTGTTTGCAGATCTGCAGTTGATCGAAACCAGGCTCTCGCGCATCAATGCCGGCAGCAAAAAAAAGCTGGAACACCCACTGGAAGAGGCAACGTTAAAAAAATGTCAGGAATTATTGCTGGAAGAAAAACCGCTTAAGCTGTTGGAATTGAATGAAGAAGAGAGCGAAGCACTACGTCATATCACCTTCCTCACCAACAAACCGATGTTGATCGTTGTCAATGTTGATGAAAAACAGCTTGCTAGCGGCGAATATCCGCAACGTGCCGAAGTGGAGGCCTATTGCGCTGCACAAGGTTATGAGCTGCTTACCGTCTGCGCAAAAAGCGAAGAGGAAATCGAGCAGCTGCCACCGGAAGACCGCGAGCTGTTTTTGGCAGAATTGGGCGTAACGGAAAGTGGCGTCAGCCGAATGGCTAAAGCGCTTTACCGGCAGCTCGGGCTGATTTCTTTCCTGACTGCCGGCCCGGATGAAGTAAAAGCATGGACGATCCGTAAAGGTCTGAATGCACGAAAAGCGGCGGGAAAAATCCATTCCGATATTGAGTGCGGCTTCATTCGCGCCGAGACTGTCGCCTTCGATGATCTGGCGGCTGCCGGTTCAATGGCCGCCGCTCGCGAAAAAGGTGCTTTTCGCTTAGAAGGAAAAGAATATATTGTCGCGGATGGGGATATCATCAACTTCAGATTCAACGTATAAACGAATAAAGGATGAGTGCCATGGACGAATACAAACCGGAAACCACGACGCAAGACGAGGTGCTGGAAGCACGCCGCGCTATGCTTAAGTATAAAAGCGAGAGCTTCAATAAAGGCTATAAACTGGAATTCACAGACAGTGAAGCGAATGAAGCGCGCCGCATCCGAGATGAAATTCTCAACCTGCTGGCAGAAAACATGCGCTGCGGTATCACGTCTGACGATGAACGAACGCTGGCGCTGGTTCATCGTTACCGCACCGAATCGATCGACAAATATCTGTATAAGTCTAATCTGGCGATCCTGTTCGGTCTCTCCACAGTGCTGGCAGCAGATCCGCGCAATAAGCGTGCCTATGACGCTTATGCCGAAGGCTTGGCCGAGTATCTGGCTGCAGCATTCCGCGCCTATTGTGAAGCGGAACGCGCCAAGCAGCAGGGTTGATTGCAATCCTCGCAAATTCCACAGGCAGCGCCCTGCATGATCATGCAGAGCGCTGCCTTTTTCGTGGTTTTCCATAATGAATGATGTTATAGCGGTATATAGAAATAAGCGATTGCTTTGGGTTATTGGGGATATCGTTCAGGGTAATTGAAATCGGGAAAGGAATGGACAAATGGAATACAGGATAGACGATAAGATGCTGCATGCGCCGGAATTCGTTTCTTTTGTCAACAGGATCTGGCCACGAGAGCAGCAGCTGGAAAAAGCAGAGGCCGCACTGAGAAAAACATTCAATATCACCGCCTATGACGGCGAGAATCTTGTCGGCTGCCTGCGGATCCTTACGGATGGGTATTATTTCGGAACAATCACTGAACTGCTTGTTCTCCCAGCATACCAAAGACAGGGAATCGGTAGCAAGCTGTTGCAGCTAGCCAGAGAAAATACGCCAACCATGCTTTATTTTGGCGCCCAACCTGAAGCAGAGGCGTTTTATGAAAAGAATGGCTGCCAACGGAGCCTCCAGTCTTATCTGATCGAATGCCCGTATAAAGATCTTGTATGACCGGGCAAGGCGTTACCTGTGACCTGATAAACAATTATTCTGTTAGAGACGGTTTTATCCACCGGTCCTGTATTATATCCGGCAAATCCTCTTTTGGGTTTTGCCCCTTCTGCTGACCATTAGTTTTCCAAATCGACTTTTGCCGGCCCCATCAGCTGTGTAATCGATAATCTATCTCCATAAGCCGCTTTTCGCTCTGGATGGCCAACGAAAAAACAGCTTCTACGCACAGCTTTAGGCAGCACTTCGCCGCATTGACATCAGCAACTGCCGGTAACAAATAAATCTCGCATCTCAAAGCACCTACAATCCACCAAGCCTTTATTTGTTAAGCGTAATTCCGGTATGCAGGCCAGAGAAAGGGACGCCATGGTCATGAAGGGAGATTCGCAAGTGCAGCCCAACATTTTCCAGGATTGCTCTAATGCTTCCACCCGGACTGCCACTTCTTCCGCCGGGCTATCGCTCATCAGCCCGGCCACCGGCAAGGGTACCAGCCCCAGCAGCGTACCATCCAGCACAGCGCAAAGCCCGCCGCCACACTGAAGCAAAGTATTGGCAGCCAGAGCCATGTCATCATCATTCGCCCCGACGACGATGAGATTATGTGCATCATGCGCCACAGTTTGAGCCAAAGCGCCCCGGCGAATGCCAAAGCCTTTAACAAAACCCATTCCATGGCTGCCAGTGGCTTTGTGCCGCTCAAAAACAAAACATTTAAGTACATCCTGATCCGGGTCGGGCAGTACGCTCCCCGCGCGCACCGGAAGGCGCGTGATTTGCTCAACATTGCCTACCTGCGCCGGGATAATCTCAATAATTCGAGCAGATACGGTTTTCCCGCTCTCTGCCGGGGCTAAAATGCGGAAAGTTTCCGCAGTGATGGTTTCCCCCACATGGAGAGAATTGGTGGCCCATTTCGGATAAGTCATCTCAGGGATATCACAAAGAAGCTCCCCATTTTCTGCAACTACGACCCCATCAATAATCGTCCGCGTGACGTGAAAATCCTTTAGATCTTCCAAAAAAACAATGTCCGCGCATTTCCCCGGGGTGATGCTGCCCAGCTCATGATCCATGCGAAAGCAGGTTGCGCAATTAATAGTGACCATCTGAATCGCAGTCAGCGGGTTAATGCCTTCTTTCACTGCCCGGCGGAGAAGATGATCGAGATGGCCCTGGGAGATCAGCGTGTTGGGATGTACATCATCAGAGACCAGATTGGCAAAGCGAGCGTCTACCTTATGCTCTGTAATGGCTTTGGCTACCTCATGGAGATCTCGCCAAGCGCTGCCTTCGCGAAGCTGGGCATACATCCCTAAACGCATTTTAGCCAAGGCATCTTCTGCCTGTGTGGACTCATGGCAACAACGGGCGCCAGCCGCAATATAAGCGTTCAGCTCTGCACCTGTCTCCCGAGCGGCCCAATGACCGGTAATCACCTTATCTGCCTTTAATGCCTCCGCCATCTCATCATGGGGCTGTGCAGCTCCAGCCACCACCGCGGGATAGTTCATCATCTCACCCAGCCCCACTACTTCGTCCCAGGCCATCATTTCCCGGATATCCTCCGGGCCGATGGATGCGCCAGCATCTTCAAATCCCGGCACCGCCGGAACACAGGAAGGCGCGGTGAACATGGCCTTTAACGGTGTGCGGCGGCTATCTTCAATCATCAAACGTACGCCCGCCACCCCAAAAACATTACAAATCTCATGGGGATCCGTGTAGACGCCTACAGTACCGTGCGGGATTACCACGCGGGCATATTCCCCTACTGAGAGCATGGAACTCTCAATATGAATATGGCCATCCAAAAAGCCGGGAGCGATCAACCCACCCTCCGCTTGAATGACCCGAGTATCTGGCCCAATACAGCCTGGCGGGATAGCCCCAACAAGAGCAATTCTCCCCTGAACCACAGCCACGTCCATACCCGGCTGAATTTCTCCGGTGCATACATTGATCAGCCGCGCATTACAGATTACCAGCTCTGCCGGTTCTCGGCCTGTCGCTACCGCGGTGAGTCTGCGCCCGACCTCCCAAAGCGGGGTCTGGCAGAAATGATTGATCATGATAACTCTCCCATTCGATAATTCGTTTTTAAAGACAGATTACACATTAAGCGAAAAGCAAAACACCTCTCTACAAGGGAGACAAAATTCGGATGCGATAACTTTTTCATGCAGGTCAAGTACACGTATCCGACAGCAGCGTTCATTCTGGGTTTTCGCGCAATTTTTCCTTGATCTGCCGCCCAAATGGGGTGACAGCCAACCCACCCAGCGCAGTCTCGCGAAATTCAATTGGCAGACGACGGCCAACATCACCCATCGCTTCGATCACTTGATCGACCGGGACGCGGCTGACGATCCCAGCCAAAGCCATATCCGCCGCACAGACAGCATTTGCCGCACCGATCACATTCCGTTTAACGCAAGGCACCTCGACCAATCCTGCCACAGGATCACAAATCAAGCCCAACAGATTTTTCAGCGCCATTGCCGCTGCATGACCGATCTGCTCTGCCGTGCCGCCGCGCAGTTCCACCAAAGCACCGGCAGCCATAGCGGATGCCGTGCCAATCTCTGCCTGACAACCACCGCTAGCGCCTGAAATGGAGGCTTTGTAGGCAACTACCGCACCAATTCCGCTTGCCACATACAGCGCCCGCAGAATATCATCCTCCGGGATATGCTCCCGCCGGTAAAGCGGAATCAGAACAGCAGGCATCACGCCGCAGGCACCGGCTGTGGGTGCGGCTACGATACGCCGCATACAGGCATTAGATTCCCCCATCGCCAGCGCCTCCGCGATCATCTCCGCAAAAAAAGCACCGCCCACCGTATCCTTTGTCGCAAGATAATCCCGCATCCGCTTGCCATCGCCACCGACTAGCCCGCTATGCGAGCGGCGCTCCCCCGTATAGCTGTCGGATGCTTCCACCATCTTCCGCCAGGTATAGCGCATCCGCTCCCATGAGTCTGCGCGGCTTACCTCGCGTTCTTCCATATCGGTTTCCAGTACGATCTGCCAAAACGGCTTGCCGCTGGAATGCATGCGATCAAAAATTTCCTGCATCGAGTCAAGCGCCATCGCTTATTCATCCTCCCGCTGATAATAGACGATCCGCTGGATGCCGTGTAATTCCTGGAGTAGCTGTAAAATAAACGGTGAGATCGGCTGATCCGTTTCAATAACCATGATCGCAAGCGCACCCTTGCCTTGACGCCGCAGTCGCATATTTGCGATATTCACCCTGGCTGCAGAAAGCGTTGTTGTCACTTCCCCGACAAAACCGTATTCATCCTGGTTATAGATGATCAACGTATGATGTTCTCCGGAAAACCCAACCGGAATATCATCCAATCGATCCACGCGGATCCGGCCTCCGCCGGTAGAGCAGGCTTGTAGCTTCAGGCGCCTGCCGTCACGACCAGTCAGTTCCATAATTACCGTATTGGGATGCGCTTCCCGCAGCTGAATAACGTGAAAATGGAATTCCAGGCCATTGGCCATCGCCAGCTGAAAACTGTTCGGAATCTCCATATCATCCTGCCGCAGCCCGAGCAAGCCTGCGATCAGTGCGCGGTCTGTACCATGTCCACGTCCGGTCTCTGCAAAAGAACCATGTAAATATATTTCTGCTGTCGCAGGCTCGCTGCCTAGCAGCACGCGCGCCATATTGCCGATCCTTACCGCACCGGCTGTATGAGAACTGGAGGGGCCAACCATCACCGGCCCTAGGATATCAAAGATATCCAGCATTGCAATCCTCCTTCCAGGCCTGGCTTTTACTTCGTCAGGCCTGCTCTGCGCAATATGCTTGATCAGACCATTCTCGCTCTTGCTTTGTTTCCTTTTCCTCCGGCTCAGCCAGCCAATTCCGGCAGGGATGCACAAGTGACCGCCGTACAGGCGAAGGAAGCTTCATGCCGCAGCTGATCCGCTATCGCCTCAGCCTGCGCCTGATCCTTGGCCAAAGCCCAGACACTACCCCCGCTGCCACTCATCAAGGCAGGTAAACCAAACGCAAGGCAACGCCGCTTTAATTCTGCAATCTGCGGGTGCAAGGCAAATGCCGGGCCCTCAAGCACATTGCCGCAGCAGCAACGGATCCCGGACAGATCGCCTGACTGCAAGGCAGACAGTAGGCCATCAAGATCAGGGCGCCGCTCATCCCCGCCTTTATGCTCAGCATAACCACGATAGACCTCCGCTGTTGAAACCGGAAGTCCGGGATTTGCCAGCACAAGATAATAGGTCTGCGATGCAGGCTGCGGCGTCACCTGCTCACCAATACCCTCGACCAGCGCCAGCCCACCGGTCAGGCAAAAAGGGAGATCCGCGCCCAGTTTTAGGCCGATTCGGCACAGGTCTTCTCTGGACAGCGACAAATCAAACAAGAGATTCGCACCGCGCAGAACAGCAGCGGCATCCGTACTGCCACCCGCCAAACCACCCGCGATCGGGATCCTTTTTTCAATGCGGATATCCAGGCCGTCACGAATAGCAAATTCCTCTTTCAGTTGCAACCAAGCGCTTAAAGCAAGGTTTGAGGCCGAACCCGGCAACGATGGGCTGCAACTGCAATGATCCGTGCGGCTGCACCGCAGCGATACCTTATCCGCCAAGTCGATCGTCTGCATCAGCGAGCGCAGTAAATGGTAACCGTCTGCCCGCCGGCCGACGATATCCAGTCCCCAGTTGATCTTGGCCGGCGCCAGGCATTCGATCTGCTTCTGCATCAGGCGAGCAACTCCTTTTTCAATTTCAAATACTCCCCGCTGCAGTATACGCCTTCCTGTGCCTGCGGCTTCTCCTCCCCATAAGGGAAGCGGGACAACGCGAGCAACGGCGGCGCCTGCAACCGCTTTGCTACGCCGGTGGTGCGGTACATCCGCCACCAATATTCGCAATCCTGAACAAAGGCAGCGGCATCCCGGAACAATTCTTTGCTCAGACCCGCTTCACACCCCAACAGGCATTCCAGCTCTCCAGCGCCATATGCAGTCAGGATCGCAGCAGGGTCCAAGCCCTGCTCGACAAAAGCGCGTAACAGATAGTCATGATAACGATAGATCAGCGGATCGCCCAGCCCTTTAGTCACGTCTTGCTCAGTCGAAAGCTCTGCAGAAGGCCGTATTGCCGCGATTTCCGCCAGCGGCGCGGCAGGATATATTGCCTGAAATCCGGCTGCCGCCTGATAAACCTGGTATTTCCAAAGATCCGCCTGCGCGGCAAAAGCACCGGCAAGATCGCCATAAAATGTCGCATAACCGACGGACAGCTCTGCCTTGTTGCCATTACAGGTGACCACGCCGCCCACAGCAGCAGCCACAGCAGCCAAAATGCGCAGGCGGTCACGCGCCTGTACATTCTCCAGTGCTGCAGCGCTCAGCTTGAAATTCGCTTCGTCGCCCGCAGCTGTACGATAAGGCGATACTTCAATCTGCGCCGCCAGGGAATTAACATTCGCTTCGATCGGCAGCAGGGCATAATTCGTCCCCAGACCAACTGCCATCTGTTCTGCTAACGATTTTGTCTGCTCGCTATTGAACCGTGTCGGCATGTTGACCAGCCAAACATGCTCACGGCCCAATGCCTGCGTATAAACACAGGCTGCCAATGCGGAATCAATGCCGCCGGAAATACCGATCACTGCATTTTGCGCATGAATCAGCGAACAAAATTCGTGTACACCGCTGGCCAATGCCGGCCCGATCAGCTGTTTCGCAGAAAGGACTGTTTCAGGGCCAGCGCTGACCGGTGCATTGTTCCAGCAATAAAGCCCTGACGCAAACATGGCGCCGATTGCGGCTTGCCGGCCATCAGGCGCACGGAAGTAGCTGCCGCCGGCAAACAGATAATTTGTCTTACCACTGTTCTGTAGCCCAAATCCATTGACCGAAATATATTGCCGTCCCGGCACATATGGCTGCTCCCGCAGGTCGTCCAGACGTAACGGCTTGCAGGAAAGATCAACCAGCAAATCGATATCCTCACTGCGGTAAAGCAACGTATCGTCGCGCCAATCTCCTAACAGGAACCCAACGCGGCAGATCCTCCCGCCCAGCGGCAAATGACAGACCTGGAACTCATGCGATCGTGCAAACCGGTCATAAGCGCCGCGGATAAAACTCTCGCCCATCGGCACGGCCAGCCGGTTAACTTCCTGGTTATAAGCGAGGAATACCGCATTGTAGCATTTGCCGCCGCGCTCATCCAGATTGCCGTAAACAACCATGATATCCGTCGCTGCTGCTGCGATACGCGCATTTGCCGCACTGCATTCGCGGCGAAAGCATTCGCTTTCGATCAGATCCCCGGGGAATAGGCCAGAAAGAGACAACTCGGGGAAAAGGATCATCTCCGCCCCCTTTTGCCTGGCTTCTGCGATCATCTGCAGCATCGTTTCAAGATTCTGCGCCGGCTGGCCGGCGCATATTTTCATCTGCGCAATGGCAATGCTCATAACCGCCTCCATTTTCTTAATCGCTAACCGGTCGGAATAAGGGTATGCCTGCTTTCAAACAGCATTCAGGCTTTCAAACAGCATTCAGGCTTCCAAACAGGCCAGTATTTCATCAATATGCTCTCTGGCACAACTCTCCCCCAGCGCAAAAGAACGCTCGATATTCGATACATCCAACGTATCCAGATATTCGCTGATCGGCTGCAGGATGATATCCGCATCGATATGCTGATATGTCGAGGCAGCCACATCCAGCGAACGCGTAACAATATCAAGAATGTTTTTCGGCGGACTGAAACTGGGCGAATAAAGACTGATTGCGATTACCACATCAGCGCCCATGGCGCGTACCACGTCGCCTGGACAATTGTTGAGCACATAGCCGTCGACCAATACCATATCTCCCATTTCCACCGGTGTAAATACGCCGGGGATTGCCGAACTGGCGCGTACAGCCGTCGCCGTATCGCCGCGATCAAATAGGATACACTTTCTGCTTACCAGATCCACGGCAACCAGTTTAATCGGAATCCGCAGCTTTTCGATCGGCTGGCCTTTGGTGCAAATACGGATCAGCTCGGTATAGCCTTCTGCCGGAATCAGCCCTTTCCTGCTGGGACGAACTTTAACCAGGGATTCCAGGTCATAATTATCAAACAGCAGCTTCATCATCTTCCAGTCATAACCCGCACCATATAGCGCTGCCACCGCAGAGCCGATCGAGGTGCCGGCAGCAAGATCGATATCAATGCCATATTCCGCAAGTACCTTCAGGACGCCGACATGCGCAGCCCCTTTCATGCCGCCGCCGCCAAAAGCAACACCAACCTTTTTCTTTTTGCGAACCATGCCAGAAACGGCACTGGTTCCCCTCTGTTCTTGCATTTCCATCACCTGCCTAAGATCAGATCAAAACTCTACCTGTCCTAAAGCCTGCTCCATACGGGCAACTGCCTCTGCCAGACGCGATTCCTCCGTCGTCAGTGCTGCACGGAAATAGCCCTCCCCATAGCGACCATATCCATTTCCTGGCGTAATCACAACCTGCGTCCTGTCAAACAGGAACTCAGCAAAAGAAGCGGAATTAAACCCCTTTGGCACCGGTGCCCATACATAAAATGTTGCTTTCGGATACTCCAGCCGCCAACCCATGCGGCGCAGTCCATCCACCAAAATATTCCGTCGCGCCGCATAGCGCGCGCAATTATCCGCAATGATTCGCTCCGGCTGCTGCAATCCTTTAATCGCCGCATACTGTACGGCTTGAAAAACACCGCTGTCCAGATTAGATTTCAGCCGTGCCAGGGCCTGTATTGCAACGGCATTACCAACGGCATAACCAATACGCCAGCCAGTCATGTTAAATGGCTTTGAACAGGAGCCAAACTCTACCGCAATTTCCTTAGCGCCTGGGATCTGCAGGATACTCGGTGCAACATAGCCATCATATGTAATCTCAGCATAAGCGCTGTCGTGACAAAGCAGAATATCATTTCGTCTGGCAAACGCCACCGCTCGCTCAAGAAAATCCAAATCGCATACCGCGCCGGTCGGGTTGTTGGGGTAATTCAGCCAGAGCAGCTTGGCACGGGCTGCAACTTCAGGAGGGATTGCATCCAGATCTGGCAAAAACCCATTCTCCGCCAGCAACGGCATACGATAACAACTGCCGCCCGCCATCTCTGTTCCTCCGGCATAAACTGGGTAGCCCGGGTCAGGAATCAGATTAATATCGCCCGCATCCACCCAGCAATAATTCATATTGGCGATCCCCTCTTTTGAGCCGATCAGTGCGCATACTTCCGTGGATGCGTCCAGCTCTGTCACGCCAAAACGGCGTGCATAGTAGTCCGCGACCGCCTGGCGGAAACAATGCATGCCCAATGAAGAAGGATACTGATGGTTTGCCGTTACTTTTGCCTGTGCACATAGTTCATCGATGATCAACTGCGGCGTAGGCAGATCCGGGTCGCCGATCCCCAAACTAATGATATCTGCGCCTGCCGCTTTGGCATCAGCGACCCTTTTTTCAATTCCGGCGAATAGATATGGGGCAACATTCTGCACCCGCATTGCAAATGATTTCATCACATACCTACTTCATCATGTTCTCTGTACTGTTGGTTTGTCCGATTTGTTCTACTCTACTCTGCTCTGTTTTCCACTACCAGATTGGCAGCAGAGAAGCAGGGTAAACTTAACGCAGGTATTCTCCTTCCGCAACAAATGCAGCCGGGCCGGTCATATAAACATGACCATCCTCTGCCCATTCTACATCCAGCGAACCGTGACGCAGCACCACTTCTGCATGATTCCTGATATAGCCGTTCAACACTGCAGCTACCGTCGCCGCACAGGCGCCAGAACCACAGGCAAGCGTCTCACCACATGCGCGCTCCCAAACGCGCATACGCAGCCTATCGTTGCCCATTAACTGAATGAACTCTACATTCGTCTTAGCCGGGAAGGCGGGGTGCATTTCAATCTGCGGACCAATTTTCTCCACCGGGAAATTCTCCACATCATCAACAAAAATCACGCAATGCGGATTTCCCATTGAAACAAGGGTCACATAATACATCCGTGCCAGTACCAGTAGGGGTGCGCCAACAACGCGGCTGCCGTTAAATTTTGCTGGTATATCATCTGGCGTCAGCCGAGGTTTGCTCATATCCACACGCACGATGCCCAGCCGTTCATTGATGATCTGCGGGCGAACAAGCCCGGTCAGAATCTCAAAATTGAATTCATCTTCCGCCACAATCCCATCATGCTTGGCAAATAATGCAGCACAACGCAAACCATTGCCGCACATCCCGGCTTCTGATCCATCCGGATTGTAGATCAGGTAACGGGCAGAGGCTTGCTTGCCCAACGGTGGGGTAAGGACAATCAAGCCATCCGCGCCAATCCCCAAATGGCGATCGCAAACCTCAATAGCAAAACTGCTAATATCCTCGGGTAATTTTTCACGAAATCCATTGATCAGGACAAAATCATTTCCCAGTCCGTGCATTTTTGCAAATCGCATACGACCCCTCCTTATCCGTTGCAGCCTGATGCCGCATTATCAAACAGCTGACCGCTTTCTTCGGACAGCATGATTATCCATTGTGATGAGGCCTGTTTTGCCAACACCCCAGCATCAAACCTAAAATTTATCTATTCTAGTATAATGAGCAAATTTCCTTTTCTGAACTTCAGTTTTTGCAGAGCCTAATCGTTGAGCCATGCACGGGATCCGAACTGACTTCCAGATAGCGTGGGATACGTTCCTGCACAGCTCGCACATGCGTGATTACCCCCACCGCACGTCGATCGGAGGGCAAGCGCTCCAAAACATCCAGCACTGCCTCAAGACTACCGTCATCCAGCGAACCAAAGCCTTCATCCAGAAAAAAGAATCCCAGTGGTACGCTGCTCATCTCAATCCGCTGCGAAAGCGCCAATGCCAATGCGAGCGAAACGAGAAAAGTCTCGCCGCCGGAAAGGCCGGCAACAGGCCGGCGCATTCCGCCATTATACAGGTCTACCATAATAAAGTCGCTATCGCGTGCGTTTTCAAACAGTTCCAGCCTGTAGCGGGATGCGGTAAGAGAAAGCAGGATATGCGAGGCTTCCAACGCAAGATCATGCATGGCATTGCGCGCCAGATATCGAACAAAAGCATTTCCCTTCAACAAGCTGCTCAACCGACGCAGCACATCCACACGCGACTGCGCCCGTGTCTGCTGCAGACCCAATCCCGCAGCAGCCTTGCGGTCATTTTCAGCCTTTTCCAGCTGTACGCGCAGCCGGATCTTCAGCTCCTGCTCTGCCGTCGATTTCAGGCTAAGTTGCTCCGCAACAGCCTGCGTCTCGATTAACCGAGCAGGAACATAGTCTGCCAACGCTGATTCAAGCCGCTGCAGTCTCTCTTGCAAGCTGCGCCTGCGATCTTCATGGTTCGCTATACTTTCCCGCAGCCGCTGCCGTTCTTCCTGTGGCAGCAAGCATTGCCGCGCCATATTCGCTTCCTGGAATCCTGCCGCCAAAACCGCCTGCAGCAAATGTTCGCGTACACTATCAAACTGCGCCTGCAAAGCGCCAGCCTGGCCGTTCGCCTGCGCGGCAGCCAGCTGCTTTTCCTGTTCATCCGCTTTGCAGTGGAGCAAAGCCTGTGCCGTGCGCTCCGCTTGCTCCTGCGCCTGGGCAAGCCCTTTCTGCAGCTGCGCCAACATTGCCTGCGGATCATCGCCTCCTGCCATTTGCCGCAGCAGGGAACGGTGCGTCACCACCGCTTGTTCCATCGTATGCAACGCAGCCTGCCGCGTTGCCAATTCCTGCGCACAGCGCTGCTCCTCTGCTGCGATCCGCTCCTTTTTTTCACGAAAATCGCACAGATCATGCTCCGCCTGTTCCATTTGCTCAACCAGCCGCTGCCAGTGCAGTTTTGTCTTGCGTTCCCGTTCCATACCGCTAGCGGCAGATTCATCCACAAATGCCGCAGGTGCGGGGTGTTCACAACTGCCACAGACCGGGCAGGGTGCACCTTCCTGTAAAGCAGCTGATAAAAGTGAAGCTGCCTGCAACCGGCGCAGCCGGTCTGCCTCTGCAACAGCCTGCTGCCAGTCTGCGAATGCCGCATCATGAAGACTGCGCCGTTGCGCAGCCTTCTTCTCTGCCGTGGTCAACTGCTCTCCCGCATCCTGCAAACGCCGCGTGGCTTCCGCCAGCCGCGTGGCGATGCCATCCTCTGCCAGTGCCTTGGTCGCCATATCCAACGCCTGTTCTTCAGCGAGCAGGCGCTCCTGCTCATGCAAAGCCAATCGTAACCTTTCGATCTGCGGTTCGGCCTCTTCTTTCTCTTTCTGATAATGCGCAGCCGCTTCCTCTGCCGCTTTCCCGGCAGCGCTACAGGCGGATAACGCCTCGTCCAGACTCATCTTAGCCTGCTCTGCCAGACGAACCGCCTCGCGGCAATGCTGATGTAAGGATACCGCCTGCTGCAGCAGTTCGCGCAGAGGTTCCGCCTGCTCGGCAAGTTGCAGCTGTTCACGCTGGGCGCCGATCTGGGCATCCTGCTGCCCAAGCTCTGCCAGCCCCTGTTGGCAGGTTTCCCGCTCTGCAGCCTGCTCCGCCAGCAGTTCCAACCGCTGCAAGCGCCGTGAAACTGTGGCAATTTCTTTTGCCAGTTCCTTGGCATGAAGCTCGCTTGCTGCCAGTTGCCCATGCAGGGAATCGATATATGCTTCATCATGCTCGCCAAGCATGGCAAGCTGATCTTTTACAGCCTGCAGCGCGGCCTCTGCCAGCCGCAGCTCCTGATTGGCACGGTTGCTCAAACTTTTTCCATAAGCCTGAAAATGAAATAGCTCCTCGAACAATGCGCTGCGTTCACCAGGCCGTAACTTTAACAGCTGATCAAACTTTCCCTGCGGCAGGATCACCGTCTGACAAAACCGTTGACAGTCCATGTTCAACAGCTTCTTAATGGCAGCATTCATCAGCTCAGCCTTATCTGCCATCACGACGCCATCGTCACAGATCAGCCTGCAGCTTTTGCCCTGCGCGGAAAAGGCCTCGCCCTTTGCGCGCTCAAACACGCGTTCGGCACGATATGTATGCTGCCCTAGCCGAAATGAAAAGGATACGGAACAACTTTTTTCCCGGCTGTTGATCATACCCTGCGTGCCGCGCGGCGCCCGGTTAACAACACCGAACAGCGCCAGGGTCATCGCATCTAAAATTGTTGATTTGCCGGCGCCCGTCACACCGAAAATACCAAACAGTCCCTCCGCAGCCAACTCTTGAAAATTGATCTCCTGCTGGCTACGGTAACTATTTAAACCAGCAAAGCGCAGATTGAGCGGGATCATTCCTCTTCTTCTTCCTCCTCCTCAGCCAACAGCTGACAAAAAGCGTCCAGCAGTGCATCATCCGCTGCAACGCCTTCACTTTCCAGCACAAAATCAGCAAACCGCTGCGGGATGCTTTTTTCCTCCATCGGTGCATATTCCGCTACTTCCCCCTGCTCACGATAAAGCGGCGTCACCGCGACCAGACAGGGGTGCGCTGCCTGCAAGGCATCCAGTTGCTCGGCGGTCAGGGGCTGCTCTAATTCAATCTGTAAACTAACCCAAACATCTTGTAACGCTGGATCGCTACAGCGCTGCAACGCTTCGGCATAACTGCCAACCCGCCATATGGCAAGAGGACGGCCTGCCTGCAGCGGTATTGCCTGCAGGGTGATCTGCTTTTTTCCTGCCTCATCCCAGGCTATTTCGCCCAACATAATAGCTTTTACCTGATCGCATTCAGAAAAACTATAGGCAAGCGGAGAACCGGCATAAAAACAGGGTACCGCATGCCGTACCTGTTGTGCCCGATGCAAATGTCCCAGTGCGATATAATCTGCACCGGCAGGGAACACATCCCGGCTCACGCCAAAGCTGCCGCCCACCTGCATGCTCAGCGGTCGCTCCGAGTCGCTGCTATGCCCTCCGGCAACAAACAGATGCGCCAACACGAAATTCGCTGTATCCGGGCGAAAATCTGCAGCCAACTGCTCCATTTTTTCTAGCAGCACACGCTGATAATCATGGCGGGCTCCAACCTCATCCGTAATATCTTCTGTATAAAGTTCCTGCAATCTCGCCTCCGAAAGATATGGCAAGGCTGCGACGACCGCCTGCTCCCCATTTGCCAAGCGCAACCGCAACGCATTGCGGGAAGGCAGGCAGCCAATACCATCTGCAGCTGTCGTAGCTGGGAAACGTGTTCCCGGCATACCGATCAGAAAGATGCCGCGATGCGCAGCCAAAGCCTGCGCCGCTGCCAGCCTTTGCGGTTGGTCATGATTGCCGGCAATCGCCACGACCGCACAACCTGCAGCAGCCAACCGCTCCGCAAACAGATAAAACATTTGTTCTGCAGCTGCCGGCGGAATAAACGCATCAAAAATATCCCCCGCCAACAATGCCAGATCCACCCGCTCCGTTTCCACCAAAGCGGCGATCTCATCCAATATGGCCTGCTGCTCCGGCCAACGGGGACGGTTGTCCAGGAAACGCCCCAGATGCAGGTCTGCTGTATGTAAAAATTTCATCACGCAATATCCTCTTTCTTGTTGAAGCACGCTTTGTGAAATCTGTATGGAGACGATTTTCTACCCATCAACCACTGCTCATCAGTCATTCAACGGCAGGAAATCCTCCCATACGAGCGGAACAAAATTTATAGTTCTGGCAGTACGGCTGGATTTCCTGCCGGCCTTTTTTGTTGACAAATATCGTCCTATCGCAGATAATATCAAGTGCTGATATTTCAATCACGGGAGCAAATCATGGATATCTACGAGTTGTTGCTGATCGGCCTTTCTCTTTCCATGGATGCCTTTGCTATTTCGGTGACAAATGGCGCGGCATATGGCGGAGCCAAAAAACAGGCATTCATCACTGCGTTGGCCTTTGGTCTGGCACAAGGATTGATGCCGTTGATCGGTTATCTGCTGGGCAGCGGATTCAGCCACATTATCGCCTCTTTCGATCATTGGGTAGCCTTTGCGCTATTATTGCTGATTGGTGGTAAAATGCTGCGCGACGGACTTCGCGATCTGCGCAGTAAAAGTTGTGCAGCGCCACATCAGCTGGATCTGCGCACTTTGCTCGGTCAGGCGGTCGCAACCAGTATCGATGCGCTTGCGATCGGTGTCAGTTTTGCGGCATTGCGCGTCAATATCGTCTATTCCGCCTCGGTCATCGCTGCTGCGACTTTTTTCTGTTGCCTGGCCGGAGGGCTAATCGGCTGCCGTTGCGGTCGCTGGCTGCAGCGCTATGCTGTACTCGCGGGAGGTATTGTCCTCATTCTGATTGGAATACGGATCTTGCTGGAACATCTGGGTATCCTTGCCTAAATTCTTTGCCGAAGATCTTTTGCGGGATCTTGGCGACAAGCATACAGACGAAAAGGAGCGTTCGCCGTATGGAACTGCTGAAACTTGCCGCCATTTTTGTCCTCATCCTCATCTTTCTCGGGCTGAAAAAACCTCTCTATCTCGTTATGCTGGGCGCTACGGTACTCGTTGGCATTTTTTTTGCCATGCCGCCGCTCGAATTCCTGCGTAGTTTTGGCCTTTCCCTTATCAACCCGGAAACGCTTGAAGTAATCCTCGTCATCTGGTTTGTCATGCTGCTGGAAGGCTTGCTTGGCAGAGCAGGGTATCTGCAGCGCATGCTCAATGCCATCGATGAGCTATTCCACAGTAAACGTATTGATGCTGTTTCCATGCCGATGATCATCGGCTTCCTTCCCTCAGCTGGCGGCGCTCTTTTTTCTGCGCCAATGGTCGACAATGCAACCGCATCCCTTTCGCTCTCCGCCGAACAAAAATCCGTGATCAATGTCTACTACCGCCATATTATGGAAATCTTTTTCCCCACCTATCCTTCTCTGCTAATCATCGCCGGCATTGCCGGCGTGCCGGTCGGTGGACTTTCCGCAATTCTGTTTCCCATGGCGGTGCTCGCCTTTTTCAGTGGTTTTCTTCTGTTACGGGGCTTCCCCCGCCAGCCCAAGCAGAGCGAAGATAAACCGCATGATCTGGGAAAACGAATCAAAAACACCCTGCTTGCCCTTTGGCCGTTTCTTTTTTTGATCGTTTTGATCATGCTGGTTGATCTACCGGTCTCCCTTTCTTGCTTGATCGCCCTGCTCGCCGTGTTTATCGCAGTCAAACAGCCGATCCGCGGCCTGCCACAGCTGATCCGCGAACAAACGAAAGGGCGCATTCTGTTGGCCAGTGCAGCTGTCATGGTATTTAAGGATTTGATCCAGGCCAGCGGAGCTGTGGAAACCCTACCGGAACTGGTCAGCCAGCTGCCTATTCCACCTGTGCTGATCTTTTCCCTGCTCTGCGTATTCATCGGTATGCTTACCGGACTTGCCTATTCTGCAACCGGTATTGTTACGCCTCTGCTGATGACCGCCATTCCGGATTTCACGCTCGGCACCATCGCTTTTATTCATCTTTCTTCTTATATCGGCGTACAGATTACGCCAACCCATCTCTGTGTTAGCATAACCTCGGAGTATTTTGGGGCTAACCTGCAGAAAGTGCTCTTGCAATCCTTGCCGATTTATTTCGTGCTTTATCTCATTGCAGCAGTCGTTTATGGTTTTTTACTGGCTTAACTTGTGAAACAGCAAAAAATAGGGTATAATATGGTATTGCGATCAAAGAAATAAACTCTGGAGGTCCTCGTATATGGATGACCTGAAACAACTGACAGCAAACAATTTTATCGAAGCATTGATCAATGACGATCTGCAAAACGGCCGTTATGACGGCCGGGTGCATACACGCTTCCCACCAGAGCCCAACGGTTACCTGCATATTGGCCATGCCAAAGCAATCTGCATCGATTTTGGCACGGCGGAAAAGTATGGTGGATTAACCAATCTGCGCATGGATGATACCAATCCAACCAAAGAGGATGTGGAATATGTCGAGGCAATCCAGGAGGATATCCACTGGCTTGGCTATGACTGGCAGGATCGTTTCTTTTATGCATCCGACTATTTTGAGCAGATGTACCAATATGCTGTAGCGCTGATCAAAAAAGGGCTGGCATATGTCTGCCAGCTTTCTCCAGATGAGTTCAAGGAAATGCGTGGCGACTTGACGCATCCAGCAGTCAGCCCATATCGGGAACGGCCAATCGAGGAGAGCCTGGATCTTTTCGCACGCATGCGCGCGGGTGAATTTGAAAACGGCGCAATGACATTGCGTGCAAAGATCGATCTTGCCTCGCCAAATTTCAATATGCGCGACCCGGTGCTTTACCGCATCAACCATATGCGGCATCATCGCACTGGCGATACCTGGTGCATCTATCCGATGTATGATTATGCGCATCCGCTGGAGGACGCGATTGAAGGCATCACCCATTCCCTTTGTTCGCTGGAATTTGAAGATCACCGCCCGCTTTACGATTGGGTGATCGCCAACTGCGATGTGCCCTGCCGCAGCCGCCAGATTGAATTTGCACGCCTGAACATCACCAACACGGTGATGAGCAAGCGTAAACTCCGCCGTCTGGTGGAAGAAGGATTCGTCAGCGGTTGGGACGATCCGCGCATGCCTACGTTGGCCGGTATGCGCCGCCGTGGTTATCCGCCTGAGGCGATCCGCAATTTCTGCGAAAAGATCGGCGTTGCCAAGTCAAACAGCACGGTAGAATTCCCTCTGCTTGAATTCTGCGTTCGGGAAGAGCTGAATACCACGGCAGACCGTGCGATGGCGGTCATCGATCCCCTAAAGGTGATCATCACCAATTATCCGGCCGGCCAGAGCGAAGAACTGCCGGCAGACAACAATCTGGAAAAAGAAGACGGCGGCACCAGGTTGCTGCATTTCACGCGCGAGCTCTATATTGAGCAAAGCGATTTTATGGAGGAACCGATAAAAGGCTTCCACCGCCTGATGCCCGGCGGAGAAGTGCGGTTGAAATATGCCTATATCATCCGCTGTGACGAAGTGATCAAAGATGAGGCAGGGAAAATTACGGAACTGCATTGCAGCTATGATCCAAATACACGCAGCGGCAATGATACCAGCGGTAAAAAGGTGAAAGGTACCATTCACTGGGTAGATGCAGCAAGCGCTGTCCCTGCAGAGCTGCGGCTGTATGACTGTCTGTTTGCAAAAAGCAACCCGGATGACACGGAAGAAGGCGAAGATTTTACAGACTTTGTGTCTGCGGATTCCCTGGTCGTCAAGCATGCCTTGTTGGAAGCCTCCTTAGCCGATGCGCCGCTGGCAAAACCCTATCAGTTCATGCGCCAGGGATATTTTATCAAAGATAAAGATAGCGGCGAAGGGAACCTCATCTTCAACCGAATCGTCACAATGAAAGATAGCTGGAATAAAAAGCAAAAATAATTGGAGGGCTACTGCCATGGCTGCTGTAAAAAAGCTCTACCGCTCAACCAAAAACCGAATGCTGGGCGGCGTTTGTGGCGGCATTGCCGAGTACTTTGGCTGTGATCCGACGCTGATTCGTCTGATTTATGTCGCGCTTTCTTTGTTTACGGTCGCGTTTCCCGGGATCATCCTCTACATTATCTGCCTGCTGATCATTCCAAACGATCCTGGCTATACGGATATCGTTTGACGAAATTATAAAAGAACGGTCAGACGAATTCGCCGCACATCCATGTCGCACATCCATAAGGTAAGGAAACAATGATCTCTTTAGGACAGCATAGCAAATTGCTATGCTGTCCTGTTTTTTCTTTACCGTTCAATGCTCTGCTTATCTTCGTCCTGCTGCAGCCCGCCGACGAAGTTCCAGATAGTCTGGATTTTCTGTCGCCGGTGACCACTGGCTTTGGCCAGCGCCTGGACGATAATACCGGATATCACGCTTGGCAAAAAGCGCTCGGTATCATCATCAACGTTCAGATAATCCCGCCCCATGCGGGATATATCTTTACGATAACCGTTTTCCCTTTCTTGCTTCTACAGGATGACTCCTCTCATTCGAGACAGGTCTATCAAAAGCCGCTCCGGAAATACCGGTATCGATGAACAAGTTAGATTGGCATATCCGCTATCCTTTGCATACTTCAAAGGGGTTTCTCGATAAGAGATTCGTCAAGGGAAGCATATGCGGGAAACCATATTCCGCCATTTCCCCTTGCCTTTTATCGCGTATTCTTTTGCGCGGCAAGTCGTTCAAATTCTTTTTCCAGATCTTCTTTATTCTGGCAGTTGGGAGCGGCTAGTCTAGCAATCACCTCCGCCAACCGCAATTCCAAAAGGAGTTTATCCATCTTCTCTTCTGACCTTGCCTCCAGCTGCTTTTTTTCCCAAGCGGTAAGGTTTCCCTCAAAAGGAATGAGTTTTCTGTCCTCAATCCGTAAGATGCGGGTGGCGCACCCATCAGTAAAAGTCCGGTCATGGCAAACAAACAGGATGGTTCCCTCATAGTCCACCACCATTTTTTGTAAAGCCTCGATGGCAGGCATATCCAGAAAGTTAGTAGGTTCGTCCAGCAAAAGCAGATTGGCCGGCGAACCAAACAGCTTGGCAAAGGCCAGCTTGACCCGTTCGCCGCCACTTAATACCGCCGCCTTTTTCAATACATCTTCCCGGCGGATCAAAAGCCTTGCCAGTATACCCCGCATGGTATGCTCGCTCTGCACCGATGTTGCCATGACATTTTCCAAAACTGTTTTATTTGAATCCAGGGCGTCCAAACTTTGTTTAAAATAGCCGATTTTTGCCTTGGGAACCACGCGAATTCCTGGTGCACCGGAGCAAATCAGCTCCATGAGCGTGGTTTTCCCTGCTCCGTTTGGTCCAACCAAAGCAGTTTTGCTCCCCCTGGGCAAAGAAAACGAAGCGTTTTCGAAGATCAGGCCCTCCCCATAGCTGAAAGTAATCTGGCTGCCCGTGACGATTTCCCGGTTGGCGGGCGGATCGGTTAAGGAAAAATCTATTCGCACCTGGGCTGCTTGCTGTGGCTTCTCCTTTACTTCCAGTTGTTCCAGACGGGATAAAATAGCATTTCGGGCGCTGTCCAGCTTCTCCCTCTTTTCTCCTGCCGCTCGTTTGTGAAGACGGGCTTCAGAATTCCCCATCCGGCTGGGCGCTTTGCGGACATTTTTGCTGGCCTGGCTCCGCTGACGAGCAGCCTTCTCCAGTCGAGATTTTTCTGAACAGTACTGTCGGTATTCAAATTCCTGTCGCTTAAAGGCTTGTTCTCTTTGTTCATCGTAAGCGGAAAAATTACCCGTGAAAAAATGAAGATGCCCATCACGCACCTCAATGATGCGGGTACACAGTCGATTCATGACTGTTCGATCATGACTAATGAGCAATAGGGTGGGACACTGTTCCAGTATCTGGCAGCAAAACTCCACCCCATCAGCATCCAGATTGGCAGTAGGTTCATCAGCAAAGGTTAAAAGAGAATCCTCATTCATGGCCGCCAGACCCAAACGGGTCATCTCTCCACCACTTAAGTGTTCACGAGAAAGTTTTCCCGTAAGCCCCAGTTTATGACATTTTTGCGGGTCTACTTGCTCTACGCATTCCCGAAATTGCTTGAAATAGCTCACCGGCACCTTCCGGGTCACGCTCCCTTCGTCCGGGCTCAGTTCACCGGATAAGATATTCAGCAGAGTGGTTTTACCCGCACCGTTTACCCCGACAATACCGATATGATCCCCTTCGTAGACGTTTAGTTTTTCAAATTCCAGGATTTTCCGTTCACCAAAATACTGGACGATATGGCTTGCAGATAACAAGATTTTGGACATAAAAATACCTCCTTAGCCTTGCAGAAGGCGCCGGAGGGCGGTTTGGACACAAAAGCCCGGAAACGTATGATGCCGCAAATTTCCAGGTCTTTCCTAAAAATGGAGAGGTCCAGCAATATCCGCCCATTTCAAGCACAAACATAGGGTCTGAGACCCCTTCTGCATTTCAGCATCTTGTTTGTGTGAAATCCTTAGCGAATGCGCATTCTGGCTGAACCTTTCCCTTTCTTTATCATTTGCTTTCAGCATAGCATAGTTGCGGATCATTGGCAAGCGTTTTTATCGCCCAAGCGTATATACAATTTTGCTATGCTCTTTCAAACGATCATTCCGCTCTTTGCCTTTCTCTGATACAAAATTTCAAGCGATTGTCCCCTTCCTGCACCTGCCGCACCATTCTCTGCAAAGCCTGTCATTCTGATTCCTTATTCAGCGTCCGTAGCGCCACCTTTTGGCGACCAAACATCCGAAGCGGGCTGTAGTTCCCGCTGTAAATCTCCTGCCTCCGCATACATTGTACCTATTCTTTCAGCACGGGTTCAGGTGGGCAAAAAGCCGGTATTCCTACGGCTGGCAAAGGCCAGAGATAAAACGCGTCATATCACATCACTCGGTAATGTAAAATGCTGTTTCTCTATCTTCCACACAGCATAGAAAAAGCGGGCAAGATGTCTTTGCCCGCTTCAACGCTTTCTGTCGCAACCGATCTGCCAGCCGTTAAGTTAGTTTGTTTTTAACACTTCCCTATCGGCGGTTGCTCGTCAGCCCGTCCTGTTTATTTTCCTTCCGAAATTTACGCGCTCTTGCGCAATCAGTCCCTCTTTTTCTTCACGCTTTCACGGTGGCTTTTCGAACCCACTTTATGCTCAGGCGGTAACGATACATCGACTACCGGCTTTTTTTCGATTCGCCAAAGAATAATCACACCAATCACAATCCCAAGCGCAGAAACAAGCACTGCTGTACGCAGCGGTCCAATCATCAAACTGTCCGTGCGCAACTGCTCGATAAAGAAACGACCGATGGAATAGAAAATCAGATAATCGGCAAACACCGTCCCGATCCGATGTGGTCGGCGGATCAGCCAGACCAGGAAGAGAAAAATCAGCGCATCCCAGATCGATTCATAAAGAAATGTCGGATGATGATAAGCGCCGTCCGCGTAAACCTGCAGCGGGACCCAGGACCAGAACGAACCGGGTTCAATCACCGGCCCAAACGCCTCTGCATTGGCAAAATTTCCCCAGCGGCCAATCGCCTGCCCCAAAATGAGCGACGGTGCGATGATATCTGCCCAGCGCAGAAAATCCTGCTTTTTATGACGGCAATAAAGCAATAAAACGATTACGCCTGCAATTACACCGCCATGGATAGCTAAACCGCCTTTCCAAATCTTCAAGATCATCTCCGGATACTGCGCATAATACTGCCAGCGGAAGATGACATAATACAACCGTGCGCCAATAACAGCCGACGGGATCAGCAACAAAAGGAGATCGATCAAATCATCAGGATTCAAATGCTGACGCACCGTCTCACGATAAGCAAGCGCAATACCGATCAGCATGCCAATGCTGATGATGATGCCATACCAGCGGACAGCAAATGGCCCAAGCTGAAATGCAACCGTGCCCAATACAGCGCCTGTGCGCATCGCAAGCTCCATATTCCACCTCCGGAAATTCGGGAATAATCCCCACTTTCAAAAAATACATCCAGACAGGCAAGAGCGCTCTTTCCTGCCATCGCCTGGGCAATGGAGAAAACCTGGGTTTTATTTTAACATAAACTGCTGTTGATTTCGATAGCATCCAGCAGTTTTTTCTGTTATAATTTGATTAAATTTGTATCGGCGGAATCAGACATTTTCTGCGTATCGAAAAACGGGGGGCTGCCCATGATCATCCGTTATGCACGAAAACAGGATTCACCCCAGGTGAAACGCCTATGGGCTGCGGCATTTGGCGATGAAGAACCATATTTTTCCTGGTATTTCCGGGAAATTTTCCGCCCGCAACGCACACTGGCTGTGTTCGACGGTCAGGAAATGCTGGCCTGCCTGCAGCTTGCGCCTTATACTCTCTCCTTGCACAGTCAGCCTTTGCCCGTCGCATATCTTGTCGGGGTCACCACTGCAGAAGCATTTCGGCACCAAGGGATCGGGCACCGTTTGCTGCATTACGCGTTGGCAGAACTAGCGGCCAGCAAATTTCAGCTCGCGCTTCTTTATACAGATATCCCAGCATATTATGCGCCGCTGGGCTTTACGCAATGCTACACCTTACGCCAGCTTATCTTTTCCGCAGACGATGGTGAGCTGCCGGCCGGCTGGCAGGATTATCCGTTCACTACAACCAGCATTCGTCATCTAAACAACATCTACCAAAAAATGTGCAGTGAATTTGATGGTTTTCTTTTGCGGAATGAAAATAACTGGCGTTCTTTTCTGGGCGAACATTTCAGCGAGGGTGGCGGCATCCTGGCGACAGACCATTCCTATCTGCTCTGGACCAAAGATAAGGAAATACTCCGGTTGCGCGAACTTGGTTTTCTTGATCGCAAATCCCTGCAGCACAGCCTGGAATTTGCGCAACGTTTTGCTGCAGCGCGGGGCTGCAGCCATCTGCAATGGCTGGCGCCACAAAACATTCCGTTGATTCGTCAGCGCTCTGAGACAGCATTCCCCTGGGTTATGGCACGCTGTCTAAGTCAATCGGAAAACATGGATCCGGAAACCATTGCGGCTGAGACGCGCCGAATGCTTGGCGCGCCAGATAAAAAACTGTGGATCAATGAAATGACTTGACGCCGTTTCATCCTGGAATCAAAACAGCCCGGCATACAGGCAGACGGCAGGCATGATAGCCTGCCGTCTGCTTTTTTCCCAGGATCAGGTGGAAATAATACCTGCTGCGCGCAGAGACGCCAGCAACTCATTAACTGTATTAGCAACATCCTCTGTCGTAGCGGTGCTAGGACTAGCAACATCAGAAACCGCAGTACCAGATGTTACCGAACCAGTTGGGCCGGTCGGACCTGTCGGACCAGTCGGTCCAGTCGGTCCAGTATCACCCTGCAGACCCTGAAGACCTTGGATGCCCTGCGCACCGGTATCGCCGGTTGGGCCGGTTGGGCCGGTCGGCCCGGTCGGACCTGTCGGGCCAGTTGGGCCAGTCGGCCCAGTTGGACCAGTCGGTCCAGTATCACCCTGCAGACCCTGAAGACCTTGGATGCCCTGCGCACCGGTATCGCCAGTTGGGCCAGTTGGGCCGGTTGGGCCAGTTGGGCCGGTTGGACCCGTCGAACCGGTAGGACCGGTCGGACCAGTTGGGCCAGTTGCGCCCGTATCACCAGTCTCTCCCTGCAACCCTTGGGCCCCAGTATCGCCTGTCGCCCCGGTAGCACCTGTTGCACCTGTTGCACCAGTTGCCCCTGTGGCACCGGTCGCACCCGTGGGGCCAGTTGCACCACCGGCTGGGCCGGTTGCGCCTGTCGCCCCCGTAGCACCAGTCGCACCCGTGGCACCTGTGGCACCCGTCGCACCCTGTAATCCCTGCGCACCAGTATCCCCCGTCGGACCAGTTGCTCCCGTCGCCCCGGTTGCGCCCTGCAAGCCTTGGGCGCCGGTATCGCCAGTCGGGCCTGTTGCGCCCGTGGCACCAGTTGCACCTGTGGCCCCCGTGGCTCCCGTTGGGCCGGTCGGACCACCGGCAGGGCCGGTAGCACCGGTAGCACCTGTCGCTCCCGTGGCCCCCGTTGCACCTGTAGCGCCCGTAGCACCTGTAGGTCCTGCAACCGTTAACAACTGGAAATCAGAAGAAACGTTTGGCGCACCGGTTGCACCATTGATCCTCGCCCGATAAAGGCTGCCAGAATAATAGACCAGATCTCCGGCAAGATAGTACGCACCCGGGGTATATTCCGTTGCATCTTCAACGCCCTGTCCGGGAGGACCCGTCGGGCCGGTCGGGCCAGTGGCTCCCGTAGCACCTGTCGCACCTATCGCACCTGTCGCACCTGTCGCACCCGTAGCGCCTGTCGCACCTGTCGCACCTGTCGCACCCGTAGCGCCTGTCGCACCCGTCGGTCCAATACAACATCTGCTGCAGCAAGTTTGCTGACAGGGATCCTGGGTATTGCAAACATAATAGCCATTACAATTCTTAACATACTGTACCATAATTAGTAATACTCCTTTCTGGATTGCCGCCAACTTCTATCCGCAACCAATATTTTCCTCTGCCATATCATATGCGGTATCACACCCATTGTGCGGACAATCCTGCTGTAGCAAGTCAATCGCTGATCGTAGCAAAAAACGCTTCATTGTAGCGTACTGCTGGTGCATCCGGCTTTATTTTTGCAGCCTGCATGTGGCACTTCCGCGCTGCAGCAATATTACCCAGCCGATAATAGCAGACGCAAAGCTGCATATAGGGCGTATACCCGATATGATCCAGATTGAGAAACGCACCGCTCTCAATCTCAGCATGGCAATTAAGAGCGCTCTCATACCAGAAGATAGCTGCAGCATATTTTCCCTGCTGAAAAAGGTGCCGCCCAATTTCACAGCAAATCCCGGCACGCGGCGCCGCTTCTGCCAAACTCTGCAACAGCACTTGCAGCGCCAGCCCTCCTTTTCCACAAGCTTCCAGACAAAATGCGAATAGAGGATATGCATCCAGCCTATTTTCCAGCCAGCCGTCCGGCATGGCTAAAAATGTTTGGAAAGCAGCGGCTGCCTCTTCATAGCGGTGATGATAATACAGCTCTCTTGCATAATAATATTGTTCCCGCGGTGTCAAAACCGCTCCGGCATGCAACTGCTTCTCATAAATCCTTAAGTTACGATCCGGATCACCAGCCTTTTGCTTGTGGTGTTCAACAATCACTGTCTCCGCATGCAGGACAGTGCCTGCCACTGCAATCGCCTCATGCACCGCGCCTTTCCAGCTGAAGCCGGCATGGTTTTTGATCAGCCGTTCACGTTCGTAAATAAAACTGGGGGCACCTTGCGCATCAAATGTGACATGATAAGGCATTTTTACCGCATTTACATCCGGCGTCAATTTTTCCTTTAATGCCATCAGTGCCGTTTGGCTGGCCGGCGGCAGCACATCATCTGCATCTAGCCAAAACAGATAATCCATTGTTCCCTGCGCAAAGGAAAAATTGCGTGCTGCAGAAAAATCGTCGCACCAGACAAAGTCATATACTTTTTCCGTATATCGACGCGCAATTTCTCGTGTCATATCCTGTGAACCAGTATCCACAATGATAATCTCATCCACTGCCGCCGCCACGCTTTCCAGGCAACGCGCCAGCACATCTTCTTCATCACGCACGATCATGCACAAGCTGATAGTTGCCATATCGTTCTCCTGTCTATTACAGTTTATACAGCATCAGATAGCCAAGGAAACTGTTGAGCTGCACAGTACTTTGCAGCAACATGCGTAAGACAGAGGGTTCCTGCACACGGATCATCATACTTTTTCCCAGCCGCAGCGGCTCGCCACTGCCTGTTGCAGTCGCACTGTCGACATACAGGGGTTCTGTCTGCTGGTCAATCTGCGGACGGATCGTGACGACACCCGTCCCCCCTGCTTCCGCCATCAGGGAATAACTGAGCAGATAATCGCCGCAGGCCAGTTCCAGCGTCGTCTCATCCTGCTTGGTTATGCAACTGCTATCATTGTTAAGCAGCACGCTATAACGCAAGTACTCTTCAGTCTGCGGCGTCACCGGTAAATTCTGCGGCAGTAAAAGATAAGAAGCATAAGCTTCCGTACCACCCTGGCAAGGATACGGCGAGCACGGATAAGGAGGACATGGGCGCGGAGGACAGGGACGCGGAGGACAGGGACGCGGAGGGCATGGCTGCTGGGGGCAGGGCGTGCAAGGGGGCGTCTCCGGGCAACGCGTCATGCCGCCGACACAATTCACGCTGTCCTGCTGCCAGCAATACGGCTCCTGATAGACCGTGCAATTACATTTTGAAGTCATATCTACCACCTCAATCCTTATTTCAGGCAGACTCTTCCGCCTGCTTATCCCATCTTATGCTGGTAAAAACAATCGGTGCAGCCGGTAGGAGGCAATTGGCGACCAGAGGCAAAAATATCCGGCAAATCAAAACGCAGCCACCTAGATACCCTCAGCTGCCGCGGCAAAAAGGGTAAATTGCAGATACAGAAATAACAGCAGGACCTGCCGTATTACCGGCAGGTCCTGCTAGGTCATCGTATAGTTGTTATGCGTCGTGATCGCCATTCCCCTGCCACTACTGCTCCCTGACCGGAGCGGTCGTTTGGCGGATCTGCAGGAATTGCGCCTTTGTCATGCCATACCATTTTACATCATGAAGTCTTCCCCGAATGGCGATCTGCTGAAAAGGACCTTCTTGCGGCAAAAAGCCATAGCGCTCATTAAAGCGGATGGTCGCGTCATTCTCTACTGAAGTATACATATAGATCCGCACCAGACCTACCTCATTAAAGGCAAACCGCAGAAGCAGATCAGTTGCCAGCATCGCATAGCCCCTGCCGCGCGCCGCTGGCAACAGAGCGATCGCAAATTCCGCAGCAGCGGTTGCGGGATCAATATCTTTTAGTGCAACGAGACCCAAAAAATCATCTACATCATCTGACAGCACACGATAAATATTTCCCGCAACATACAATGCGGAAAAGATGAACTGCTCTACTTCCCGTCGTGTCGGCATAATGTCATCACCAGCAAAAAAACACCTGTTTTCTGCATCCTGCAGCCAGTTTAAGATATGATCAGTATCTGAAAAATCCAATTCGCGCAAATGCATCCTGCACAACCTCCCCATTTCTTTTTCGCTTCCCGGCAAGCCGTTCCTGCCTGCTTTTCCCCACCCGCTGCGCACCTCCCGTCAAGTTGTTCATATGCTGTGGATGAGAAAAAACACAAGGAGGTATTCCAATGACTGAACGTCAAAGCTGCAGTGGTGTAATCATGCCTTGCGCGGATGGCTGCGTAAAAGCCGGGTATGCATTTGTCGCCACACAGGATGTCGATCGCTTTTATGATTATGAATCCGCTTTTGTCAGCGGCACCGTATTCCCAGATCTTTCCATCCCCAAAGGCAAGTACGGCCCGATGGAAAACTTCAGCGAAAAATAAGGAGGGATTGGCATGACGCAGGAGCAAAGTGCACTTATGTTGCGCATTCAGCAGCTGGGGCTGACGATGGATGATCTTGGCCAATACTTGGATACACACCCGGCGGATAGCTTCGCTATCGAACGCTACCAGATGACGGCAGAGCAGTATAAAAAGCTCAGCATGGAATATAGTGCGGCATACGGTCCACTGCTGCAAATGTACAGCACTGCAGATAGTGATACCTGGCTGTGGGCAGAAACCGCTTTTCCCTGGAACGATTGAGGAGGTGCGCTTATGTGGATTTATGAAAAAAAGCTACAGTATCCGGTCAGTGTTTCCGGAACCAATCCCCAGCTGGCAAAAATGCTATTGAGCCAATATGGCGGACCGGACGGCGAGCTGTCCGCAGCGCTGCGCTATTTGAATCAGCGCTATACGATGCCCACCAGCCGTACCCAGGGCCTGCTGACAGATATCGGAACAGAAGAACTGGCACATCTTGAGATGATTGCCACGCTTGCCTACAAACTGACAAAAGATGCAGATTTGGATGAAATCATTGCCGGCAGCATGGGTGGTTCATTTGTCGATCATGGAAAAGGGCTGTTCTATGTAGATGCCAATTCCAACCCTTGGACCGCTACCTACATCCAGAATAAAAACGACCCGATCGCAGATCTGCAGGAAGACATGGCGGCTGAACAAAAAGCACGCGCAACCTATAACCATCTGATGGATATGACCGATGACCCCCGTGTGCTTGATGTGTTGCGCTTCCTGCGCGAACGCGAAATCGTACATTTCCAGCGTTTCGGCGAAGCGCTGGTGCAGGTACAGGAAACCTACTCCTGCCGGAAAGTGTTCTGATCAACTTCCAGCTTCACCTGCTGCACTACATGAAAAACATTCCGGCAAAAGCCGGAATGTTTTTCACGTAATGCAAACTTTTCGCTTCCCTCCTGCGTCCAAATAACAGAACGCAGAAAGAAAGGATCATCAACCGTGTCGAAAAAGGAAATAGACCGTCTGTTGACAAGCTATCTGATCGAGAACCAGGCAAAACTTTACCGCTTGGCCTACAGTTACCTGAAAAATCGTGAAGAGGCCCTGGATGCGGTACAAACTGCTGTCTGCAGGGCACTGGAGCGGCAAGATCGCCTGCGGGACCCGAACGCGCTGCGCGCCTGGGTATATCGCATTCTGGTCAATATCTGTTATGACCAGCTTCGTCAAAGGCAGCACATTGTCTTTGCCGATACCGATACGCTGGATACGGGCAGCTATGAAGACCCTCTCCCGGATGACAGCGATCTGGCGGCGCGAATCGACGCCCTCCCACCGGATATCGCCACCATCATTCGCCTGCGCTTCTATGAAGATCTTTCCCTGCGAGAGATCAGCGCGATCACTGAATCACCGCTCAGTACGGTCAAGACACGGCTCTATGCCGGCCTGAAAAAGCTGCGTCTATCATTGGAAGGAGTGAACGTAATTGAATGAACTGGAAAAGGCAAAAGCCCGTTATCTGGAAACGCCTATCCCAGCGGAACTGCATCATCGCGTTCGCATTGCGATCCGCCAGGGCAGGCAGAATCGTTCGCGCAAGAATTGGCACCGTTCATTTGCCGCTGCAGCAGCCTGCCTGGCTATGCTGATGGGCGTGCTGAACCTCTCGCCCGGCATTGCTATGGCAGCGGCGGATGTCCCGCTCCTCGGCGGCCTGTTCCAAATTCTGACAATCCGCAGCTATGCGGCACTGGAAGATGGTGTAGATTATCAACTGAATGTTCCTGCTGTGGAAGCGGATAGTGAAACGGCAGCCCGCGTCAATGCAGAGATTGAGGAACGTGTGGATGCGCTGCTGGCGAAAGCACAGTCGGACTGGCAGGATTACCAGACAGCTTTCTTTGCGACTGGCGGCACGCAGGAAGAGTGGGGCGAGCGCCAAATGGATGTGATCGTGAACTATGAGATCAAAAGCCAGACCGAAACGACAGTCTCCTTTGTTGTCGATTTTGCTGAAGGCTGGGTCAGCGCACAACAACAGCGGTTCTGCTATAATCTGGATCTGGAAAATGACCGCGATATCACATTGGCAGATTTGCTGGGTGAAGATTGGGTGGAAATCTGCAATAATTCCATCCTTGCACAAATCGAAGCCAGTGTTGATGACGAAGGGTTTAGCTACTTTTTCCCGGCAGAACGCGGAGGGTTTACCACGGTCGATACCTCTACCAGCTTTTATATTCGGGATGACGGGACCCCGGTCGTCGTATTTCCGGAATATACGATCGCTTCGGGCGCTGCGGGTATCGTAGAGTTCCCCATCCGCTAATCCATAGCCATCCGACGCAGATATGTGGATAAGCGCCTGATGCTGCCCGGCATGCTAGCGAGGAGTGGAAAGCAGTCTTTTCGGCGCAGATAGAAACAGACGGGAAGGGCCACCTTCCCGTCTGTTTTATGCTGCTATCGATCAGCATTACACCTCTGCTGCTGATCCGGCATGAAGCAATGCTTCACGCTTCACCGCAAAACGGCAAGTACGATATGCGCAGCTACGCCGCACCGCTTATCCCGTGCTTTTAGTCTGCCTCTTCCTCCTCATCCTTAGAGATGACCTTAGCCATATCCACGACCGTATCGCCATCATCCAGCTTGATCACACGCACACCCTGCGCATAACGCCCCTGCTCAGAAATATCATTCACATTAACGCGAATGATAATCCCGTCGCGGGAGATGATCATCATTTCATCGCCGGGACGTACCACCTCGATCGCCACCAGATCACCCGTCTTATCGTTGCAGCGCAGCGCATAAACGCCCTTACCGCCGCGATGCGTGCTGCGGAAATGATCCAGCGGTGTACGTTTTCCATAACCATGCTCGGAAATGACCAGCAACTCACCATTTTCCTGTACCGTATCCATGCTGACCACATGGTCACGCCGCTCCAAACTGATGCCGCGTACACCACGGGTAGCGCGTCCCATCGGCCGCACATCTTCTTCGGAGAAGCGGATCGCAGCGCCATTTGCTGTGGATAGGATAATTTCTTCTGTACCAGAGGTCAGCTTTACCCCGATTAGCTCATCTCCAGCATCCAGATTAATCGCCACCAAGCCATCCTTCCGACTGCTGTCGTACTCACTTAAGCTGGTTTTCTTTACTACGCCCATCATAGTTGCCATAAAGAGATAGAGATCGTCGCTATATTCCCGCACTGGAATCACTGCGGCAACAGAATCCTCGCCAGTCAAACTAAGCAGATTGACAATCGCCGTGCCTTTGGCCTGTCGTCCGGCCTCCGGAATCTCATGCACCTTCAGC
>CALXRV010000027.1 GCA_944390945.1 uncultured Clostridia bacterium
TACTGCTGCAGAATATCCCCAGCTATGCCGGAGAGATGAGCGGAGAACTCTGCACGCCGACTGGCGCTGCATTATTGCGCCATTTCGTCGACGATTTCAGCAGCCAGCCGCTGATGCGCTGCCATGCCATCGGCTATGGCATGGGCAGCCGTGACTTTCCGCAAGCCAACTGCATACGCGCATTCTGGGGTGAAGACGAAGATGTGGCAGACGCCGGCCCGAACGGTACGATCTGCGAGCTCTGTTGCAATTTGGACGATATGACAGCGGAAGATGTGGGGTATGCCATCGACGCCCTGCTGGCTGCGGGCGCACTCGACGTATTCACCCTGCCCGCACAAATGAAAAAGCAGCGGCCCGGACTGTTGTTCACCTGCATTTGCCGCAGTGAAGACGCAGACCGTATGGCTGCCCTTCTCCTGCAGCATACAACCAGTTTTGGCCTGCGGCGGCGGGATTGCACTCGCTATACGCTGGCACGGGAAAGTGAAATGCGGCAAACCCCGCTCGGCGGCATACGTTTCAAACGCGGTTTTGGCTATGGCACGGAAAAAGAAAAACCGGAATATGAAGACATCGCAGCAGCAGCACACCGGGAAGGCATTAGCCTGCGAGAAGCCCGCGAACGCATCACGCGCAGCTGAAACGTTGGGATATGCTTTCATCTTCACCGCCCAAAGCCGGCACCATGCTGCCAAAGCGGCGACAAGATTTCAGGAGAGACCATGATGAACCAAACCAAACACGTTTTGCTCTGCCAGCACGGCGGCAGCGCCAACCATGGCTGCGAAGCGCTAGCGCGTACAGTCTATGCCCTGCTGCAAGAATGCGGCTGCAGGGTCAGCCTCTATTCCTACAGTGCAGCGGATGACCGCAGCCGGCTGCAGGACCTGCCCAAACTACAGATCGAAGGGTTGGACCGCCTGCCAGGCCGTTACTCAGCCAGCAATCTCCATTATCACGCACGCCGTATGCTTGGGCTGCGCGCCTCCAAGTTACCGATCACCAGCAGGTTCCGCACGCTCGTTGCAGAGGCGGATCTCGTCATCGCCATCGGTGGAGACAATTATTGCTATCATATGGGACAAGGTTACTGGGCGCTGGATCATTATATCAAATCCGCAGGCAAACCATATGTGCTGCTTGGCTGCTCGATCGAGCCGGATGATCTGCCGCATGGATTGGCTGCGCATCTGCGGCTGTTCGATCTGATCACGGTCAGAGAACGGATCAGCTTCGATGCGATGCGGGAAAGCGGCCTGGACAATATCGCCTATGCACCGGATTCCGCTTTCCTGCTGCCCAAGGCAGCTGCCGACCTACCTGCCGGATTGATTCCGGAACAGGCGGTGGGGCTGAACTTCAGCCCGCTGGTGATGCAAAATGAACAGATCCCCGGCATGACGCTGCGCAATTTCGAGCGGCTGGCGCAGGACCTGTTAACACGTACACAGCTGCAGCTTGCCCTGATCCCGCATGTGGTGCGCAGCGACAGCGATGACCGTCGTGCGCTCCGCCTGCTCTATGAAAAGCTGAAAACAGAACCAACGGCGCAGGGGCGTGTCTTTCTGGTCAAAGACCAGGGCGCGGAACAGCTGAAAGGGCTGATCTCCCGTCTCGTCTTTTTCGTTGGCGCACGCACGCATGCGACGATCGCCGCCTATTCAAGCGGCGTACCGACGCTGGTACTTGGCTATTCGGTAAAAGCCCGCGGTATCGCGCGCGACCTGTTCGGCACAGAGCAGGGTTATGTGATCCCCGTTCAGAAACTGGAGCAGGAAAATCAGCTCAGTACAGCATTCTGGCAATTATTTGCACAGCGGGAGCAGATGGCACAGCAGCTGCAAGGCATATTGCCAGATTACCGTGCAGCGGCAAAAGGGGTGGTCTCTCTGCTTCAGCAGGTGCTGCAGGCAGACGATACCGCCTACGCCTTCCGCCTGCACGACGATGCCCTGCGGCGAAAGAGCTCCTCTGGCGCAGCGTTTAGCGCCTTGGCAACACAAACCTTTGCTGCCGGCGGCGTTGTTTTCGGCGCTGCATTTGACAAGGAAATGCGGCTGCGCCACCGCATGGCGGAAAACGAAGAGCAGCTGATACCGCTGCGCGGCTCCAAATACCTCTATAGCGATCTTGACGGCTGTCTGCAGCAGGCGAAAGAGATGCTGTCTGCAGGCAGGCAGGTATTGTTCAGCGGCTTGCCTTGCCAGGCAGCAGCAGCACGCAAGGCGCTGGGTGATGATGCCCGGCTGCTGATCGCAGAAGTCGTCTGCCACGGCGCGCCGGAGCCGGTCTGGTTTGCACATTATTGCCGCGAATTGGCAGAAGATCATGGCTCAGCGCTGATACATGTCGACTTTCGGGATAAAAGCAGCGGCTGGCACGATTATGCAGTGCGTTATGCCTTTGCAGATGGCAGTGAACTCCGGCGGCCCGCCGCAGCGGATCCTTATCTGCGCCTGTTCCTGCAGGACCTGACCCTGCGTGAAGCATGCTATAGCTGCCCTTTCAAACGAAACAGTGCGGCTGATCTCACACTGGGAGATCTCTGGGGCGCAAAGGCGCTTGCTCCTGCATTGGCGGATGATATCGGCGTATCCCTGGTTGTACCGCGCACCCCGGCCGGCTACCATGCGCTGGAAACGCTGTTCGCGACCAATCAGGCGGATAGCGCACCTGTTTCGCGCCAGAAAGCTGCCGTATATAATCCCTGCCTGATCCGGCCGGTAGTCCGCCCCCGCCAACGCGACGCCTTCCGCGAAAAAGCAGCTGCCGGCATGCGCATTGATGCGTTGGCAGCCGCTTTCCTGCCGCAGCCAAACGCGCGCCAGCGTTTGCGCGGAATCGCCAAAAAGCTGCTGCGCGGCTGAACTGTCAAAATCGCTTTCGGCGACCGAACGCTCGTATCGATTGCCAACATCAAATACAGGGGCGGTTGCATCATGGCGATAAATATCGCCAAAATGCCACCCGTTAAAACGACCGGGCCTGAAGGCGGCCAAAAACCGCATCAGGCCCGGTCATTTTGCTCTCTCCCATGGGCGGTCAACCATCTGCCCGTACGACCAATGCAGTTAGATTATCCGTAGACCCGCTACGAAAAGCCAGCCTGACCAATTCCGGCGCCGCCTCGCTGCCGTGACGGAGCAATGCTGTCCGCAGTTTTTTCTCCGGCAGTCGCTCCAGGATCCCATCCGAACAAAGCAGGAACAGATCTCCCGGCAGAACCACATCCTCGGTCCAGACTGCACTGGCAGAACCGCCGCCCTGATGCCGGCCAAGATAATTGGTAAGCACATGCCGCTCCGCCTCCAGAGCCGCCGGCTGATTCTGTCCGTTGTGCAGGGCGGCAAGCGTCTGTACCTGACTGAGCTGAGACAACTCTTTGCCGCGCAGACGATAGACCGGGCTGTCCCCGATCGTGCAAAGGATATAGCGGCCAGCGCCCAGGCAAAGCAAGGATAACGTGGAAATCGCCAGCCCATCCCAGTTCCGCTCCGGCCCGAACAGGTCGCAGACCCGCTGATTGAGCGTATCAACAACCGGATGCAGATCTTCCGCCCTCTTTGCCGTATGCAGCTGCTCCAACTCCTGATAAAGCAAATCTACCGCAGTGGCGGAAGCCAGGTCGCCCTGTTCGCAGGCGCCGTCGCAAAGCGCCATGGCCAAGGGCCCAGCCGGTAACTGTGGACTCTGGAATTGAAATGCACCCGGTGCACCCCGTTGGCAAAGAAAACGATCCGCCAGCAGGCTGTCCTGATTAATCTCCCGCCGGCCGATGGAACCCGCTGCGGACAAATACATGAAAACCCCTCCTTACTCATCTTTCAGCTGCAATTTGACCACTGCGCCCGGCTTTACCAAAGTGCCTGCGGGAATGGACTGACCCGCCACCAGATAATCCCCTTCACCTTCACAGTCTCCCTCATACCACCAAACCTGAAAATCAAGCCCCAGCGCTTCCAATTCCTCCACCGCCTGACTTTGAGGATAACCAACGACTTGTGGTACGGCGATCCCCTCGGTCAACCTGGCAACCGGCAAAGCATAAGTCTGCGTTGCCAGAGTACGCCCATCTTCCTCGCCTTCTTCTGCAAGCAGGCTGAGATAGAGTTGAAGCACTGTACCATCCTCATATAAAGTAGGGATAACCGGTATGGTAAACGTGCATTCTCCTGAAGCCGATACGGTTTGCTCCGCCCGGATATTATAGGATTCCCCATCGTCTTCATTTATTCCCACCCGCAGCTGGCAGCTGACATCCTGCGGACAATCATAAGCGACCGTTACCGTCAGATCCGCCTGCGTCCCCGCGGTCAGCTCTGCGGGATCATAAGTCACCTCACGGATTTCCAGTGCATATTCCTCAGCCACCTCCACATTCTGCTGCACCAAACTCCATGCAGGCAAAGGCAGACTCAACACTTCACCTGCTACAGGATCCAGTTGATACCAGCCGCTGGTGGTGCAAAGGACGACATACCATGTATTGGGATAAATACCAAAGTATCCCCCTAGATCCGATGGCAGGTCCAGCGTCCATGCCAGGGTCTGCTGCTCCAGATCATACCGGCATAGAATCTCTCCCCTGCTGACGGTAGCCGTATAGAATAGGGAATCTTCCAGCGCCCACAGCCGGGTTATCCCGGCCGGGATGCCAGGCAGCAATTCCGGACTCCCGTCCAGACGGAAAACGCCTTGCTGGAAATCCTCAAAATATAACGCATCCCCATCAGAACAGAGAAAACGCAGCGCTGATGAAGAACCCTCGCCATCTTCTGCAGCTGGCAAACGATATAGGACCATCTCGCTGCCGTCGCTAAGATCCTTCTGCCGCAGTTCCAGCGGATGGAACTGTTCATCGCAAGCCACATAATACAATTGATTATCCAGGACGAAAAAGGACAAAATATTTCCCGCAGCCAGCAGATCTTCCGCTTTGCCTTTTAGGTCTACCCGATAAAGCCCTTCGCCCGCAACGCTAAAATACAACCCCTCTGTGGTTGCCTGCAGGTTTGCAATGCTGCCCTCGCGGCGAAAGACAGTCCTTGTCCGATGATTCGTCAGATCCATACTGCGAATGACAGAATCGCCACCATACATCCCGCCCAAATAATAGAGATATTCACCAACCTGATTGATGTATAATGCAGGGTCATCGTTAATCTGAACAAAATCCGTAAGCAAACTCTGTTCCGTATAATTACCGTCCTGAAAACCCCCTACCCGGTGAATCGATCCCTGGAATAGCCCCTGCGGTGTCGCAAAATACCCAACCATGCCGTAGGGCAAAAATTGGCAGCCGCTATTGGCATAGGCTAAATTGTATGCAGACGCCGTCATTGTGGCTGCGACGTCTCCATCCTCACCGCTGCCGCTGGTCATGGCCTGAATACGATCCACCTGCCGGGAAACCCATTCCCCGGCAGGCGCATGGATAAAAAATGCGGTCAGAAGAAGGGCCGCCGCCGGCAGGAAGAACCACGCCTTTCTTCGCGGCTTGCGCTGTCGTCTGCGCTGCGGCAGCGCTTTCTTCGCCTCCGGCAGCTGCACCTGTTTTTCCTTGGTTTTCTCTGCAGCCTGCCGGGGCAACGGCTTGGTTTGCCTTGGCAGCGGCTTGGTTCTGTCCAGAGCAGGCTTTTGCTGCGGCAACGGTCTGGTATTCCGGGGCGCCGCCCCGCTTACGGCGCTGCGCTGCTCCCGGGCCAGCCGGCTCAGATCATACAGCATTTGCCGTGCCGATTGATAGCGATCCTCCGGTCGGCGGGAAACCGCTTTCGCCAGGATCTGCTGCAGTGCGGAAGAGCCATTGCGGGGTGGCCGATATCCGGCGGCGCCTGTCTCCAGCGGAACGCCGGCATTGCAATAGCGGTAAAGCGTGGCGCCCAAGGCATAAGTATCCCAGTTAGCCTCCGGACGCCCGCTGCTGCTGCCCTGCTCTTGCGGCGATGTTCCCGGCGAAACGATGCGCGTATTGCTTCCCATATTTTCTTCATCCAGAAAACGACAGTTGCCAAAATCGCCCAACACATATTTTGGGCCGTGCTCCGTCGGCACGATATAAATATTTTCCGCTTTCACATCGCGATGGATCACATCCATCGTGTGCAGGGCGGCTAATGCCTGGCAGATCTGGATGCCCAGCCGCAGCGCCGTCTCCTCCTGAAAGCTGTAGCTCGCTTCCATAAAGTCGCGAAACGAAAATTTATAGCAGTCCATCACATAGAGAAAGACCGGCTGCTGATATCCATCCACGCTTTCCTCTGCACCGTAGAAGCGGACCAGATGCTCCCGCGGCCGCAGCGCCAGCTCATGACCGAGCCACAGTTCCCTGCGTAAGGTGTTCAGCATCCGTGGATTGCTGAACGCGGAACGGTTGGCATGCTTGCAGGTATCTGCAGATACGATCTTAAACGCCAGATCACCCTGCCCGGTATCCGGATTGATCAGCTTATAAACCCAGGAAAACCCACCTTCACCCAACCGCTCACCCAGGATATAATGATCCAGCTGCAACAGTTCACGCAGATCCTGCCTTGCGGCCAGCAGAGCCAGATAGCGTTCCACTTCCGTATGGTCCAGCATAGTTCCACCCCCGTTTCGGATCAGATTAGCTTATACAAAGGAGAATGCCGCAGCGTGCTGCCAAGCCAGGATTCTTCCAACCGACGCTTTACATATGAGGCCAGCGTATCTGCGGTCAATTCCGGCTCATCGCCCGGGGCCCAGGAAAAAAAGGGCCTCAGCTCCGCATAATCCGGGCTATCCAGCTCCGGCCCGGCCACATCCCGCAACAGGTCATAAAACTCGGCTGTGCTGGTGGCATTGGCAATGGAAGGATAACAGAGCAGCAGATCTTCCACAGCGAAAAGGATAGCTCCTTCCAGCTGATCTTTGGGACAAAGTCCCTCCATACGCGCTAGCGACAGCATATGGTCGATCTCCCCCGGCGGCATACTCAGCGTCAACCCCAAGGCCAAAAGATATTCCCGCCGCGGTGTATCCCGCCCCTTGCGAATATCCAGCAGATGGCGGTAAAAACGACCGTACATCGGATCCCGGTCGATGGTCGCCAGCGATAGGCCATAGGGCTCCAGATGCTCCTGGATATAGGCCAGCAGCCTGTCATAGCAGCCCCGCAGATCCCCCAAATGCTCCAGGCAGAACTGCTGAAAAGCTTCCTGATCCTGCGCGCCGGACAGCTCCTGCTCCAAAATGCGCGTGCCGATACGGGCCGAGTCAGTTGCGGACTGCGCCGGCTTGCCGTCGAAAGTACGGGCCGCCGTCTGCAGATACCAAGCTTTATATTCTTCAAACCGCAGGAACGGACTGGGAGAATCCGGCGTAGGTTTTCCTTGATTCGCCAGATAGATACAGATGGCGTCCTCCGGGTTTTTAACATAAAGCTGCGGAAAATGCGCGTAGCGGTCCAGCAAATAATTGATGCTGCCGGTCTCCAGCCCCAGGCTGATGCCTAAAGCCACTACAGACAAGCGTTTGGCAGGGATCTTCTTTTTCCAGGTGGCCACGGTCTTCCGGGTCACGCCGCAATCTGCGGCAATCTGCTGATCACGCATTCCGGAATCCAGGATCAGGCTGTTGATCTTTCGGCTCCAGGCCGGATAAGCCGCCACGTTTTCCTCCACGATCTGACGATAAGCTTCCATATTGGCGGCCAGGCCGATCTTCTCGCGCAGCAATTTAGTATCCGTCATGGGCATTCCTCCTCATCTGACAGCCTTCTTTACTAAATATATCATAAGATATCCTGTTGCGTGTAGTTTTTTTACCAAAGCGTGGCGCTGTTATCGCTCTCCTGCCGTAAAGCCTTCAGCAAAGCGGCTGCGGCAGGGAAGAGGCTGCTGCTGCCCGCGCTGGTCTGATTGCGGCTGAGCACAAAGGTATACTGTTCGCTGAACCCGCAAAGATAGATATGATAGCTCCCATCGCCCAGCTCTGCCGTACCCGTCTTCGCTGCGACCCAGCCATATGCCTCCTCGTCAAAGCCATATTGCAGCGCGGCCTGATGCAGCATTTCCTGCAGAGCCCGCGCGGTCTCGCGGGAGACCGGCTGCTCTATTTCCGTCTTTTTCCCCTGCGCCAGAACCTGTTTTCCCTGCGAAACCCGTTGCACGAGATAAGGGCGAAGCATCTGTCCTTCGTTGGCGATACTTTGATAGATCATGGCCAGATGCAGCGGAGAAAGTCCGGTCTTCCCCTGGCCAAAGCCGGTTTGTGCCAAACCGGCGGCGCTCATATCCCCCAAATCGAAAGAAGAATGCAGGGTAGCGAAATCCAGCGCGACTTCCGTGCCGATGCAAAACCGTTCCGCCTGCTGCTGAAGCGCATATCCGCCCAGGCTCACCGCCAGCCCTGCAAAATAAGTATTGCTGGAATTGACCAGCGCCGAGCAAAGGTCCAGTTCACCGAAGACTGCATTTCCGGCGTTCCGTATACAAAAGCCATCCGCATCATAGCTACCGGTATCCTGATAGGTCAATTGTTCTGGCGTATACCCTGCTTCCAGCGCAGCAGCCGCTGTCACCAGCTTGAATACGGAACCCGGGGGGTCGGTCCAATCATCCACGCCCAGGGTAAGCAGCATACCCTCCTGCGCGGAAATGTTCTCCCAATCTTCATCAATCTGATTCACATTAAAAGCCGTCGCACCACGGGATGCCAGCGCTATAATGCCGCCATCTCGATTGTCCAGTACGATGATCGAACCCGGCATCTCTCCCAGCAGCTGATATGCATATTGCTGCAGGGAACTGTCTGTCGTAAGCTGCAGGGTAGCGCCGACCCCATCTTTATCCCCGCAGTGCAGAACCGTATCATAACGATTGCGCAGGCCCGAGCTGCCATAGAGCTTGGAACTATAGCCGATCAGGTAACCATACGCATATGGTTGATAGCAAAGGCCTGGCTCCCCGGGCGAAAGCCCTTCGCTGACCGTCTGACCGTCGCGGTCCAGGATCGCCCCCTCGGTAACCTCTGCTAAACGGATCTCTTCCGCCAGCACGGCGCGCGTCTGGTCGACCTCCGGATCCGCACCATAGATCAAACCACTGCCGCGGACAAACCAGAAACAGAAATACAACAGCAGCCCCATGGAAAGCGCCAGCAATATCTGGCTGCGCCGGTAAAGCCGGGCGTTCCCTGATCTGTTACACTGCATGTCAACAGCCTCCTTTCGTTTTGCCCCAGTGGGCGCCGTCGTGCCAAAACAACTCTCGCCTGCGACCGCCGTAAAGAAGGAATGCCAGCAGCACTCCAAGCACGACAGAATAGGTCCCGGCACGGCTCAAGAAAGGGATCGGTACGCCGGTCAGCAGGAAAAAGCCGGTGGAACCGAACAGCATCACCAGAAACTGCAGGAAGATGGAGCAGACCGCAGCAGCGGCCACCGCCTGCTCCAGTCGATCCTCAACTGCCAGATATTGGCGGATACCCGCGGCGAACAGCCAGGTAAACAAGACCAGGGTCAACAGGCCAAACACCAAACCCAGCCGGTTGACAAGATAGACAAAAACAAAATCGCTCTCGGCGACCGGCACATAAGCCGTACCGTCGCTGCCAAAGGCACCCCCCAGCAAAACCGCATTGCGTGCCTGAATCCCCTGATAAGCCGAACCATATGGATCCAGGGTTTCCAGATCTCGGAGAAGAGAAAAACGCAGCAGCAACTTCTCCTGGATGGCAGACGCTTTTTCCAGCAGGGAGAAGAGCTTTGTACCGGCCGCCATCCCCCGCTCGGCCAGGCTGCTGCAAACATCCAGCAGCAGCATGCCCAGCGCGCCCAGGCCGGCGGTAACGCCGATATTCAGCCCTGTACAACGCAGTGGGAAAAAAAGGGAACAAAGCACCATATGCAGCGCCAACAGCAACATCAGCGTACCCAGCTCATTGAGCAGGAGCAGGCTGCCCGCATTGAACAGCAGATAAGACCAGGCCAGCAGAAAGCGTCTGGACCAGCTCCATCCTTCCTGCGCACAGAGCAGGCCATAATAGAAAACTGCCGTCAACTTGATCAACTCCGTCAACTGGATGGAGCCGCTGCCGACAGAAAGCCAGGCCTTTGTCCCGCCTATCTCAGCTCCAAACAGGAACAGAGCAGCAAAAACAAGCAGATTTATACCTGCCAGAAGGATCAAAACCAGGCCGGGCTGCTGCCGGCAAAGACGTCTGCCACCTAGGAGCCAGCCAGCAAGGCAGATCCCGCCGCAAATCCCAGCCGCCCACCAGATACGAACCAGCATGGGCCCATAATCCGGATCCAGCAGGCATTGTAAGGCGGCTCCCAACAGGAGCAGGATAGCCGCTGCCATATGGAATTCCAAATCGCTGCCCAATGCTGCACCCAGCAGCAGAGAAAGGCAACATAACCCGATCAACGGCAAAAGCATGCCCAGGAATGCGTCGGCGGCCAGCGGGTCTTTCAGCTGCAACAAGCAGGCCAGCCCTGCTCCGGTCGCCAGCAGCAGGATAAACAGGTGGTAAGGAAGGTGGAATTCGCTCCGTCGGATCATAAACATACGCGCCTTCATCTCAATCCCTCCATTCACTACTTTGTTATTGCTGGATTATCGCTGAAACTGTCGCGTCATGCTCCCGGCTTCGCGAACGCCGCCATGGCCGGCAGAGGTGCGCCCGGCTCCGGCAAGGCGAAAGGTCAGCTCAACATCTCCCAGCATCAGGACAAGCCCATCCGTAATCTGTGTTCGGTGGATCCGTTTGCCATGCTGTTTGGTCCCGTTAAGGGAATCAAGATCCTCTAACCAAAGCCTCCCTTCCCGATCCTCTTCGATCCGCGCATGTGGACTGGATACATAATCGCTGGCCAGAACAAGATCTGCATCCTGTCGGCCGATAAAAAATCCATCCTCTTTTCCGTACAACGGGGCGGTATGTCTGCGGCGGCCATCGTTCCATTCCGCGATAAACTGCGGCAAAATCCGCGTCTCCGTACTCTGCAGCTGCTGCGCTGCCGCAGGCCTCCGCGCGCCAGATTCGCCTACCCCTGCATAGCGGCTGAACAGCTTAGCTTGGCCCGGCAAGCAGATACGCAGGATGACCAGGGCGATGATCAGAATAACCAAAATAACGCCGACTTGAGATAACAATGTACTCATGAATGCCACCTCCGTTTTTTCTTCCAGTATAGCAAGCGGTCCGGACCACTCTGTAGAAAAATTACCCAAAAAAAGCAGGCCTCCGAAGAGGCCTGCCCTGATGATCATCAAACTAACCATACCCTGCAGTCTGCAGCAATCCATATCTTACCCCCCGCGTCGGTCGCATCCGCGCCACGCTTCCCCCCTAATCCTGCCGCAAGCAGGCTTGGCGTCCTTCAACCTTATCATTGCGGAATCGTTTCACGCCGGTGCAGGACAAAATCGATGAAGGCGCGCGCGGCTGGCGAAGGGATATCCTTTTTACGCCGAACCAGATACAGCCAGCGCGTCGCCGTTTCATCCAGAGGCCAAGACAAAAGCTCGCCAAAACGAACATAATCTTCCGCTGCGCGGGCAGAAAGAACGGCTATGCCCAGGCCAGCGGCAACCGCGCGTTTGATCGCCTCTGGATCGTCCATCTCTGCGATCACATGTGGTTTGACACCAGGCAGACTGCGCTGCAGATAGCGCTCAAATTCACGGCGCGTGCCGGAACCAGCCTCTCTGCTGATCATCGGCTGTGTCAGCAAAGCAGCCAGTGGTGAAGGCTCTGCCAGCATACGACGATAAACAGGCTTATCCGGCAGAATCAAGGCCAGCCGGTCCTCTGCCACCGGCAAAAACTCGCAGCTTTCCTCCGACTCAGCGCTGCCGCAGAAGCCGATCTCCGCTGCTCCCTCGCGCAAACGGCGCAATACGCCTGCGCTGTCTGCACGCAGGATATTGAAACTGATCTCAGGATGCTGTGCATGGTACTCCGCAACCAGCTCGGGCAGCAAATATTGGGCCGGCACTGAGGATGCTGCAATATCAATGCTGCCATTTTCCGCGCCACCGCGCATCGCAGCCAGCGCTTCGCCACGCAAAGCCAGCATGCGCCGGGCATAGACATAAAAGCGCCTGCCGCTTTCCGTTGGGCGAATCTCCTTGCCACCACGCTCTAGCAATCTCTGTCCCAATTCGTTTTCCAGCGTCGAAATATGCGCGCTGATCGTCGGCTGTGTCAAATAAAGCTTTTCACCAGCCCGTGAAAAACCCCCTTCTTCCACAACCGCAAGAAACACTTCCAACTGACGAAAATCCATAGGCACCTCACTGCGGCATCTTGCCATTTGCCGCGATTTCCGTTATGATAGAGCTGCAATCCGACAACGGAGCAAAACATGATCAACCGGGAAGGGGTGAAAAAATGGCAGATCAGAAAGTACGCCTTTCACAGATGACGGCCAGTGCCGGCTGAGCGGCAAAACTGGGCCCTGATGTCCTCGCGCAGGTACTGCGCGACTTACCAAATCTCTACGATCCCAACCTGCTGGTCGGCTATGACGGCGCGGATGACGCCTGCGTCTACCAGCTGAATGCAGAACAGGCATTGGTACAGACCGTCGATTTCTTCCCGCCCATGGTCGATGATCCCTACCTGTTCGGCCGCATTGCAGCAGCGAACGCACTTTCCGATGTTTATGCCATGGGTGGCAAACCGCTGCTAGCCATGAACCTGCTTTGTTTCCCCAGCTGTCTGAGCACCGCAGTCGCCAGGGATATCCTGGCCGGCGGCCAGAGCATGGCGGCGGAAGCCGGCATCGTAATCGCTGGCGGCCACAGCATACAGGATAATGAACCAAAATACGGCATGTGCGTCACCGGGCTGGTGAACCCAGCGCGGTTGTGGGCAAACCGCGGCGCGCAGCCGGGCGATCAATTGATCCTCACCAAACCGCTGGGCAGCGGTATCCTGGTCACGGCAGCAAAAGGCGATCTGCTCGACATGAACGGGCTGGAACCCGCAGTTCGCGTAATGACCCAGCTTAACCGCCGTGCAGCGGAGATAGCCGCCGGGTTTACCATCCACGCCTGCACGGATATCACCGGTTTTGGTCTGATCGGCCATGCGCTGGAAATGGCGGAAGGCAGCGATGTAACCTTGCGCATCTTCGGACGCGATGTACCGCTGATCGCCGGCGCAGCCGAACTGGCACAGATGGGCATTATCCCTGCAGGCGCCTACAACAACCGTGCGCATGCCGGGGAACGCATCGAGATCGCAGACGCATTGCCACTGGAAATCAGCGATATTTGCTGCGATCCGCAGACTTCCGGCGGGCTGCTCCTGGCAGTCGCCGCGGAAGATGCGACGCGGTTACTGTCCGCCTTGCAGGCAGAGCTGCCAGATTGCCGGATCATCGGCCGCGTTGAAACCAAGAGTAGCCATCCGCTGCTGCTGGAATAAAACCCGCTTTAATGTATTGGCTGAAACGAAATGGAAATATCTCATTTCAGAATAATTATATGACGTCTACCGCTGAAAGTCAAAGGAAAAGTCGATCTGCGAATCGGCGAACACGGCCGTTAGCCCGGGAAGTAGTTGTGGAGGCGTTGCCTCCTTTCTGGCAGAACGATTCTCGCCTGCTCATTCTGGGCTCCTTCCCCTCCAGCCGTTCACGGCAGGCAGGCTTCTATTACGCCAACCCGCGCAACCGCTTCTGGCAGGTACTGGCAGCGATATTTGCCGTGCCGCTGCCGCAGGATGAGGCGGCACAGCGCGAACTGTTGCGCCGGCAGCGGATCGCACTATGGGATGTCGTCGCCAGCTGTGAAATCAGCGGCTCCAGCGACAGCAGCATCCAGGCAGCGCGGGCAAATGATCTCCGTCCTCTGCTCGCTGCTGCGCCAATCAGCCGTATCTGCCTGAACGGAGGCACGGCAGCGCGCCTTTATCGGCAGCAGGTCTATCCTGTTCTGCAGCGCGAAGCGCTTTGTCTGCCTTCAACCAGCGCGGCAAATGCTGCCTGGAGCCTGGAACGGCTGGTCGCCGCCTGGCGCGGCATCGTGGAATAGCGTACAGAACGCCGCGCAAAGCACTTCATCAAATCTGATCATGCGCCTCGCCAGCCACAGCCGGCGAGGCGCGTTTATCATCTGCCTTCTGCGGGCAAATCATTATCGCTCAGCAGCCAGTCACAATCCGGTCGGCAAACGCGGCTGCCCGCGCTCCGATCCCCGGCAGGCGTAAAACACTGCCGGCATCATTCGCCGTTTCCGTCATCGCAAAGCGGGCGGGCAGAAAAAAGGTTTTATTCATATTCAAGGCAGCGATCAGCTGCCCGGCAACAATATCACTGCCGGAATAACCGCTGACCACAATCGCATAAAGACGCTTGTCATAAAAACGACGGCGGCGGAAAAGCGCGGTCAGGCGATTGACAAAAGCCGTCAGATTGGCGGACAGCGCATCGTTATAATTCGGGCAGAGCAACAGCAGCGCATCACACCACTCAATCGCCGGCTCCACATCCTCAACCATCACGCCACCGTAAAAGCATCCGCCGCGCTCGCCAAAATGCAGGCACATCGTATAGGGGCAGCCGCTGCAATCCGCCACCGCGCCATTACGCAGATTGATCTCGCGGATATCAAACCCCTGATCCGTGGTAAAACGCTGCTGCACGAGCTGCCAGAGCCCAAGTGTGTTCGAAGTGCGGTGACTGGAAGCATGAATGGCGGCAATCCGCCGGGCAGGCGGCAATGTCGGCTGTCCGAACAACCTTTGTACCAGATCTGCTGCCGCATTCTGATAGGCGGTGAATTCGTCGGTCGCCTGCAGCTGTGCCAGTACATGGAAATTCTGCAGCGAGCCCGTACCCTCGACCAGGGGTCGGCCGATGAAAGCGCAGCCGCTGCGATTGGCGGCAAAGACGAGCTCGCGTGCGACGGATTTCGTATATAGTTCGCTCCAACCGTCGACCAACAATGCGCCCAGGCAGTCTGTGAACATATCCGGCTGCAGGCGAATTTGCTTCAGCATGGCATAATATTCCAAATTGACCCCGCTTTCGCCCAACACCACCGCAAAAAGGATCCGCCTGCCGTGCAGCGGACGCAAATCAGCTGCATGTTCGATCACCTCTGCCTGCGGGCAGTTGGCAAAAACCTGCGTCAGTATCCCGTTAATTCGTTCCCGCTTTGCTCGCTCCGGGCAGAGCGGCATGATGACAGTCAGTTCATCTTTCATCGCAGCACCCCTCCCCCTTTGCGGCAAGTTTTGCCCCCTGCTGCTGCCGCAAAGCCTGCGCCGCCTGACCCAGCCTGTCCAGCAGCAGTGGCGGCAGAGGCTTTAGCTCTGTTTCCGGACCAGCAGCTGTCTCGCGCAGCCGCGCACCGAAAAAGATATCGCCCAGCCGCGCCGCGCCATGATACCAGTCGCCGCGCAGCGTGGCCAACAACGAAAGCGCACCGGAACTGAGCGCAGGCGCAACATAGGGCTTGAACCCAAGCGCGCGCATCTGCAGGTTAGCCTTCACCACCTGTTGAGTCAGCTGCCGCGACAGCAGATCATCATAATCCATCAATGAGTTCGCCACCACCAGATCCGCACCATGCGGCCCGTAAACTGCACCTTCCGTGATAAAGGTGGCAAAGCGCGCATCCTGCTCGGCATAATAGCGGGCCCGTGCATACATGACCCCCAGACCATAGCCGCGAATCTGGCAGCAAAACAAACCCTCGCCGTCAAAGCGGCCCGTTTCATCCCGATTGCTTTCCGACCAGGCGGCCTGGCAGAGCAAATCGACCGGATCGCTAACCACGGCGAACAGCCCACGGAAGCGTGCCGCACGCGCAGCCCGAGCATAAGCGGCGATAATCCGACGGTTGGCCGCATATTGCGCCATACGTACGTCCATCTCGCCGCTGCCAGGCGGTGGTACGCCGGCAGAAGCGCAGAAAACAAAGACATCACAGGCGAACAGCTGCTCAGCGGAAAGGATCCGCACCGGCGGTAAGGCTGGACTGCCGCCGGGCATGACGATCTGATTCAGTTCAAATTCCCAGCGTGCACAGCGTGCTGCATCCAGGTCATAAATACCGATCTCGCGAATGCAGTCCCCGCCCAGCAAACGCAGCCCGATCAGCAGATTTGCGCCGACATCCCCCAATGCCAGCACATGTACGCGCCTCCGCGCCGGCATGCCAGGCGAAGCCAGCAGCTCCGGCCAGCGCGGATGCATCAGATCGACCGCGCGCAGGCGACGCGCAGCAATACGGCCGGCCAGATAGGCATCAGCTGCCAACGCGGCCGGCACGTCCGCCAGCGAGCTCGCATCCAACCAGGTATAATCCTCCTTCGGCATCGCCAACTGCCGGATATCGCTGACAGCAAAGCATTCGCGCCGTGCGGCAGTAGCGCCGGAAAAAAGAAAGCAGCAATCCTCATCCGCCGCTAAAGGCTGCGCCGGTACGGCCTGCGGCGGCAATACCGCACCACAGGCCAGCTGCCCACCAATACGGCCATAACGATATTCCATACGCGCCCCCATTCAACGACAGGGCATCATGCCCAGCCACAATACATCCGCTTCATTCGCATCAGCTGCTCGATATCGTTTTCTACATATACGGAAGCAGCCAGGTTCGGATCATAGGCCATACAGCCGCCCTTATCCGGGCAAAGCGGCAAGTGTACGGTCTCGGAAAGTGTTTCCAACGTCAGATTCCGCTCGAAAAGCTGACGATATTCCGCCTCCAGCGCGCGCAGGATGCTATGCGTATTTTCCAGGCAGACCTGGGAAAGTGAAAATACGGTCTGCGGGCTGCAATAGCGTGCGAAAAACGGCGTTGCATAAGGCAGGATCTGATTGACGGCTGGGATCAACCCGGCAGCCGTGCGACTACCTTCACGGCGCACCGTATCACCGCCGATAAATGGATAAAGTGTGGATTCGACGAACCAGTGCCGCAGATTCGGCACATAATAAACGCCATCCACCGGATATCCCTGGCTGGTCGCCAGGTCGCGCCCATTGCCAGACAGCAGCCCGACCAGAACCATGCGCACGTTGATCTCCTGCGCACGAAAAAGGGAATCCAGGGTACTCAAACGCGCGCTGTTATGCAGCAGGTCGTCAACGAGAATCACCGGCCTGGCAAAGGATTTGATCACCCGCACCTGGCTTTCCAGCGGCGAATAAAAGGGATATGGCCCAACATTATGCCGGCTGAGATCCGGATTATAATACTTATCCGTATGCAGCGTTTTGGTCACCGTATTCGGCACCACGCTGCCACGCAGGATCTTACCAAAGGGCACGCACATATCCGGTCCCAGTTGGCGTGGCTGCGTCGGCACGGCAGGCACGCCATTGATTGCGGTGATCTTGTCGATCAGGCGATGGTGGATGATACCCGAGGAAAGCGAAAGCACCAGTTCGCCGGGATAAAGCGCTGTCATTGCAGTTTGCAGGCTTCTATGCGCGCCACGAATGGCGGCAAGGATACGGCTGCTGGAAGAAAACGGCTCCTTGATTGTTGTTTCCAGGTTCTGAATCAGCACAACCGGCGAACGCATATCCACCAGCCATGTCTGGCGCCCCTGGGTGCTGCCCGCCATGGGCAGGAATCCCTGCCGCTGCAGTGCGGAAAGCGCCGCTTTTCCGCCCAACTGTGCATGGCAGGGGTGGAATAACGCATAAGTACAGTCCTTGGCCAGGGCAGCGGCCAGCGCTTCGGAAAGCAGCCATTGTGCACCGTCATCAATACCGCTGTCCGGTGCGACATAGATGCCGCTGATCAGAATCAACCGGCCCGCCGCTCTGCCCCGTACCTGCGCTGCCAGCTCCAGATCGCCCAGCTCGGCAAAAAGCTCGGCAGAAGCGATCTCGCGGAAACTGATGAAGCCGACCGGCGCATCGCTGCGCTCCCCATTGCGCATGACAGTCAGACTACTGCCACAATCCGTCACTGCGCGGCAAATCTCTTCTGCCTGCGCATGGCCAGAGAGGATCGGCAACAGACGGGCAGCGGTCTCCTCTGCCGTCGGACGGTACAGCGCTTCAAAACGGATCGCGCGCGACCGCAGCAACGGCTTGTACTGCGGCTCACGCAAGTATAGCCCATAACGATAGATATAATCCTGCGCCGCCACGTCGATCAGATTAGAGATATCGCGGTTATGATCGATATTTTCCCGAATGCGCGTACTACTGATATCTTCCAGGTGCATCGGCAGAGAAAGCTCGATCACCTCGCCACGGATGACCTGTAGCGCGTCGTTTGGTTGTAGAGCGGCCTCATCCGCCGTGCCGGCGCGCAGGAAGACGATATGATCCATCTGATGAATGGAGTCTGGCTGCGCAGCGGCGCGATAGGACTGCGCGTTCGCCACAACGTCGCTGCCAACGACGATATAAACCCGTTTACCCGGCAACAGGCGGCGCAGTTCGCGCAAATCTGCCGGATTGGCCAGATTGACCGGCACAGCGTCCGGGAACACCTGCACATGAAACATGTCCGCAACCGACATGCTGGCGATGCGGCGGCGAATCAAACGCGGCTGCATTTTTTTAGACCAGCTGAATTCATCGATGGCCAGCATCACTTCAAAGCCCAGATCCCGGATCGCTTCCACAATGCCTTTGTGGGAGAGGGAAAACGCGTCAAAGCTGCCGGGGAAAAAGGCGATACGATCACGGCATTCTGCAGCAAAAGCAGCTGCCGGCGGCAGATCACGGCTGATAAACCGATAAAGGTGGCTGAGTGCCGCAGCACGGTAATAGAATGTCAGCCTGCCCTCCATATTTTCCGAAATCAAAAACAAAAGCTTCTGATGGCAAAGGACAAAAATTCGCTGCTTTTCCGGCAGCGCTGGCGCATCGCCGGCAAAAAGGCTGCCGATGACGAGCAGCGCTTCTTGATGCACTGCATCACGATAGCTGGCCAGTCCTTTGAGCAGCATGCCGAGCAACCGCTCCTGCCTCGCGGCACGCACCGTATCCTCCTCGGCGAAGCGCGACGCATATTCCGAATAATGGGCAAAAAGTACGCCGACTGTAGCCAGTGCGACCGAAACCACGCTATCGCTGGCACTGCCCAGCAAGCCCGCCAGGCGGGCGATCATCTCATCCAGCTCACGCGGATGCAGCCAGAGCGAAAAAGCGCCCAAGTATTCCGGAATATACTTAGAGAACTCATATTCGCCTACTTCCAGTCCCTTCGCCAGCTCCACAGCAATCTCATTGCGCTGATCCTGCGTCAACAGCGGAGCCACAGCAAGCAGGCCCGCGCCCGCATCATGCCGCACGACCACACGCTCGCTGACCTTGACCAAATTAGAAAAATGCGCCGCAATATGCAGCAGATGGCGGTGATCACCGCGGCGGATCTGGTCGAGCAGGATGCGGATATTCACCGCTTTCACCACCCAGGGCGTCGCCATCTTCAGATTTTCCAGAAAAATATCCGCTACGATATCGCGCTCAGCCAGGCGCTGCTGCTGCGCCTCATCCGATTGACCCAGTGCGCGCAGCAGGCGGCCTTTAAGAAAAATGAGCACGCTGAGCCCGCCGTCATCAAAATCAAGCGCGAATTTTTCTACCGCCTGGCGGCAATGCTCTGTGCCATGCGGCTGCTCCATGACGCGCCGCAGCACCCGCAGCGCAGCAACGCGCAATTCTAACGGCTGCCGTCCGGCTGCCGCAAAGGCGAAACCAATCACCATCGGCAGATCTTCTGCCGGCAACGCGATGCGCAGGGAAAGGTCGCTCAACGTGTCGAGCAGTACAAATGCCGTGCGATCATCAAAACGTCCTGGTTGACGAAAATAAGCCAGAAATACGGAAAGATATGTTTCCCGCTCCGCTGCTGGCACATGTTCCAGCACCGAGGTAATGACCAGCTTCAATGCATAGCCGATCCAGCTTTTATGCTGCGCAGTCAGTTTATAGTCAGGCAGCACGATCATCTCAACATATTTTTTCCACATTAACAGCGCAGCCAATTCACCTTCCTGCCGCAATACGCCGGCCGGCAGTTCCTTACGATATCCTTCATCAAAATGTGCGATGATATTGCCGATCAGCGCTGCAGCCTGGCGGCGGATATCGCCCTCGCGATGCATGAGCAGCTCATAAAGGAAAGCCAGTGTCTGCGCTTTTTGCGCACGATCCAGATAAGTGAAGTATTCTTCGAAGATATGCAGATAAGCACGCAGATCATGCCATTCCTTTTCACTGCGCGCCGCTTCCAATACATTGCCGAAACCGCGTTCTGTCGCCAGCTGGCGCATCAGGTCAATATTGTGGCTGATCGCCAAAAATTTTAGCGCCTCCACCGTCTCCGCTGCATCCATCAGCGCCGGATCCTTGGCCGGCTGCGGCGCAGGGCGGCTGCCGCTGAGAGCCACATCCACACCGCGCGCGCGCATCAATTCCTCGAAATCATGCAGTCTGGCATAAACCAGTTCATAGCGGCGGCGCTTCGCTTCATCCACCTGGTCCAGCTTGCCCAGGATCACGTCAAAAGAATCCTGCAGGGAAAAGATCTGCGAGCTTTCCCTGCCTTCAGCATCATAAACCTGCTTGACACGAAAATCCGCATAGATAAGCAGCAGGGACTCTACCGTCAGATTTTCCAGCTCCAGATCCCAGACCGAATGGTTGGCAGCGATATGGCCGATACGCCCCGTATCGATGCGTTGGCACCATACATCCGTATAATAATAGTGCAGATAAGGCACGCGCTCTCCCGGCCGGCAACCAAACTTGCCGATATCATGCGCCATCGCAGCACCGGAAAGCAATGGCAGGTCAACGGCAATGCCTGCCGCACAGAGATCACGCGCCACCTGCAGCGCCACATGATGCACGCCGGCAATATGCGAAAGCGTTTGGTAAGGCATGATTTCCCGCCCCAGGCGCATCAGTTCATAAACATAATCGCGGCGCCAACGGCGGCAAAAACGACGATATTCCACGCTGCTCTCACTGTTGTCTGTCGGTTCCACCCAATCAAAATCGAGCCGCCAGTCAAATGCCTCGCGTTCACGTTCTTCATCAAATAAAACCTGCATCAATGTAAGCAAGAACAATGCGCCGTCGCCGTATTTTTGCCGCTGCACAGCAAATTCGGAATTCGGGTAAAGTCTGTCCACGGCAAAACGGTAACAAAAATCCAACCAGCCGGCTTCTGGTACTGGCGAAAGCCGCGCCAGCGTATCCGCGGCAGCTGCAAGGATATCTGCACAGCAATAGCGTCCGCTGTTGCGTTCCAGCGCGGCAAAACGTGTCAGCCAGTCATCCATCTGCAGCAAATCTTGCAGGCCACGCTTGGATATGGTGAATTGTGCTGCCAGCTCTTTTTCCGCCAACGCCGCGCTAAAAGCGCTCAACATGCGGCGGTCATATCTCTTTTTCATCCAGTCCTCCTGCAGATGCCCTGTTCCTGCACACCATGGTGCCAAATCCCTCAATACCGCCACGAGCCAGCCACCACGTCTGGCGCAAAACAATATGGGGACAGATGGTGTATGCCTACATTCCAAATCAAATGCTTAGCAAGAAATAATGATTATCAAGATATTATATCATATTCAACAACTCTGCACCAGCCCTGCCAGCATCGGCAAAAGAGGGGCTTGACAGAAAGGCAAGTGTTCGCTAATATTTTGATGTTCAAACTAATTTGTTTTGCGTAAAGGATCATCCTTATGCCGGAAGAAAAACGATTGCTGAACCAATTCCTCGTTGAAACCTTTCATGCCATTCTGCGTACCGAAGAACGCTGCATTGCAGAAACAGGCCATGTTGGGCTTTCCGTAAAAGAAGCGCATCTGGTGGCAGCCGTTTGCTATTGCACCGACCATGAAAAAAACAGCTCGCGTGAAGTCGCCAGCCTGCTCGGCGTCACACCCGGCACGCTGACGACCGCGGCTATCGCTTTGGAGAAAAAGGGTTACCTTATCCGCCGCCGCTGCGAAAAAGATAAACGGATCGTTCGTCTCTGTCCTACTGCCTTAGGCAGGCAGGCGGATGCTGCACACAGCCGTTTTCATAGCGAACTGATCGATGCTATCCTTTGCGAAATGCCGCAGGAGGAAGTCACCGCTTTTTTGCATGCCATCGTACGCATCAATGCTTTTTTTCGTGAGAAAAATGATGTTAACAACGACTAAGATCTGAGCACAACAAGGAGAAGCAAAACATGATCCAAATCCTTTCAGACAGTACGGTTGACCTGCCGCCGGCAGAAGCGAAGGCGCTCAACGTCTCCATTCTGCCGTTGACCATTCATTTCGGCAACCAAACTTATCGCGACGGGATCGACATCACACATGAAGAATTCTACCGCCGCCTGCGTCAGGCGGTGGAGGTGCCAACCACATCGCAGATCAATCCTGCATGCTTTGAAGAAGCGTTCCGCAAGGTGCTGGCAGCCGAAGACCAGGCTGTTGTACTCACGCTTTCCGGCCGCCTGAGCAATACAGCCCAATCGGCAATGCTAGCTGCACGCAACACGGACCAGCAGCGTATTCAGGTGGTGGATTCCGGTTCTGTTTCGCTGGCCAGCGGGATTCTGTTACGAGAAGCGGTACGTCTGCGCAGCAGCGGAGAAACCAGCGCCGCTGTGATTGCAGAGCATTTACGCGCATTGGCCAGCCGCCTGCGTCTGTTCGCCGTCGTCGATACCCTGAAATACCTGCGTATGGGCGGCAGATTAAGCAGCGGTGCAGCTTTTGTGGGAGAAGTGCTGAATATCATTCCGCTCATCCGTCTGGTTGGGGGTCAGGTTGAAGTATTCGGCCGGGTCCGCGGCGAAAAAAAAGCTATTCGCAGCCTGCTCACACAGGTAGCGGAAGACCCGCCGGATTTTAGCTATGAGATTGTGTTCGGCCATACGGATGCTCCCGAACGGCTGGCCCGCTATATGGAGATCATTTGTCCGCAGCTAGGTGATGACCTAGCCTATCGTTCCGGCAGCGTTGGCAGCATCATCGGCACACATGCAGGCCCCGGTGCAGTAGGTCTGGCCTATATCGCACGCGGATAAATCCATGCCTCCCTCTGTTTGCCGCTTTTTCTAAAAATAGAACCATGGGCAGCAATGGCTGCCAACAGCGCAAAACTGTGCTGTTGGCAGCCGTTTTCTTAAAAGCGGCATTGTCTCTGCAATGCTGCCGGATCCAGAATGCAGATCCCTTTTCCCTCTATGCGAATGATACCCTGCTCTTTCCATTTGCCATAAAGACGCGAGACGCTCGTGCGCGAGCAGTTGACCGCCGAGGCGACATCCTGCTGCGTCAGGTCGACGCGCGGCTGCGCTTCATCGCGATGGGAAACACAAAGATAAAGAAAATTCGCCAATCGTGTCGCCGTGTCGCTGATGCTCTGATTCTCTGCATCAAAACAAAGCTGCCGCATTACCTTGCAATAATAAGCGACAAGCGCATAACTGAAGTCCAAACTTTCCGCCATCATTGCATGCAGTGTTTCCCGTTTAAACGGCATTACCCAGACATCGGTGATGCATTCTATCGTCACGATGGACGTGCTGCCTGGATTAAGACAGTCCAAGCCGAAGATGCTGTTTTTATTTAAGTAAGCGACAATACGTTCATAGCCATGATAGTTATTGGAATAGACCTTAACCATGCCGCTGTTGAGGTAATATAACCAATCATGACTGAAGCCTTTTTTGCAAATCAAGCTGCCGCGCGGCATGGCAAGCGGCGGCGGGCAATAGCGTTCGAACAGTTTCATGTACGGCAAAAATCATCTTCATAAAAATAACTGGTCGTCATCGCATCAACTCCTCGTTGCCAAGTCTAATATCAGACGGCCATTTTTATCATAGCGTATTCCGTTGCAAATGGCAAAGAAAAAATTTGTAGCACGTGCTACAAATTTCTTTATTTTTCTGTGCTTATCGCCCGGGAATATCCGGGAAAAATCCACCATGCGTTACAGCGATTTCGCAGTATTTTATTTATACTGTTCCATAAAGGCACAGGATCATATTCAATTCCGTGTCAATATCGAAAAGGAGTGTGACAATGATGCACGAACAGTTTCCCCATTTGTTCAGCCCGGGAAAAATAGGCAATGTCGAGATCAAAAACCGTATCTGCAAAGCACCGCAGACTTCGGGTTTGAGCAACCTGGACGGCTCGGTATCCCCGCGCCTGGTCCGCTATTATGAGGACCTGGCCAACGGCGAAGTCGGCATGATCATCGTCGAATACGCCTATGTGGACAAGCTCTACAGCAAATCCGCATCCAACCAGCTTGCCATCTGCGACAACGAATACATGGTCGGTCTGGGCTGGCTGGCGGATACGATCAGGAATCTGGGTTCTGTTCCCTGCATCCAGATCGAACATTGCGGCAGGCAGCGCTTCCTTGGCCCGCCCATGAAATCTGCTTCCCGCAATCCCTGGCCGCTGATGTATGAACGCTACGGCTCTGCTGCGATCCCGGAAGAGCTGACGATTCCGGAGATCGACGAAATCGTCGAAGCTTTCGGTAAAGCGGCCTGGCGTGCCAAGACAGCCGGTTTCCAGGTGGTGGAACTGCACGGTGCGCATGGTTATCTGATTACCAACTTCCTTTCGCCCTTCACCAATCAGCGAACCGACTGGTACGGCGGTAGTCGTGAAAACCGCTTCCGTTTTCTGGAGCACGTATTCCAGTGCTGCAAAGACTATGTGGGCGAAGATTTCCCGCTCATCGTCCGTCTTAGCGGCACTGATTATGAGCCGAACGGCATGACGATCGACGATACAATCTATTATGCGAAACGGTTGGAAGCGATGGGCTGCGCTGCGATTGACGTCAGCGGCGGCGACCATCATATGATGATTCACCAGGTGACGCCAATGCAACTATCCCAGGGACATAATGTCTGGGCAGCGGAGGCGATCAAAAAAGAAGTCAGCATCCCGGTCTTTGCCACCGGTTCCATCACCCTTCCTTCCTTTGCGGAAGAGATCCTGGCCAGCGGTAAGGGCGATTTCATCAGCATGGGCCGCCCGCTGCTCGCTGATCCTTTCTGGGCAAAAAAAGCGCGGGAAGGCCGGCCGGAAGATATCGCCCCCTGCATCCGCTGCAATGAAGGCTGCCTGGATCGCGGCAATCATCTGGGTAAATCGATCAGCTGCACAATGAACCCCCTGCTTGGCTTCGAAGATGCACTGGCGCCAAAGCCGGCAGCCAACCCGCGCAAGGTCGCGGTTATCGGCGGCGGACCAGCCGGCCTGGAAGCTGCTGCGGTTGCTGCGGAATGTGGACATACGGTAACGCTGTTCGAAAAACGCCGCCTTGGCGGTTATCTGCATGAAGCATCTGCCGCAGAATTCAAGGCGGATATCCGCAATGCGCTGAACTACCTGGTTACCAAAGTGAAAAAGCGCAATGTCCAGATCCGGGAAGAGGAAGCCACGTTGGAGAAGCTGCAGAAAGGTGGTTTTGCGGCCGTAATCGTCGCCACCGGCACCAGCCCCGTTAAACTGCCTGTTCCGGGTGGCGAGAGGGATAACGTATTGCTCGCTGTTGACGTGTTGGATCAGAAAACCGTAACGCCCACTGGTAAAATTGTTGTGATCGGCGGCGGTCTGATCGGGGTAGAAGCCGCGGTAGAATATGGCATCAAGCCGGAAAACCAGGTGGCGATTGTTGAGATGCTGCCGGCAATCATGCGTGACTGCAGCGATTCCGACCGCATCGTCTACAGCCAGATGATCGCTGAACACGGCATTGAAACGCTGACCTCTGCGCGCGTCGTCGAGATCACGGCGGAAGGTGTCGTCGTCGAATACAAAGGCGGCCGCCGTACGCTGCCGGCAGACTATGTTCTGGTCGCCGTCGGCATGCGTCCACAGCAGGCCCTCTATGATTCCCTGAAGGAAGCGGGGATGGAAGTCGTACGCGTTGGCGACTGCGTCAAACCGGGCAAGATCTATGACGCGATCCACAGCGGCCATCTCGCCGGTCTGCGGATCTGAGCAGAGCCCTCCGGTGCGGGGCCGGTTCCCCGGCCTCGCACCGGCGCAGGAGGATAACCATGAGCGGAAGAAAGATCGACTATCTTTGGGCCTTTGTGATCGGCGGTTTGATCGGCGTCGTGGCGCAGGCAATATTTATGCTACTGCTGGCCTTCGATATCGCATATGCCTATGCGGTGACGCTGATGCTGGCAGCCGTTGCCACGATCGGGGTGATCCTGACTGTCTGCGAACAGTATCAGCGGCTGGAGGCGCTCTCCGGTTTTGGTGCAATGACGCCGCTCTCCGGCTTTTCCGCTGCGATCGCCAGCTTTACCGCAGCCGCGCTGGATGGTGGCGCAAAGCCGCGGCAGGCGGCATGGGACGGTCTGCGTGCCGGCGTGACGATCTTTGGCATCGGCTTGCCCGTCGCCCTGTTGGTGGCGCTGCTGCAGGATATCGCTGCATAAACGCATAGGGGGACTCCATGATATTTCTCAAGGCATTTCTGATCAGCGGCGCTTTCTGCCTGCTGACCCAGCTTTTATTCCGCTTGAGCAAACGTTCTGTGCTCAGCGTATTAACGGTGACCTTTCTCCTCGGTGTGGCATTCTCTGCCCTGGGCTGGCTGACACCGCTGGGCAACTGGGGACAAGCCGGTCTGTATATGCTGCTCTACGGTGCCGCGGACGCCGCTTACCAAGGCTGGTGCAGCCTGCTGGCCGGGGATTGGGTTCCGATCGTCCGCTATGCCTGTCTTATCTTCATCTATTGTTTTGCGATTGGCCTGGCCGGCGGCGTCCTGCTGCACAACAAACGGAAAAAGAAGCGGCTCAACCTGGAATTATGCTTTTCAGCGCGTGACCAGGCGGAAGAATAGGAGATTTCCCCTTTCCGCCGGGCGGAGCAGAAACAGCCCTGCCGTATTCACCTTCTAATCTTGGTATTTCGCTACACCATAAAACGAGCGCCCCGTCTGCATTGGTCAGGCGGGGCGCTCGTTTCCGTGCAAGCCGACAGGTTTATTTTGCTTTCGCTTCACAATAGATGCAGCGATAAGTCTGTGTTTCACGGTCCGTCAGGCGGAACACCTGCGGCAACTCCTGTTCCACCGTGGTGATGCAGCGCGGATTTTTGCATTTGATCACATCCCGCACCTCTTCCGGCAGGGCGGGATGCATCTTCTGCACGCGTTCGCCATTTTTGATGATATTGACCGTGATATGCGGATCAATATAGCCCAGCACGTCCAGATTCAGATCAATCACTTCGTTTAATTTGATGATGTCCTTTTTGCCGCGTTTGCCGCTGGCCGCATTTTTAATCAGCGCGACTTCACATTCCAGGCGATCCAGGTTGAGATATCGATAGAGCTCCATGCCACGACCGGCAGGGATATGGTCGATGACAATACCATCCTTGATCGTTCCAATAATCATTTATTTCACCTCCAGAAGCTTCAGGATCAACGCCATACGAATAAATTTGCCGTTTGCCACCTGCCGGAAATAAGCGGCGCGAGGATCATCGTCCACCGCTACCGAAATTTCATTGACACGGGGCAACGGATGTAAGATACGCAGGCTTTCTTTAGCATTCACCAGCTTGTCCGGCGTTAGGATATAGCTGTCCTTCAGGCGAACATAATCCGCCTCGTTGAAGAAGCGCTCCCGCTGGACGCGCGTCATATAGAGGATATCCAGCTCCGGCATGGCTGCTTCCAAGTCCTGCGTTTCCAGATAATCGATGCCCTGCTTATCCAGCATCTCGCGCAAATACTCCGGCAACCGCAGCTCCTCCGGCGAAATGAGAACAAACTTTACCCGGGAATAACGGCACATGGCGATGATCAGTGAATGCACCGTGCGGCCAAACTTGAGATCGCCACAGAGCCCGACGACCATATTATCCAGCCGCCCCAGCTCGCGATGGATGGTCAGCAGATCGGTCAGAGTCTGGGTGGGGTGGTTATGCCCGCCGTCGCCAGCATTGATCACCGGCACGGTACTGCGTCGGACGGCAACGACTGGCGCCCCTTCCTTCGGATGGCGCATAGCGATGATATCTGCATAGCAGCCCACGGTCTGAATCGTATCCGCAACGCTCTCACCTTTTGCCGCCGAACTGCTGCTTGCTTCAGAAAAGCCAAGCACATCGCCCCCCAGCGAAAGCATGGCGGATTCAAAGCTGAGCCGCGTGCGTGTGGAAGGCTCGAAAAACAGCGTGGCCAGCTTTTTATGACGGCATTTTTCTTCATAATCTGCCGGATGCGCAATGATATCCTCGCCCACTGCGATCAGCTCGTCGATCTCTTCCACACTCAGGTCAATGATGTCGATCAGATGCTTCATTTTTTTCCTCCTATCCAGCTTTCATCAGCAGGATTATCGCGGAATGCCTTCAGCCGCGCGATATCCTCTGCCGCAATGATGCCTTCTTCCGCCGCCACCTCGCAGATGGCGTCAAAATCCGTCAGGCTGGCATATGGCGTTTTCGCCTCCGCCATACGCGCCAGGCCCTTCTGCATGCCGTAGGTAAAGATACAGGCAATGCCGAGCACCTCAGCACCCGCTTCGCGCAAGGCAGCCACAGCCTCGAGCACACTGCCTGCGGTGGAGATCAGATCCTCCACCACCACCACCTTTTGGCCGGGCAACAGCCGACCTTCGATGCGGTTCTCGCGGCCATGGTCCTTGTTGCCACCACGCACATAACCCATCGGCAAACCAAGCAATTCTGCGGTGATCGCCGCATGGGCGATGCCGGCCGTCGCCGTTCCCATCAGCAGCTCGCAATCCGGATAATGGCTGCGGATCAGCTCCGCCATCGCATGCTCCACCCGGCCGCGCACTGCAGGCGCGGTCAGGATCAGACGGTTATCGCAATAAATGGGGCTTTTGATCCCGCTTGCCCAGGTAAACGGCTGTTCCGGCCGCAGAAACACCGCACCGATCTCCAACAGGTCCTTTGCGATCTCTTTTTTCATCTTTCAACCTCCTGTCCTTTTGCCAAACATACCGTTATGCACCGAAAAACTCCGCACATGTCCTGCGGTAAGCAGCCACCGGATCCGCAGCCTGCGTGATCGGACGGCCGACAACGATGAAATCAGAACCCAGTTCAGCCGCCCGCGCCGGCGTTGTCACGCGCTTCTGGTCGCCAGCCTCGCCATCGGCAAAACGCACGCCTGGCGTCACGGTGAGAAATCCACTGCCGCAAGCGGCATGTACGCTTGCCGCTTCCAGCGGTGAACAGACGACGCCGTCCAGCCCGGCAGCGCGCGCATTACGCGCATAATGCAATACCACTTCTTCCAATGGTCGTTCAATCAGCAGATCACGGCGCATCGTCGCTTCATCTGTCGAAGTCAGCTGGGTAACGGCGATCAACAAAGGCCGACTGCCATCCGGACGCGTCAACCCCTCCAGCGCAGCTTCCATCATCGGGATGCAGCCGCCGGCATGCAGGTTGCAAAGATCAACCTCCAGCCGCGAAAGCACAGCCATTGCTTTCTTTACTGTATTCGGGATATCATGCAGCTTAAGATCGAGAAAGATGCGGTGTCCGCGTTGCTTGACCGCGTGTACGATCTGCGGCCCAGCCGCATAGAACAGCTCCATACCAATCTTAACAAACGGCTTTTCGCCTTGGAACAGATCCAAAAAAGCCAGCATTTCCTCGCTGCAATTAAAATCACAGGCGATGATCACATCTTTCTTTGCCAAATTCTTCTCCTTGGTCTCCATCAATGCGCGCCTCCTGTTATCTCGCTCAGTTTTGTCACCCCGTACCGTTCCATGCAGGCCGGCAGCTCACGAATAATATCGCGGCAGGCAAAAGGCTCGACCAGGTTTGCCGCCCCCACCTGTACCGCTGTTGCGCCGGCCAACATCATCTCCAGCACGTCTTCTGCGCTGGCAATGCCGCCCATACCCATGATCGGGATCTTCACCGCTTCATAAACCTGATAGACCATACGCAGCGCCACGGGCAATGCAGCCGGACCGGAATAACCGCCCATGCGGTTGGCAAGCACCGGCCGCCGTGTCTTTAGATCAATACGCATCCCGAACAAAGTATTGATCATGCTGATGCCATCCGCGCCTGCTGCTTCACAGGCGCGGGCGATTTCTGCGATATCCGTCACATTCGGCGTCAGTTTGACGAATACCGGTTTTGTTGTCACTGCCTTGACCGCTGCGGTGACCGCTGCCGCACTTTTTGCATCCGTACCGAAGCTCATGCCGCCGCCATGCACATTCGGGCAACTGATATTGACCTCGATCAGCGCGACCTGCGCCTGACGGTCGATCTTTTCACAGCAGGCGGTGTATTCGTCGATCGAAAAGCCGCTGATATTGGCGATGATCGGCCCACCATAGCAGGCTCGCAGCCGGGGCAGCTCGTTTGCGATCACCGCATCGATGCCCGGATTTTGCAGGCCGACCGCATTGAGCAAACCGCTGCTGCATTCCGCGATGCGCGGCGTCGGATTACCGAAGCGCGCTTCCCGCGTCGTGCCTTTGAGTACGAGCGATCCAAGAATATTGATATCATAAAGTGCAGCGAATTCATAGCCAAAACCAAACGTGCCGCTGGCCGGGATTACCGGGTTCTGCAACGCTACGCCGGCCAGGCTGACCCTGGTATCTACCATAGGATCTCCCCCTTTTCCAGCACCGGGCCTTCTTTGCAAATGCGCTTCGGCCCGTTCTTCGTCTCGCAGGAGCAACCCATGCAGGCACCAAAACCACAGCCCATCCGCTCTTCAAAACTATATTGCCCATCGCAGGCCGTCGCTGCTGCTACGGCGCGCAGCATCGGCAACGGGCCGCAGGCGTAAACATAGCCCGCCTCCGGCGGCAAAACATCGGTGACCAGCCCCTGCTGCCCCAGACTGCCATCTGCTGTCGCCACATGCAACGTACAGCCCAGCGCACGGAATTCTGCACAGAGGAAGGCATCCGCCGCGCTTTGAAAACCGAGTGCAACTTGCACCTGCCTGCCCGCTTCTCGCAGACGGCGAGCCAGATAATAGAGCGGCGGCGTGCCGACGCCCCCGCCGACCAGCAGCGGCGCGTCGCCGCCTTTGGTCAGATCAAACCCGTTGCCCAAGCCAACGAGCGCATCCAGCTGTGCGCCGGTCTTGATCTGCGCCAGCGCCGCTGTACCATGGCCGACTACTTTATAAACGATCACCGGTCCGACCGGCTGCAGGTCACAAAGCGAGATCGGCCGCCGTAAATAAAAACCGTCCAACCGCAGGTCGAGAAACTGGCCTGGCGCGGTAAACGCCTCGGTCGGCCCGCCCAGCAACATACGGTAGACATCGCGCGCAATGCAGCTGTTTTCCAAAACCGTATAGCTGTGCTGTTCCATCATGCCGCCTCCTTTTCCTACTGCTGTTCCCTTTGATAAACAATCCTGCCGCCAACCATGGTCAGGCGGCAACGACCACGCACCTCTCTGCCGGCAAACGGCGTAGCGCGGCCAAGGCCTTGAAAACAAGCCGGGTCGATCCTGTATGTTTCCGCCAGGTCGAAAACAGTCAAGTCCGCCGGCGCGCCGGCTTCCAGGCTGCTGCCAATGCCAAAGCGCTGTGCCGGCCCATCATGCAACAATGCCAGCAACTGCGGAAGCGAAAGCAGGCCACCGCAGACCAGTTCACTGTAAAGAACGGGGAAAGCCGTTTCCAATCCGACAACGCCCATCGCGCTCTTTTCCAGACCGCATGCTTTTTCCGCCGCGGCATGCGGCGCATGATCAGTCGCCACAATCATGATCGTGCCATCTGCCACCGCCTGCCGCAATGCCTCGCGGTCAGCCTGCCCCCGCAGCGGTGGGTTCATCTTAAACCGGCCATTCTCTTGCAGATCATCTTCAGATAATACCAGATAATGCGGCGCAGTCTCGCCGCTTACATCCAGCCCCGCCCGCTTTGCCTCGCGCAGCAGCGCAACGCTCTCCCGGCAGGACAGATGGCAGGCATGATAACGGCAGCCGGTTTCCGCTACCAGGTCAAGATCGCGCGCCAGCTGTCGCCATTCACTCTCCGCACAGATGCCACGATGTCCATGCCGTCGTGCATATGCCCCGTCATGAATATAGCCGCCGCGCAGCAGATTGTTCTCCTCACAGTGCGCAACGATCATCTTACCACAGGCCCTTGCCGCCAGCATCGCGCTGCGCATCAGCCCGCGATCCTGCACGCCATGCCCATCGTCAGAAAAAGCGATGACATACGGCGCCATTTCTGCCAATTCCGCCAGCTTCTCGCCGCGCTGTCCGCAGGTGATCGCGCCATAAGGCAATACATGCACGCAGGCATCCTGCTCGATCAGTGCCAGCTCCTGTTGCAAATGCGCCAAATCATCCGGCACCGGGTCCAAGTTTGGCATCGCGCAAACCGTGGTAAAGCCGCCTGCTGCCGCTGCCAACGTACCGCCGGCAATCGTCTCTTTATAAGAAAAACCCGGTTCGCGCAGATGCACATGTACATCCAGCAAGCCGGGAAAAACATAAAGCCCTTGCAGATCCAATACTTCACCCATCACGTCTGCAGGCAAGCTAGGCGCAATGGCAACGATCCTGCCGTCTCGCAACAGAATATCCGCGCGCGACAGGCTGCCTTCATGATAAACCATGCCGTTTTGCAGCAAGCATTCCAATGGCCGCACCTCCAACGGTATCGCTTTCCTCTCCGTCCTTTCCGCACGCCGGCCAGGTAGCGCATGACCTCCGCATTTGAAAAGGAACTGTATCCGAAATATTTTATCATGGCGCGCATGGGCTGTCAATGCTTGCTTGTATGCGCCGCATCCATGCAGCAACAGGGCAACAGGACGCGCACCGTAGTGCCGCAGCCAGGCTCACTGCTCAGCGACAAGCTGCCATGATGCAGTTCGACGATGCGCATGGCCAGCGTCAGCCCCAACCCGCTCCCCTCATGCACATGGGAATGATCTCCCTGGAAAAACTGCTCGCAGGCGCGCCGGCAGACATTTTCATCCATGCCGATGCCCTGGTCGCGGATCACAACATGAATATCCCGCTCCCTGGCATACAACTGTACTTCGATCGATCCGCCGACATGAGAAAACTTGACCGCATTGCCAAGCAGGTTCATCCAAACCAGCCACAGCAGCTCTTCATTGCCGCGACAAGATACTGCATTCAGCTCCGGCTGGAAGACGATTTCCTTTTCCCCCCAGCGCGGCTGCAGGAAAAGGATCGCCTGGCGCAGTTGTTCATCAAGCGAAAAGACCGTAGGCCGTTCCTGGATGCTCTGGTTCTCCAGTTTGGAAAGCAAAAGGATATTCTGCGTCAACCCGCTCAAACGCTCGCATTCGCGGCGGATGACAGCTGCATAATGCTGCCGCTCAGCAGCAGAAAGATCATTATTTTCCAGCAAAGCGGCATAACCGCCCATCACCGCCAACGGCGTGGTGAACTCATGGGAAACATTGGCGATGAAATCTTTACGCATATATTCATTTGCCTGCAGCTCTGCCGCCATACGATTAAAATGTTCTGAAAGCTGCCCCACCTCGTCACGGCGGCTGAGCTCCGGTAAACGCACGGCAAAATTTCCTGCTGCAATCTCCCGCGTAGCGGTGCAGATCGCCTCGATCGGCGAGGCCATGCGCCGGGTGATAAAACCGATCGTTCCGCCAAGCAAAAGCAGTGCGAACAACGGCGTCAACAGTTCACGCAATGCGACGGCCGTGATACGCCGCACCTCCTGGTCTGCAGCATGACTGGCAAGATATTCCCCCACGCCGACCGTAATCAGAAAAGAAGAAGCCGAAGAGATCATGACGACCAGCACAAACAGCGCAAGATAACGCTTGCGCAGATAACGCATCATCGGATCACCGCCTTATAGCCGAGACCGCGCACAGTCACGATCTCAAAATCCAAAGCTGCGGCAAACTTTTCCCGCAAGCGTTTAATATGCACATCTACCGTGCGTGGGTCGCTTTCGCTATCATAGCCCCATACCTCATCCATCAACGTCTGGCGGGTAAAAATGCGGCCTGGGTTGGAAAGCAGCAGAAACAGCACAAAAAACTCTTTCTGCGGCAGACAGAACTGACGCATACCCTCTGCCGTACGGAACGTAACGCACAGGCTGTCGCCATTGAGTATGCTCTCCCGCACATGAAGCACATTGGCATGTTTGATCCGGTCGCGCCGCAGCAACGCCTCTACACGCAGCAGCATCTCCTCAAAATCGATCGGTTTGACCATATAGTCGTCCGCACCGGCATGAAACCCCTGCCGCTTGTCATCCAAGGTTTCACGGGCTGTTGCCATCAATACCGGCGTTTCATCTCCCGCTTCGCGCAATTCGCGCACAAGAGAAAACCCGTCTGCCCCCGGCAGCATCACATCCGCGATGATCAGATGCACCGGCCCACGCTCCAAGGCAGCCAGAGCGGCAGCGGCACTGTCCGCCAGCAGCGGGGTATAGCCGGCCCGGCGCAAATGAATCGCCATCAACTCCGCCAGATCCAGATTATCTTCCACCACGAGGATATTTGCCATCGCCAGTTTCCTCCGCCAGAAACGCTGCGCCCAAAAGCACAAACAGCAGTTCCAAATTTATTTCATTATACAACAGAGCTAGGGGCAGTGCAAAAATTTTTACAGCAGCGGTTCTGTTCATGATCAGTTCACAGCCTAGTTTTATTCTGATTTACAATGCAGTTTTATTTGCCATTACCTGTCTGATATCCCGTTGCTTCCAAAAATCCATAACCGAAGAGGTTCCCATGTTCAATAGCGCGCATTATCTGCTTGGCTGCCGATTTGACAACTGGCTGCACCTGTTGTTCCAAAATCGCTTTCGCCTCTCCGTCCGTTATCTTCCACAAGCGTTATATATCACGCTTGCCGCCCTGGTTCTATTGCCATTTGCCCTTTTGGAGAAGCTGATTTTCGCCATCCCCATCCGCCGGTCTAAGGTCAGGCAAGGACCGCTGTTCGTGCTGGGGCACTGGCGTAGCGGCACAACCTTTCTGCAAAATATTCTTAGCCGAGACACGCAATTTGGCTGGGCAGATCCTGTCAGCGTACTTTCCTTTAACAACTGCCTGCTCCTGCGGCCACTTCTGACCGCAGTGCAGCGCATCCTGCTGCGGGACGCCAGGCCGATGGACAATCTGGATTATCAGGTGGATTTACCGATCGAAGAAAATTATGCGATGGGCTCTATCTCCACGATGTGCATCGTGCATATGCTTGCCTTTCCCCGGCTGGCTGCGGACTACCGCCGCGCTGCTTTCATCGAAGAGATGCCGCCGGCACGCAGGAGACGCTGGCTGAGGATCTACCGTCATGTATTGCAAAAGCTTACCCTGGTCAATCAAGGAAAGCGGCTGATGCTGAAAACACCGGACAACACCTGTCGCATGGCGGCACTGCATGCCGAATACCCGGGCAGCAAATTCATCTATCTTTACCGCGAACCTTATGCGGTGATCGTCTCGACGATCCACATGTTCAACAAGATGTTCAATCGAATGGCGCTGCAGCCTGCGCCGCCGCCGGAGCTGGTCGAAGATACGGTGATCGATATTTTCCGCCAGATGCATGCCCAGTATTTCCGCGATCTGGAGCAAATGCCAGCCGGTGACGTGATCGAAGTGCGTTATGAGGATCTGATTCGCGACCCGGTCGCCGGACTGGCGGAAATCTACGAACAGCTTGGCCTGCCCGGCTTTGAAGCAGCAAAACCTCGATTTGAAGCATATGTTTCCGCGCAGGCCGGCTATCAACGCAACCGCTTCAAGCCGGACCAACGACTGCGGGCAAAGGTAGAACGTGAACTGGGCTTTTTCTATGACCGATATCATTATCCCCGTCAGGAGGTGTCAGCGTGAGCGGCAGCCAGGATCATTTGGACCGTCTGGAAAATAAAAGCATTTATATCATCCGCGAGGCCTACCACGCCTTCCACGATCTTTGCATGCTCTGGTCGATCGGCAAGGACAGCACGGTATTGCTCCATCTCGCGCGCAAGGCGTTTTTCGGCCATGTGCCTTTCCCTCTGGTCCATATCGATACGCATTACAAAATCCCGGAAATGATTACCTACCGCGACCGGCTGGCCCGGGAATACGGGCTGTATATGATCTACGGCGAAAACCGTGATGCGCTGGCAGCCGGCCAAACCTTTCCCAACGGCGCAGTCAGCCGCGTGGAGTGCTGCCGCCTGCTCAAAACAGAGGCGCTGACCAATACCCTGAACGGGAAATGGCCGCGCTGGCGGCTGAACCTGCAAACCGGAACATACGAGCCGGATGAAAACCGGCAGGCTTATACCGGCGTCATCGTCGGCGTACGTTCGGATGAAGAGGGCTCGCGCTCTAAGGAACGCTACTTTTCAGCGCGTGACCGGAACAATGACTGGGATATCGACGACCAGCCGCCGGAATTCTGGAACCAGTTCAAAACAGATTTTGCGCCGCATACGCATGTCCGCATCCATCCACTGCTCGACTGGACGGAATTGAACATCTGGGAATACATCGAACGTGAACATATCCCTACCGTCTCGCTCTATTATGACCAGGGAGACGGCAAGCGTTACCGATCGCTCGGCTGCGCGCCCTGCACCGGGCCGATCGCTTCTACGGCCAAAAATCCGCATGATATCATTGAAGAACTTCGTTCCGGCCAGCTGCGCAATATCGCCGAACGCAGTGGCCGCGCTCAGGATAAGGAAGACGGCGGCGGATTGGAGACGTTGCGCCGCGCCGGATATATGTAAGCGCCGGGAGGGATACGATGCAGGAAACGATGAATATCGTCACCGTCGGCCATGTTGATCATGGCAAAAGCACGGTGATCGGACGTCTGCTGGCGGACAGCCATAGCCTGCCGGAAGGCAAACTTGACGCAGTACGGGAAAACTGCCGCCGCAACAGCAAACCCTTTGAATACGCCTTTTTGCTCGACGCGCTAAAAAATGAACAGGCGCAGGGGATTACGATCGATACCGCGCGCTGCTTTTTCCATACGGAAAAGCGGCATTACATCATCCTGGATGCGCCCGGTCATATCGAATTCCTTAAAAATATGGTGACCGGCGCTTCCCGCGCAGATGCGGCGCTACTGGTGATTGACGCAGCACGCGGCGTGGAGGAAAACACCCGCAGGCATGGTTACTTCCTCTCCATGCTCGGCATCCGTCAGGTAGCGGTGCTGGTCAACAAAATGGATCTCGTTGATTACAGCGAAGCCGTATTCCGCGATATCCGCCGCGAATACGAGCGCTTCCTGGCCAAGATCGATATCCGGCCGCAGGCTTTTCTGCCGGTTTCTGGTTTTGCCGGCGATAATATCGCGGTTCATTCCGCACAGATGCCCTGGTATCGCGGTCTGACCGTGCTGGAGCAGCTGGATGCCTTTACCGCGACCGCCCCGCCGCATCATCTGCCGCTGCGCATGCTGGTACAGGGCGTATATAAATTCACTGCCAACGAGGATCATCGCCGTATCGTTGCCGGGCAGGTGGAGACCGGTGAACTGGCAGCCGGCGACGCACTCATCTTCCTCCCCTCCGGGAAAAAGACGACGGTTAAAACATTAGAACGTTTTCCCCAGACAACACAGCAGAGTTTCGGCGCGGGTGAGGCCGCCGGTTTCACCATGCAGGAACAGATCTATGTCAAGCGCGGCGAAGTGGCCTGCCGTGAAAATGACCCGCTGCCGCAGGTCGGCGTGCGCCTGCGCTGCAATCTGTTCTGGTTGGGAAAACGGCGGTTGCAAACAGGGCGCACCTACCTGCTCAAATGCGGTACGGCAAAAGTGGAGATGAACCTGGAAAAGGTAGAGCGCGTGGTCAATGCATCTGACCTTTCCTGTTTTGACCGCCAGTATGTCGAACGCAACGAGGTCGCGGAATGCGTGCTCAGCCTGGAACATCCCATCGCCTTCGAACTGCCGGGCGGCGCGGATTGTCTCAACCGCTTTGTCATTGTGGATGATTATGAGATCTCCGGCGGCGGCATCATTACTGAAGGACTGGCTGCCTATGACTACGATACGCGCAATATCCGTTGGTCCGGTAGCGGCGTATCCGCAGAGATGCGCGAGCGTATGTTGGGCCATCGCGGACTGGTCGTCTGGATGACCGGGCTTTCCGGCAGCGGCAAAAGCACCATTGCCGAGCTGGTCGAGCGCCGCCTGATCGAACAGGGCATTTCCTGCTACGTGCTGGATGGAGATAAACTGCGGCGCGGAGTGAATGCAGATCTCGGCTTTTCCGATGCCGACCGCAGCGAAAATATCCGCCGCACAGCGGAGATCGCCCGCCTTTTCCAGGATGCCGGTCTGGTCACGCTGGTCACTCTGATTTCGCCGTTCCGCAGCAGCCGCGCGGAGGCGCGCCGCATCAGCCGCGGCCCCTTCCTGGAAGTTTATGTGCGGGCAGAGCTGGAAACCTGCATCAAACGAGACCCCAAGCAACTCTATAAAAAGGCGCTGGCCGGAAACCTGCGTTCCTTTACCGGCATCGATTCCGGCTATGAAGCGCCGGAAAATCCCGATCTGCTGCTGGATACAGAAAAATGGAGCGAAGAGGAATGCGCCGAAGCATTGTTCAGCACAATCCTGCGACAGATTGCGGATTAAACGTGTCTGTCATCTGACGGAGCGGAAAAATGGAATTTTTCCTTTATATTTTGATCGGCTTTGCTGCGCAGATGATCGATGGTACGATGGGTATGGCCTACGGTGTCAGCTGCCGTAGTTTCCTGCGCGCAGCAGCCGGATTACCGCCGGCTGTGGCCAGCGCGGTCGTGCATTGCGCTGAAATCCCGATCAGCCTGATCTCCGGTATCTCGCATTGGAAGCTGCGCAATGTTGACCGCCGCCTGCTGTTGCGGCTGATGTTACCCGGCGCGCTTGGCGGCGTGTTCGGCGCCTGGCTGCTGACGAATATTGGTGATACACTGGAACCGTTGATCGACGTTTATCTGGTCGTGATGGGCATCATCATCCTGGTCAAAGCATTGCGGCAGCGGCAACCCCGACCCCGGCAGGCAGGCGCTTATGTCTACCCGCTCGGTTTTTGCGGCGGTTTCCTTGATGCAGTCGGTGGCGGAGGCTGGGGGCCGGTCGTCACTTCGACAATGGTTGCAACCGGTCATGATGTCAAAAAGACCATTGGTACGGTAAATATGGCGGAGTTTCTCGTCACCGTGGCGCAGACCACCGCTTTTGCCGTGCTGATGGTCGAATTCACACAATATCTCTATATCATCGGCGGTCTGCTGATCGGCGGCATGCTCGCGGCACCGCTTGCTGCCAGTCTTTGCAAAAAGCTACCGTTGCGCCCGTTGATGGTGCTGATCGGCTGCCTGATCGTCATCCTTAATCTCTACAATCTGCTCGCCTGGACGGGCAGGCTCTAAATCCTACAGTCTGACAGGCGCAAACAGGACGGCAGCATCTTCTGTCGTCCTGTTCTGCTTTCTCCAATTCTGCTTTTCGCTGAAATATGATTTGAAATCCGCTGATCATCAGAAGCCAGCGCCGGAAGCGGCTACGGTTTTTGCTTCCCCATGATCGGTGTGGATTGTCCGCCTGTTTCCAACCGGAATCACCGGCAAGCGAGCGCTCAGCTGGGAAAGCAGTTCATTGGTGAGCATACCACAGCAGGCGGCGATCTCCTCCGCGGATAATTCCGCCATGCCGTCACGGCCGATCAGGGTCGCGACATCTCCCGCTGCCACCTGCGGCAAATCAGTCACATCTGCCAACAGCTGATCCATACAAAGCCAGCCTACCATCGGGCAGCGTTGCCCGCAGATCAGCACCTGCCCGCCTTTCTGCGGCAGCTCACGCGGCAGACCGTCGCCATAGCCAACGCTAATCACTGCCAGGCGGCTGTCACGCTGCGGGCAAAAGGCCAGGCCATAACCAGCCGCATCTCCGGCACGGACATCGCGCACCGCAGCTATCCGTGCACGCAAGGCAAGCACAGGCTGCAGCGGCAGGGGGTGCTCTACCGGCGCCGGATTGCTGCGCACACCGTAAAGCGCTATGCCTGCCCGTGCAAAACCGCAGGGCTGCGGCTGCAGGTTCCAGATACCATAGCTGGCCTGGATATGAACCGTACCCGGTTCATGGCCGCTGGCGCGCAACGCGCGGAGCGCAGCATAAAATGCTTCCAGCTGCCCCTGTGTGTAGGCAATATCCGACTGTTCCCTGCTATCTGCCACGCAAAGATGAGAAAACACCCCGTCGATCCGCAGGCAGGGCAGAGTGAAAAGACGCGCAATCGCAGCCGTATCCTCAGCCGGTACGCCTAAGCGGTGCATGCCGGTATCCAGTGCCACGTGCACATGCAGCGGCCACCCTCTGGCGGCAAGCGCCGCGCCATGCGCTTCATCGACCACCGCCTGCGTCAGCCGCCAACAAAACAGCTGCCGTGCCTGATCCGGTGGGGTATAACCCAGAATCAGGATCGTACCGCGCACGCCATGCCGCCGCAATGCAACCCCCTCCTGCAGGCAGCTAACGGCAAACGCCCGGATGCCGGCCCGGCGGCGCAAAGCGCGAGCCACCGCTAGTGCGCCGTGGCCATAGGCATCCGCTTTTACCACCGCCATCAGCCGGCAGCCTGGGGCCAGTGCAGCCTGCAACGTTTTTGCATTAGCAACCACTGCGGCAAGATCCGTTTCCCGCCAGGCCCGGGCATGTGGCTCAGGCCGCGCCGGCCGCAATCGCTCCAGCACGAATGCCGCGCATATGCTGCCAAGCAGCACGGCGGCAAAATGGCCCAGACTGTTGTATATCAGTATCGCTTCCAGCCCGAGCAGCTTGGCCGCACCACGTACCAAAACGATGCACCAGGGGTGCAACAAATAAACCAGCAGCGAGATTTCCTGAAAATCCCGCCGGCGGCAGCCATCTGCTGTCAGCAACAGGGAAAACAGGCAGAGCATGACCAAGGGCAAAAAAATGTACATGCTGTCATGCCGTTGTATCATCCCGGCATGCAGCACGAATCCCTCCACGCTCATCAATGTCAGCGTAAGAAGAAGCCCAACCATAGCCATCCGTGGTCGCAGCCGATAGCCGGCCGCCCCCATCAAAATGAACAGCGGTGCGAAAAAAAGACCATTTCGCGTGTAAGACGATATTGCAAAGAGCTTATCATAGCCTGCGGCAAAAACAGGAATACGGGCCGCCAGACCATAATAGCTGTCACCTGCCAGGCCAACCAGATAAAGCAGGGCGGCCAAGATCAATGCCGCAGGCATCCCCAGCCGCGCCGTCTGCCGGGCGATCAGCAGGCCAAGCAGCACTGCCGGGAAATACCAGAGATGGTAAAACGTACCATCCACCAACAGTTTCTGCAGCCATTGCAGCGGCGTAAGGCCACCATTATACCAGTTGAGCGGCAAATAGAGCAAAATTGCGCAGCCATAGAGCAAGAGCAGCTTCTTCATCGTCCGGCCAAACCCACGCCAACCGGAACATGCCAGGAAGTATCCGCTGGTCATGAAGAAAAAAGGCACTGCTACCCGCGCCAGCACACGGGTTAACCAGAAATCCCCCAGCTCCGTCCAGGAGGCAAACGGAGAAGTATGGATGCAGACCACCAAAAAAGCAGCCACCAGGCGGAAACCATCCAAAGCAGGGAGCTTTTGCCCGCCTTTCACCGCAGATCCCTCCAGACCGTCAGCAGGAAACCCTGCTGGTTGTCGCCGGAAAGCTGACAGCAGCCATCCGGCATCTCCACTGTCACCGTTTCCCCTGGGCAGGGCAGATAATGAATCTCCGCCCGTCTTCTCCCGTTCAGCTGACAGCAGCGCGGCTGCTGCCGGATAAACTCGCTGTATTCTTCTAGGCATAAGTCATATTTTTGCATCAGCAGGGCATGGGGAGCACCCACATAGCGAAAATGCCAAGGCTCTGCCGCAATACCGGTACAGGCCTGCTTATGCTGTGTATAGCGCTGTATAAAACCATAGCGTGCCGCCAAGCGGCGAAAAGCAGCGCAAACGCCTACATCCGGAAAATCAGGCCGGATAAAATCGATCCGCGCCGCGGCTGCGGCTAGATCGATCGCCAGCCCGGTCTCATGCTCGCTGCAACCGGGCCGTGCAACATAATCGCGGGTGAAAGCCTCCCCTTCCCTGGCCATCGTATCGTCCCAGATCTCCTGCTGCTGCGCACGGCTGCGCCAGCCAGAGACCGGGATGATGCCATCCCTGCCGCCGGCTGCTTCGATACAGGCGGCCAACAATCCAGCAGCCCGCCGTTCCAACAGAATATCCGGCCAGCGGGGATCTGGCGCCAGCAGATCCGGCGTCAGACCGCAATGCCATGGATGCGCAGCATCCACCAAAATCAGCGGCCCGGCAGAAACTTGTTCCCGCCGCAGAATCAGCGTTTGCATGCCGCCACCCCCGTTTCGATGATACGGCTGATCAAAACCGGCAGATCCAGTCCCACCCCTTTCATCATGTTGGGATAGCGGCTGTGCGCGGTGAAACCGGGAATGGTATTCACCTCGTTGAAAACGATCTTACCCTGTGGCGTAAGGAACATGTCCACCCGCGCAAAACAGCGGCAATCTAAGGCACGATAGATCGTTTTGGCCGCAGTCTGGATCTCCGCTGCCTTTTCTGCCGGGATGCGCGCCGGACAATGGATAGCAGAGCTTTTTAGCGTATATTTTTCTTCATAATCAAAGAATCCCTGCGACAGCTCAATCTCATCCACGACCCCGGCGATCAACTCCTGGTCGCCGAGAATCGCGCAGCCTACCTCAAAACCAGGGATCGCTTCCTCCAGCAGAACCTCCCTGTCATGGACAAAAGCTTCCGCCACCGCCCCGGCCAGTTCTTCCGGCTGTTCGACCCGGCTGATGCCAAAGGAAGAGCCAGCGCGTACCGGTTTGACGAACAGTGGATAGCCCAGCCGCAAGGCGGCGGCAGAGATCGCAGCCGGTGCTGCGCCATAACGAAAAAGCGCACTATGCGGCACGCTGATCCCGGCCAGCGAAACCAACTGATGCGCGCGGTCTTTATCCATGCAGAGTGCGCTGGACAGGGTGCCGCAGCCGATCAACGGAATGCCCGCCAGCTCCAGCAGGCCCTGCAGCGTACCGTCTTCGCCATTTTTGCCATGCAGCAAAGGAAAAGCTGCATCAAAGCCCAGACGCCGGCCAGAGCCATCCAAAAGTAAGACCTGCCCGGCATTGCGGTCCAGCCGCAGCGTACAGGGGATGCATCCATTTTCTTGCCAACTTCCGTCAATCAGCCGCGCCGCATCGCCCTGATAATAAAACCATTGCCCATGACGGGTAATGCCGATTGCCAACGGACGGTATTTCGTCCGATCCATATGCGTCAGCACTGCATGCGCAGATTGCAGGGAAATCCCATATTCTGTCGAACAACCGCCAAAGAGAACGAGAATCGTTTTCATGTCAAGACCTCCCTAAGGCAAAACAAAACGCCTTGCTTGATACGAAAATCGTATCAAAACAAGGCGTCTTTTCCTTTTATTTTTTCTTTCGCGCTTCCTACAAAAGTGTTGGGAAAATCTTGTGATTTTCTTACGCCTGAGCCGGTGCAGGCAGCGTAACGGTGAAAGTCACCTCTTCGTCTGCGCTCTGCGCACGAATCGTCCCACCATGCGCCTCTACGATCTCCTTGGCGATCGCTAAACCCAGTCCCGCATTGCCAGTGCCGCTGCCCCGTGAAGGATCCAACCGGAAAAACTGTTCAAACATGCGCTCCAGCTTATCCGCTGGGATCGTCGGCCCGGCATTACGGAAGGTAAGCACGATCATCCCCTCCTCCTCCTGTCCTGCCACGTGAATGGTAGCCCCCGGATATCCATAATGGCAGGCATTGTTCAGCAGATTATCGAATACACGCGCCAACTTATCCGCATCGCAGACCGCAAACAAGTGCGGCGGCAGGGAAAGCGCGCAATGCATCCCCTTTTCCTGCAGAACCGGTTCGAATTCACTGCAAACCTGCTCCAACATGCGTTTTAGATCTACCTTCCGCCGTTCCAGCTCCAAATGGGAAAGGCGGAAACGGGTGATATCAAAAAACTCGTTGACCAGATCCTCCAGCCGCTCCGCCTTTTCCAGCGCCACCCCGGTATAACGCGCCCGCTGTGCCGGCGACAGATCCGGCTCATCCCGCAACAGTGTCAAATAGCCAATGATACTGGTCAGCGGGGTTTTCAGATCATGCGCCAGATAGACCACCAAATCATTTTTGCGCTGTTCCGCCTCACGCGTGGCATATGCGTCGCGCAACGCGCGCTCACGGAGCAGGTTCAGCTGGTCCTCAGCGCCCTTCAGGGTATCCGGCAAACGAATAGGCGATTCGCTGGCGTGCACCAGCTCCTCTGCACCCAACAACAACAATTCCAGATCGCGCACCGGGCGGGCGATGAAATAATAGCTAATCACCACCCAGCCAGCCAAAACGGAGACGATCACAACCAGCAGCAAATATTCCGCGATAAAATTGAGCAGCGCGTATAGAAAACCCGGCTGGAAAACCAATGAAGAACAGATCGTTATCCCCAGCAGAGTAAAGATTCCAACCACCGCTGCCCAGGAAACTAAAACCAGCAGGTAAATCCCCCATCTACGCCGCGCAGCCTGCCTGCTGCGCAGACTGCGCATCTCATCCTGCGTCCGATCATTCAATGGTATATCCCACCCCCCAGACCGTCTTGATGAAACGTGGTTTCCGGCTTGGCTCATGCATCTTTTCGCGCAGCCGGGCGATATGGCTCATCACCGTATTGTTGCTGTCCAGATACTTTTCTCCCCATACCGCTTCAAACAGCGCTTCACTGGAGACCACCTGTCCCTGATGGCTACACAGATGCCAAAGAATGGCAAATTCGAGCGGCGTCAGAGACAGTTCCTCCCCGAACAGCACACATTTATGGGTTAGGCGGGAAATCTGCAACCCACGAATATCATATTCTGTTGTCGGGCCGCCGCCAGCGCCTGGATTGTAACGCGTATAGCGCCGCAGCTGTGTCTTCACCCGCGCCACCAGCTCCAACGGGTTGAACGGCTTGGTCATGTAATCATCCGCCCCCAGCGTTAGCCCGGTAATCTTATCCATATCCTCTACCCTGGCCGTCAACATCAGGATGGGAAAAAGATACTGCTCGCGCAGCTTTTGGCACAGCGTAAAGCCATCCATATCCGGCAGCATCACATCCAGAATAGCCAGGTCCAGTTTCTGGTCGCCGGCATAAGCCAGCGCCTCTTTGGCCATACCGAACTTGTGGACGCAATATCCCTCGTTTTTCAGGTAGGTCTCCACCAGGTCGGCGATCTCCGGTTCATCATCTACAATCAAAATCTCAGCGCTCATCTTTTTCTCCGAACAGAGCAGTATTCCGCTTCTGCGGTATTGTTTTTACTATACCATAACCCAAGCCGGATTTCCAGCCTGCTGTCCGCCAGGCTGCGCCCGGGGGCACAAGCCAACAGCAAAGCGACGGCAGGCGGCGGAACGCCTGAAACAGCTGCTGACAGAAAAGGAAAATTCCGTTATAATTATGCTATCAGAAATATACCGGTCACAGCCGGCATACAGTTTGCGGCAAGGAGGGGCTTGGTGCATGCGCCTGCTTTATGCTGAGGATGAGGTCAGTATGTCCGAAGCGGTGGTGGATATCCTCACCTATCACAAATATATTGTAGATGCGGTATATGATGGCGAAGAAGCGCTAGCCTATGCTCTGGCTGGGCAATACGACGGTATCATCCTCGATATCATGATGCCAAAGCTGGATGGGTTGGAAGTACTGCGCCGGCTGCGCAGCACCGGCTGCCGCACGCCCATTCTGCTGCTTACGGCCAAAACAGGGACAGAAGACCAGATCCATGGCCTGGATCTGGGGGCGGATGATTATCTGCCCAAGCCGTTCCCGATGGAGCTTCTGCTGGCACGGGTACGCGCCTTGCTGCGCCGCCGCGAAGAATTCACTCCGAATATCCTCACCTGCGGCAATATCTCGCTTAACCAGCAGACCTATATCCTTTCCAACGGGAAAAACGCATTTACCCTGCCAAAACTGGAATATCAGCTGATGGAGCTGCTGATGCTGAACCAAGGCATCTTTCTCTCCTCCGAGGATCTGCTGACCCGGGCATGGGGTTATGATACGGAGGCTGAGCTGGGCACAGTCTGGGTTTACATCTCCTACCTGCGGAAACGTCTTTCCGCGCTGGATGCGGACGTCACGATCGCCATGAAACGTAATATCGGCTACCGCTTGGAGGTAGAGAGATGATCCGCACCCTGCAGAAAAAATTTGTCGTTACGGCGATGATTGCCATTACGGCACTGCTCCTGCTCCTGCTGGGCGCGATCAATTTGGCAAACATCATCCTGGGCGGAAAGGTAATCGACCATACATTGCAAATGATCGCCGGACAAGCTGTTGGCCAGGAAGGGCTACCGCAGGCGCCACGCGACCTGCCGCCGCGCATTTTTACCCAAGCACCAAAAAACGATCATGATATGCTCCTCTCCTCCAACTTTTTTATCGTGCTCTTTTCCACCGAAGGAACGGTTATCCAGACGGATACCAGCCGCATCTCTTCCGTAAGCGAACAGCAGGCCGAGGCACTTGCACGGGCAGCCTATGAAAATGGCGCAGCCGGCGGACAAAGCGGCAACTTCCGTTATCTGTTGCGCAGCGATAGCAGTCAGACGATCACCTGCGCAGTTTTTTTGGATATCTCGGAAGAAATATTTTCCTATCTGCGCATTTTGCTCCTCTCTGCCAGCGCCGGCCTGGTCTGCTGGGGGCTGATGCTGGGTTTGGTGATCCTGCTTTCCCAGCGGGCGATCCGGCCGATCGCGGAAAGCCTGGAAAAGCAGAAACAGTTCGTGACCAATGCCGGACATGAGATCAAAACACCGCTCGCCATCATTCGTTCCAATACCGAGGCGATGGAACTCTATGGCGGGGAAAATCGCTGGAGCAGGAATATCAAACAGCAGACGGCAAGGCTAACCGGACTGATGGAACGTCTGCTCTGGCTTGCGCGGATGGAAGAGGGCGCTCTGCATACCAAGACAACGGAATTCTCCCTTAGCCGCCTGCTGTCTGATCTTCTGCAGGGCTTTATGCAGCCGATGGAGGAAAAACAGATCGCCCTAGAAACGCAGATCCAGCCGGATATCTGCTTACGGGCAGATTCAGGACAGATCGAGCAACTGATCTCCGTACTGCTGGACAATGCGGTGAAATACACGGATGAACAGGGCTGGATCCGGGTCAAGCTGCAAAAAGAAGGCCGGCAGGTTCTGCTACAAATCGCCAACAGCTGCCGCGAGCTGCCGGATGCGCCGCCGGACAAGCTGTTCGACCGCTTCTACCGGGCGGATGCTGCGCGCACGCAGAAAAATGGTGGCTATGGCATCGGGCTGTCCATTGCCAGCGCCATTGCCAGCGCCAACAGGGGCCACATTCATGCGGCTTATCTCGGAACGAATGCAATCCGCTTTACCGTAATCTTCTAAAACACATGAATTTCAGCGGGGCGTCACGCACTTTTCGCGGCGCCCCGTTTTTTTCTAAGCTCCAACTAAGGTTTGCCGGATATACTTTTTCCCAGAAAGAAAAAGGGGGGGCAATAAGATGCACTTTCGCCATGAATGGAAGCATCTCATCGGTCCGGCAGATCTGCTTGCACTGCGCGCCAGACTATCAGCCGTGATGCTGCGCGACCACCACGCTGCAGATGGAAGCTATCAGGTCCGCAGCCTGTATTTCGACAACCTGGCGGACAAGGCGCTGCGCGAAAAAATCGACAGCGTAAACTGTCGGGAAAAATTCCGCATCCGCTACTACGGCCAGGACATTTCGCGGATCCTCCTGGAAAAGAAAAGCAAAATCAACGGGCTGTGCAGCAAATCGCAAACATGCCTGACAACCAGCGAGGCGCAGGCCGCCGCCTGCGGCGATCTGCAGACCCTGGCCAATGCGGAAAATCCATTGCTGCAGGAATTGTACCGCAAAATGACCATACAGGGACTGCGGCCTAAGACCATCGTGGACTATACGCGGGAACCCTTCATCTATCCACCAGGGAACGTCCGGGTCACGCTGGACCATCATATCCGTACCGCACTCTCCTGTCTCGATTTTCTGGACCCTGACAGCCTGACCATTCCCGTGCGGGATATGCCCATCATCCTGGAGGTCAAATGGGATGAATTCCTGCCTGCTGTGATCCGCGATATCGTACAGACCCCAGGTGTAAGAACCACCGCTTTTTCCAAATATGCCGCCTGCCGCATTTACGGCTGATCATTCCACAATAAGGAGAATACCGCGATGACATTTCAGGATATTTTCAAATCCAGTTTTCTGGAGAGCATCAACAGCATCTCACTGCTCGATATGGCGCTTGCCCTGCTACTGGCTTTTGCCATCGGCATGTTCATCTTCCTGATCTACAAAAAGACTTTTGCCGGCGTGATGTACTCTTCCAGCTTCGGCGTCACGCTCGTGGCGCTGAGCATGATCACAACCCTGGTCATGCTGGCGGTCACATCCAATGTTATACTTTCGCTCGGCATGGTCGGCGCGCTTTCCATCGTCCGCTTCCGCGCTGCGATCAAAGAACCGCTGGATATCGCTTTTCTCTTCTGGTCGATCGCAGTCGGCATCGTACTGGCAGCCGGCATGATCCCGCTTGCCATGTTCGGCAGCCTGGCAATCGGCATTTTCCTGCTCCTGTTCGTCAATAAAAAAGCGCATATCTCGCCCTACATTGCGGTCATCAGCTGCCGGGATCATCAAAGCGAGCAGGCTGCGCTCTCCTTCCTGCAAAAACAGGTACAGCGCATGGTCGTGAAAAGCAAAACCGCGCGGCAAGGGGCGATCGAACTGAATCTGGAGATCCGCATGAAAAATGCAGATACGGATTTTATCAATATTCTCGCGGAAATGGAGGGCGTAAACAGCGCGGTGCTGGTTAGTTATAACGGCGATTATATGGGATAAAGGAGACCCGCCATGTCAACGCATAAAAACATCGATAAGATCTGTGGCATTGTCGTTGTTTTCGCCTTGCTGCTGACGGTCGCATTCATCCATGCGGAAAGCTTTGGCGTACAGGCAGCCTCCAGAGAGCTGGGCTATGAAAGCCGTCTGTTTGATACCTCGGCCGTGCATACGATCGATATTGTGATGGAGGACTGGGAAGAATTTCTCGCCACCTGTACGGATGAAGAATATGTCCTCTGTTCAGTCGTGATCGATGGTGAAACCTATGAAAATGTGGCGATCCGCGCCAAAGGAAACACCTCGCTGACCCAGGTGGCTGCTTATGGAAACAACCGCTACAGCTTCAAAATTGAATTTGATCATTATGATAATGCCATCAGCTATCATGGGCTGGATAAACTGAACCTGAACAATATTATCCAGGATAACACCTATATGAAGGATTATCTCACCTACCAGATGATGGGATACTTCGGCGTGGCTGCACCGCTATGCAGCTATACCTATATTACAGTAAATGGCGAAGACTGGGGGCTGTACCTGGCAGTAGAAGGGGTGGAGGAATCCTTCCTCATGCGCAATTTCGGCCGCGACTATGGCGAACTGTATAAACCCGACAGCCAAAGTATGGGCGGAGGCCGGGGCAATGGCGGCGGATTCCAGATGGAAGAGTGGCAGGAAGGTGACGGAACAGAAGCGAAGGAAGGCCGCTGGTATGATCAAGCGACAGCTCCGCAAACAGATATCTCCCGCCCCGAAGCAGATGAAAATCCGGTGGCAGAGCCTCCGGCCGACTGGGAGGCCCCACCTATGCAGGCGGAAGGAGAATCCAGGCAACCGCCAATGGATATGGCCGGCACGGCAGGCAGAGGGGCGATGACGGACAACAGCGATGTTTCGCTGATCTATACGGATGACGAATACAGCAGCTATGCAAATATTTTCGACAACGCCAAAACCAAGATCAACGATGCGGATAAAGACCGGCTGATCGATTCGCTGCAGCAACTGAACGCGGAAGAGAATATCGCTGAAGTCGTAGACGTCGAATCGGTGATCCGCTACTTTGTGGTGCACAACTTTGTCTGTAATTTCGACAGCTATACCGGTTTGATGATCCACAACTACTATCTTTATGAGCAGGACGGCCAGCTTTCGATGATCCCTTGGGATTATAACCTCGCTTTCGGCGGTTTCCTGGGGGCGCAGGATGCGACTGCGCTGGCCAACTACCCGATCGATACACCGGTTTCCGGCGGCACGGTGGATTCCCGCCCGATGCTGGCCTGGATCTTTGCCGACGATGCCTATACCTCGCTTTACCATCAGTATTTCGCTGAATTTATCGACACCTATTTCGAAAGCGGCTATTTCACAACGATGATCGACAGCGTGCAGGAACTCATCTCGCCCTATGTGGAACAGGATCCGACAAAGTTCTGCAGCATGGAGGAATTTGAAGCCGGTATCGCCACGCTGAAGGAATTCTGCTTGCTGCGTGCGGAAAGCATCAGCGGGCAGCTGGAAGAGACGATCCCGGCGACCGCAGAGGGGCAGGAACAGGAGCCAGAAACACTGATCGACGCCACTGCCATCGATATCCTGGCGATGGGAAGCATGAACACTGGTGGTATGCCCGGCGGCATGGGCGGCCCGGGGAAAAGGCCGGAAGAAGCAGACGGCTGGCAACCGCCTCAGGGGGAAATGCCAGTAGAACAACTGCCGGAAGATAGCCTGCCACAGAACGAGATGGCAGGGGCCGATCCAGCGGAAAAGCAGCCCCGCAGTTCAGCCGGCGATTCAACCGGTAAGGCGGATGAAGAAAACTAATGCAAATCCCATCGAAGAACGCCTTGCCCAGCCGGCATTAGCAGTCCCCTGCCGCCATCTGCGAGCGGCTCGCAAATGGCAACCGGTTGCTTAACGCCTCTGTCCGTCCCGGCTTCGCCAGCGGCGGCAAACAGCAAACAGCGGGATGGCATTCCCATGCCATCCCGCTGCTCCGCTAAAAACACCACGAAACACTCAATAGTTTTCGCTGTAAACTTCAAAATAGCTTTTGGCATAAAGACAGGTCGGACAGATCTCCGGCGCCGAAGTGCCAATCACAATATGCCCGCAATTGCGGCATTCCCACATCTTGACATCGCTTTTGGCAAACACCTGCGCAGTTTCCACATTATGCAACAGCGCCCGGTAACGCTCTTCATGGCGTTTTTCAATCGCTGCGACCAGACGGAATTTTGCGGCCAGCTCTGGAAATCCCTCTTCTTCAGCCGTTTTAGCAAAGCCGTCATACATATCCGTCCATTCGTAATTTTCGCCTTCTGCTGCATGGAGCAGGTTCTCTGCCGTATCCCCCACGCCATGCAATTCTTCAAACCACATCTTCGCATGCGCTTTTTCGTTTTCTGCAGTCTTCAAAAACAGCGCAGCGATTTGTTCATATCCCTCATTCTGCGCAACCGAGGAAAAATAAGTGTATTTATTACGCGCCTGCGATTCACCGGCAAAGGCTGCCTGCAAATTCTTCTCCGTCTGCGTGCCAGCATATTTACCGCTGTCCGCAGCCGGAGCCTGCTCCAACTTGACAAATGCAGAAGCGGGCTGTTTACACACAGGACAAGTGAACCCTTCTGGCAGTTCATCCCCTTCGTAGATATAACCGCAAACCGTGCATTTCCATTTTGTCATCGGCTTTGTTTCTCCTTTCTGCTCACTTTCATTGCAGGGAATCCGTGCCAACAATTCCTCTGCTGCCGCCAGCGGAAAATCTGCGGCAGGCGGGTTTTCTACCCAACTCTTCAACAGTTGATGCGCATTGGCGCTCTGCGGCAACATGTAACCTGCTTCCCGCAACAAATCCTCGTTGACCAGGCGAACGGATTTCTGCACTGCTGTCAACAGGCGGAGAAGTCCGGGCTTTTCCGCTTCCGCAGCCAGCTGGCGGGCAATGCTTTCCTGCGTAGCCTTACTCTTTGCCAATGCATTTGCCAAGGCAACTACCTCGTCCGCCTTTTTCTGCTGCGGCGGATACTCTACCGGCACCATGGAGATAGCGCCGCTCGGGCAGGCGTCGGCACAAACGCCGCAGCCAATACATTTTGTGGTATCAATGATGCTGTTTTCCGTATCCGTAGCGCCGCTCGGGCAAACATACAGACATAGGCAATCCTTCGTGCACAGACGTAAATTTCTTACTGCGATCCGTTTCATTCCTTAACGCCTCCCTTCCACTTTTTCAAATTTCCATGCGGGAACCTTGCATACCGGGCATAGCTGCGGCGCTTGATCGCCCACATACAGAAAACCGCAAACCGTGCATACCCAGACCTGCGTATCCTGTAAAAAGGCCTCCCCTTCCCGGCGGTAGCGGGTCAGCAGCGAATCCAAGATACGCGTCACCTTTTCGCCCCAGACACAGATCCGCTGCGTACCACGGTCAGATTCCGCCTTGGCTGCCCCCTGCAAAGCAGGATAGCCTGTCTGCAGGTCCGCTTCAATCAAATCAATCAGCTTATCCAAACTGCTCTCCGGCGCCATTGGTGCAGCGGCAGCGAAAAAATCGGCCAGTTCCTGGAAAAGCGCAGCCTCACGCTCCTGGTACTGCTTCTCGCAGCCCCGGGCAAGACTGGAGCAAACCGCGGAAAGCTCGCCGGCCGACAGCTGCTTCATCTCCCCAACCACTGTTGCTGAAGTGACCTGCGGTTTGGCCGGCTGCTGTGCCTCTGGCGAAAAGGCGCTTTTATCCGCACCGCACAACGGGCATACCCAGTCTTCCGGTAAATCGCGGAAAAGCATACCCTCCTGCTCATCGTCGTACACATATCCACAAATACTACATACCCATCTCTTCATCCCTCATCCTCCGCCCCCTTCTATAATTAAAAATAAAATGAAAACAACCCCCGCCATGTAGCGGCAGACGCAGAAATATCCACCGGCAAACCATAGCGCAAAACAACCGTGCCGCGTTTGCCCCCATGCAGTGCTACGGCAACACGGCATGGTTAACCATATTATTCTGCCATTCTTAACTGCAGCGCAGCAAGCAGTCTCGCGTATAAATCAACCTATGTCGCCGGAAGAAGCGGAAGCGGCAGAATCCACTGCCACAACATCCGCTTGCCGGCCTGCCGGGCGGCAATCTTCACAGAGGTAAAACAGCTTCAGATCATAGGACAGAAGCGGCTGGCCTGCCTGTTCTTCCAGCTGTTTGGTCAGATCGGGCAATTCAATATCCACCACACGTCCACATTTCCGGCATACCAGATGGTCATGCCGGGCAATACGATCATAACGATCCGGCATGCCCGCCAGCGAAACTTTAGCAATACGCTGTTCTTTACACAGGCGATGCAAATTATTGTAAACCGTTGCCCGCACCACACGGGGATAATCCCGCCGCAACGCATAGAATATCTCTTCCGCAGTCGGATGACTGCAGCGGGATTCTACAATTTCCAAAATTTTCTCCGCATATTTTGCCATCAAGGTCAACCATTTTTAGAATAATTCTAATTTTTATTATATATGCAGATTATACTTTGTCAAGCCCCGTCAGCATATTTTCTTCAACGCACCGCCGCAAAAGGCGCCCGCTTCATCGCCGCAGCAAAAATGCTATTAAAACCAGTAACGGAATCGTCCTCTTTTGCCCCAAGAGATCCCCTTGCGCAAAGCAAAACCACCTCTCATTCTGCGGCTACACAAAAAACAAAGCCAAACCGTTCCATTCACCTGGCTTTAGCATAAGATCATCCCATGCGCTCAAGGTGATAAATCGGTTTTGGCTGCCTGGATTTTCGACGGATGGTTAATCGCTGAAGCCGGAAACCAAAACCGCCCACAAAAAACAGCGGGCAATCATGCCCCGGCTGAGATTGAACCGCAATCAGCCGGCTGCACATGCCCTGCCGCAAAAATATGAAAAGACTGGCGCGCAAATAAACCTTGCGATAAAAAAACTCGCCGCAAACATATCTCCGTTTGCGACGAGCTGGTGCGAGCGACAGGACTTGAACCTGCACGCCGAAGCAATGGCTCCTAAGACCATCGTGTCTGCCATTCCACCACGCCCGCAAATATTGGCGGCAAAGACCGCTATTTTTTCTCTGTTTTCTCTGTTTTACTTGAAGAGGATCTTCCGAGATGAAATGAACGTCAAATCCTTTTCAACCTTACCGCGGCTCATATCAATTTACAGGGATGATAAACCTCTCCGCAATGCGGACATTTATATTCCACATTTTGATGTTTATGCTTATCTCTGGGCAGAAGTTGCGCTTTTCCACAGCTTGGGCAAATCACCCCTTCTTGCCGAATCAGCTGTCTTGCCATTTGCTCTGTCAAATTTGTATTTGTGGCCATATAATTCTCAAGCCATCATTCACGGCAGTGGCAGCAATTATGATCGCCACGCCCACAAAACAAACTTCGCTAAACAGAACCTACCCCAGCCACCCGACATGACACAATAAAGCCGGTTTTTATTGTATCATGCAGTGGAGAAAAAAGCAATCCATGTATGGGAATCTCTGCCCAACAGAAGCCGGCACCCGGTCGCCGGACGGTAAATCATGTTGACAAGCAGGCAATAACAGTATATGCTGATGAAGATGGCAACGATATGTCATGGCAGGACAAAAGGCAGAGGAAGCACTATGTGGACGGAAAATGTATTTCATGCGTTGCTGATTTCAACTGCGGCCGGATTGGCCACGCTGGCTGGCGCGGTCATCATCTATATCATCAAAGACAAAAATGAACGGCTGATTTCCGCTTCGCTCGGCCTGGCTGCCGGCGTGATGATCTGCGTCGCCTTTCATGATCTGTGGCCGCACAGTGAAGCCTATTTCACGGCGGTCTGCGGTGAACAGATGGGGCTGGTCTGGGCGGTTGTTTTTCTTGTTACCGGCGTATTGCTGGCCGCCTTGCTCGACAGACTGGTTCCGCATGAAGCGGAAAACAATGCGCTAGGCGGTGAACACCACGACCTGTTCCGGCTCGGCTTCATTTCCATGATCGCCATCGGGCTTCATAACCTGCCGGAAGGTATGGCTACCTTCATCGCCAATTATGAAAACGCTGGCGTCGGCACCACGGTGGCGCTTGCCATCGCGCTCCACAATATCCCAGAGGGCATCACTGTTGCCATGCCGATTTATTTTTCCACCCATAGCAAAAGCAAGACTTTATTTTATACTTTCCTTGCCGGCATTGCCGAACCGGTCGGCGCCCTGATCGCGTTTTCCCTGCTTCGCATCTTCCTTAATGATTTTACCATGGGCATTGTTTTCGCGATTGCGGCTGGCATCATGCTTTATATTGCCATTGAAGAGCTGCTTCCCAGCTCCAGGCAATACGGCTACAAACGCGCTGCACTGATCGCCACCTTTGCCGGCATCACCATTATGCCGCTGGTTCATCTCATCAGCTGAAAACTGATCCAGGATATTGTTCAGTAAAATGAAAAATAAAAAAGGATTTTTACATCTTGTAGAGAATATTGGCTAATTGGGCTTATCGGCAGTTAAATATTGGAACCATCTGGCAATGTAAATCATCTATAATTATATTAGGAGGAAGCGCATGAAATTCCAGGTTAGTGAAGGGGAAAAATACCAAAAGGTAATGGAAGTGGAGATCCCGGCGGAGGAAATGGAGCTGCCGATTAAACTCGCCTGCAAAAGGCTGGCCCAGAAAGTGAACATCCCGGGATTCCGTAAGGGCAAGGCGCCGCGCGCCATCCTGGAAAACTATGTAGGCATGGAAGCCATTCTGGAGGAGGCCTGCGAAGAGGTCGTGCCCAAGGCATATCTGGACGGGCTGAAAGAGACTGGCGTGGAACCCTGCGCCCGGCCGCAGATTGAAATGCTGAACATGACCGCCGGCGAACCGCTGCGGTTCAAGGCGATCATTACCGTCAAACCCGAAGTCAAGTTGGGGCAATATCGCGAGCTGCCCGTCACCCGCCGTATCGTGGAAGTGACGGAGGAAGATATTGACCATGATCTTGAACATCAGCGCGAACGCCTGGCCAAGCTGGTCGATGCAGAAGAAGGCGCAGCAGCACAGAACGGCGATACCGTGACCATCGATTTCAAAGGCATGAAAGACGGCGTGGCCTTTGAAGGTGGCACGGCGGAAAATTATCCGCTTGAGCTGGGCAGCCATTCCTTCATCCCCGGGTTTGAAGAACAGCTGGTCGGCTGCAAAGCTGGTGAGGAAAAGTCGATCAACGTCACCTTCCCGGAAGAATACCAGGAAAAATCGCTCGCCGGCCAGCCGGTCGTATTCGAAGTGCGCGTGAACAGCATCAAGAAAAAGGTTGTTCCTGAGCTGGACCAGGCTTTTGTTGAAGAGGTCAGCGAAACTGCGGAAAATATGGAGCAGCTGCGGGAAGAGATCAAAAAGCGCCTGACCGAGCAAAGCATGTCGATGGCGGATGCCAATACGCGTGATGCGGCAGTAGTAGAGGCCGTGGAAAAGGCGGAGATCGACATTCCGCCGGTGATGATCGAGCAGCAGCTCGACCAGCTGATCGACGATATGCGGCAACGTCTGCAAATGCAGGGCATCAGCCTGGAGCAGTATCTGGAATACACGGCAGGCGATATGGAGACGCTGCGTGAGAACTATCGCAGCCGTGCGGAATTCACCGTCAAGCGCGATTTGGTGATGGAAGCAATCGCCAAGGCGGAAGACTTCCCGGTTTCGCAGGAAGAGATCGATGAGCAGATCACCGCTATGTCCACACAGTATTGGCAGCCGGTAGAGAAAATCCGTGAGGCATTGGAACGCAACAACAGCATGGAGGATCTCATCTTCCATATCAAGATGCAGAAGGCAGCCAATCTCGTCTATGAGCAGGCTGTGATCACGGATGAGATCATCGACCGCGAAGAGCTGAAAAAGAAAGCAGAAGCGCGCGCCCGCATGGAGCAGCGCCTGCAGGAGATGGCGGAAAATGAAGATGCCGCTGAATCCGAGATCGTGATGGAAGCGCCGGCGGAAGAGAGCGGCGAAGTTGTCGAAGCTGAAGTAAAAGAAGCAGAATAAAACCGGTATGCCCGCGCTTTGGCATGGGTATATATGATAATGCGGAATACGCTGCAGCCGGCTCCGCCGGCTGCGCCGCCTTTCCGCAGACAGGACAGGAGGTATGCACATGAGTATCCTGGTTCCCATGGTCGTGGAGCAGACAAACCGCGGTGAGCGCTCCTACGACATCTATTCCCGCTTGCTTAAAGATCGCGTGATCTTTCTGGGCAGCGAGGTAACCGATCAATCGGCCAATTTGGTGATCGCGCAAATGCTGTTTCTGGAGGCGGAAGATCCAGATAAGGACATCCGTCTTTATATCAACAGTCCTGGCGGTTCGATCACCGCTGGCATGGCGATCTATGACACCATGCAGTATGTCTGCTGCGACGTCTCCACCATCTGTCTGGGGATGGCAGCCAGCATGGGCGCTTTTTTGCTGGCAGCCGGCGCAAAGGGCAAACGATTTGCTCTGCCTAACAGCGAGATTATGATTCACCAGCCCTCTGGCGGTACGCAGGGGCAGGCGACCGAGATCGAGATCCACGCCAAGCGCATCCTGCGTATGCGCAGCGAGATCAACCGCATCCTTTCGGAGCGTACAGGGCAACCGCTGGAAAAGATCCAGCATGATACAGAGCGCGACTATTTCATGAGTGCATTGGAAGCAAAAGAATACGGCCTGGTCGACGCGGTGATGTCCGAGCATAAAAAGGCCAAGCCGCTGGGGAAATAAGAGCGGAGGTAGGAATGGTAAAACAGTCGGATAATGATCTGCCGCGCTGCTCATTCTGCGGCAAATCACAAAACGAGGTGGCGAAGTTGATCGCCGGCCCCGGCGCCTATATCTGCAATGAATGTATTGAGCTGTGCAATGAGATCATCGACGACGAAAATCTGCCTGCCGCAAATGCGGAAGAGGCGGAATTTGAACTGCCGCGTCCGGTAGAGATTAAAGCCGTACTTGACCAGTATGTGATCGGGCAGGAAATGGCAAAGAAAAATCTTGCCGTTGCGGTCTACAACCACTATAAGCGTATCCGTCGTGCCAGCCAGATCGATGATGTGGAACTGCAGAAGAGCAATATCGTCATGCTTGGGCCGACCGGCTGTGGCAAGACTTTGCTCGCGGAGACGCTGGCGCGCATCCTGCAGGTACCGTTTGCCGTGGCAGACGCCACCAGCCTAACGGAAGCCGGCTATGTCGGCGAAGATGTGGAAAACATCCTGCTCAAGCTGATCCAGGCTGCAGATTATGATATTGAGAAGGCGCAGACTGGCATCGTCTATATCGACGAGATCGACAAGATCGCCCGCAAGTCGGAAAACCCCAGCATTACACGCGATGTTTCCGGCGAAGGTGTGCAGCAGACCCTGCTTAAGATTCTGGAAGGAACGATCGCTTCCGTGCCGCCGCAAGGTGGACGCAAGCATCCGCATCAGGAATTTTTGCAGATCGATACAACAAATATCCTCTTCATCTGCGGTGGTGCGTTTGGTGGCATCGAAAGCATCATTGCCAACCGGTTGGGGCATAACACGATGGGCTTCGGTTCTGAGATCCGCAGCAAGGCGGACGAGGCCAGCTCTGACCTGCTGAAGAATATCCTGCCGGAAGACCTGCTGAAGTTCGGTCTGATCCCGGAATTCGTCGGCCGTTTGCCGATCATCGTTACGCTGGAAGCATTGGATGAAGACGCATTGGTACGCGTGTTGACAGAGCCGCGCAATGCGCTGATCAAGCAATATCAGAAGCTGTTCGAGCTGGATGATACCGTGCTGGAATTCAAAGAAGATGCGATCCGTGCCATTGCGCAGGAAGCGCTGGCCAGAAAAACCGGCGCGCGCGGGCTGCGTGCGATTCTGGAATCCCTGCTGCTGGAAGTGATGTTCGAAACCCCGTCGCGCGAGGATATCTATAAATGTGTGATCACCCGCGGTGCGGTGGAGCATAAGGAACAGCCGCTGCTGCTCAGCCAGTCTCAGTCGCATGCCAAAAAGCAGCCCTGCCTGCCGGCTGGGAACGAACCGGAAACTGCTTAATTTCAAAATGGAATGCAGGGCGGCACATGCCGCCCTTTTTCTAATTTTCCGCGATTCCTGATATTGTTATGGCACATCTTGCATTTTCATGATATAATGTAGCAACGTCGCCTGCAAAGGCGCGCCGAAATATCCTGCGGCAGAGCATGGCCGCAGGCAAATGAGGGAAACATATGGAACGAAACATGGAACATAAAGGCATTGTTAACCGCCGCCCCGAACGGCAGAGCTATACCGGCGGCGAATGGCAAGTTCTGCCCATGATGCCATTGCGTGGCATCATGGTCTACCCGCATGCGATTACGCATCTTGATGTGGGCCGGGACCGCAGCATCAACGCCATTGAACAGGCGATGGAGAACGAGGACAATCTGCTCTTCCTGGCAATGCAAAAGGATGCGCAGCTGGATGAGCCCGCCATGCACGAAATCTACCCCATCGGCACCGTAGTGCGCATCCGCCAGCTGCTCAAATTGCCGGGCGGTACCGTACGCCTGTTGGTGGAAGGCCTCTACCGCGCGCAGGCTACCAGCTGCATCCAGGAATCACCATACCTGCTTGCCGAACTGTTGCCGTTGCGTGAAGAAGCAGGCGCGCCGCCGAATGAACTGGAAGCCTATGTACGCGTGCTCAAGCAGTGCTTTGAAGAATATGCCAAAACTTCCCGCCGCATCACGGCAGAAGCGCTAAGCGCACTGCTGACCATTGATGAACCGGCGCAGGTAGTGGATATGATCGCCAGCCAGCTGCCGATCAGTGCAGAAGAACAGCAGGATCTGCTGGAAACACTGAATACCGCCACACGCATGGAAAAGACGATTCGCCTGCTGGATCGCGAAAGTGAAATTTTGGCACTGGAGATCGAAATTTCCAACCGCGTGCGGCAACAGATGGAAAAAAGCCAGAAAGAATATTATCTGCGCGAGCAGATCAAGGCGATCCAGATTGAGCTGGGCGAGCAGGATGAGCGTCAGGCCGAAGTAGCGGAATACCGGGAAAAAGCGGAAAAAGCCGACCTGCCGGAAGCTGCGCAAGAGCGTTTTGAAAGCGAACTGAAACGCCTGGAAAAAACACCGCCGCAAATGGCAGAGGCAATGGTGATTACCAATTACCTGGATACGATCCTGTCGCTGCCCTGGCATACAGAAAGTGAGGAAAATCGGGATATCCGCCGGGCGGAAGAGATCCTCGACGAAGATCATTACGGACTGGAAAAGCCTAAGGAGCGCATTCTGGAATATCTGGCCGCCTGCCAGCTGAAAAACAACCTGCGCGGCCCGATCCTCTGTCTGGTCGGCCCACCCGGCGTAGGCAAGACCTCGCTGGCGCGCAGCATTGCGCGTGCCACCGGACGTAATTTCATCCGGATGAGTTTGGGTGGCGTACGCGACGAAGCAGAGATTCGCGGCCATCGCCGTACCTATATCGGCGCGATGACCGGCCGCATCCTGGCCGGCATGCGTCAGGCCGGCACGGTAAATCCACTCTTCCTGCTGGATGAAGTCGATAAACTAGCCTCTGACTGGCGCGGCGATCCTACCTCTGCCCTGCTCGAAGCATTGGATCCGGAGCAGAACAGCACGTTTTCCGACCATTATCTGGAGATCCCCTACGACCTTTCGCATGTCATGTTCATCACGACAGCGAACTACCGTAACAACATTCCCCGCCCGTTACAGGACCGGATGGAGATCATCGAGATCGCCAGCTATACGGAAGAAGAAAAACTGGCCATTGCCAGACGTCATCTTGTTCCCAAGCAGCTGGCCGAGCATGGAATCAGCAAAGCACAGCTGCAGATCAGCGCGCCTGGCTTGCGCCAGGTCATTCGCAGCTATACACGGGAAGCCGGTGTGCGCGAGCTGGAACGCCGCATTGCCAAGATCTGCCGCCGCGCTGGGCGGGATATCGTTGCGGGCGAAAGCGGTCCTTTCCGCGTAACCGACAAAAACCTTTCTGCTTATCTCGGCACACCACGCTATCTGGATGATAAGCTGAAAAAGACGGCGAAATTAGGCGTGGCCAACGGCCTGGCCTGGACAGAAGTCGGTGGGACCATGCTTGCCATCGAAGCGATGACCGTACCTGGTAAAGGTAAATTCACCATTACCGGCCAGCTTGGCGATGTGATGAAGGAGAGCGTACAGACGGCCTATACCTATCTGCGCTCGATCGGCAAAAGTCTGGGCATCACGCCGGAGCTGGAAGAGAAGACAGATATCCATATCCATGTACCGGAAGGCGCCGTACCCAAAGATGGTCCCAGCGCCGGTATCACGATCGCCACAGCGCTTGCCTCCCAGTTCAGCGGGCGCAAAGTGCGCGGCGATATTGCGATGACGGGTGAGATCACGCTGCATGGCGATGTACTGGCAGTCGGCGGCATCAAAGAAAAGCTGCTCGCCGCCTGGCGCAACCATATCCGCGAGATCATTCTGCCAGCCGACTGCAGCAAGGATCTGGAAGAGCTGCCAGCTGATATCCGCGAAAAGATGAACATACATCTTGTGCATCATCTCAGCGAAGTGCTGGATTTGGCACTGTTGAAGTAAGGGCCGCAAATACGGCCGGTAAATCCCTATGCTAAAGATCAAACAAGCGGCGCTTGCCGCCTCTGCAGTCAAAAAAGAGCAATATCCCCCAACCGGGCTGGCGCAGGTCGTACTGATCGGCCGTTCCAACGCGGGAAAATCCTCACTGATCAATACTCTGGTCAACCGGAAATCACTCGCGCGGACCAGCAGCGCGCCGGGCAAAACACGGCTGCTCAATTTTTACCGCGTGGATGGCAGCCTGGATGATCTGCCCTTTTCCTGTTATCTTGTCGATCTGCCCGGCTATGGCTATGCCAAAGTCAGCCGCAGCGAACGCATGGCCTGGTTGAAGATGATCGACGGCCTGTTGCAAAGCGAGGCGCCACGCCGCTGCTGGCAGCTGGTTGATATCCGCCACCAGCCGAGCGTGCAGGATATTGCAATGCATGAAACGCTGCGGCAAAATGGTATGCAGCCGCTGGTGATCGCCAACAAAGCGGATAAGATCAGCCGCGGAGCGCGCGCTGCAGCAGTGCAGCAGATCGCCGCGACATTGCAGATTCCCAGACAGCAGATCGTCGTATTCTCCGCCGTCAGCCGTGAAGGCCGCGACATTCTGCTGCAACAAATGGCGGAATTCCTGCAGCAGCAGGCAAAGGAGGCGCTGCAGCAGACCTTACCCCAAGCCGCCAATGCAGAAAATCCGGACTGAACCGGCAAAAACAAAAGCAGAGGCGCTCAGGCGCCCCGCAAAGGGATAACAATTAAGCAATTTTGCCCCGCGATATAGAGGTACTTGCAAATTTTGCAAGTACCTCTGTTTTTTTATTCCCCCATCGTTTACCCGGCTTCTCCTTTTGCTAAAATTATCCGTACCGGTATTGGTCCTATTGTCTGGCATACGCAAAGCGTAAGCCGCTGAAGCACTTTTCGTCAATCGTCCATATATGACTTGATGATTTTATTTGTTTATTGTGCAATATTCGTTATGCTGGAGTATAAAAGAAAATCCGAGCGGAACTCCCTGGCAAGATGCCGGAAGATATTCTGCGCTGGAAGCGGGTTTGATGACCTTTCAAACCCACTGTTGATTTGCGGCATTAGTTTTTTGCAGCTTCATTTTCCCAGCTCTTCCCCTCAGCGCGCCTCTCCTGCGGGGAACATG
>CALXRV010000028.1 GCA_944390945.1 uncultured Clostridia bacterium
CGTCCGTAACCGCCTTGGCCTGGGAATACGATTCACAATCTCTCTCCTTCCACAAGGATGAAAGCTGGCTATATGATGCGGATGAAGCTTTCCCGGTCGATGAAGAAAAAATGCAGGAACTGCTGGAGCCATTTGCGGCTTTCGGCGCATCCTTCATCATTGAGTCGGTAGAGGATTACAGCCAATATGGTCTGGATGATCCGATCTGCACCATTGATCTGAGCACAGAGGATACGACTTATCAGATCCTGCTTGGCGACTACAGCGCAATGGATTCCGAGCGCTATGTCTCCATCGGCGACGGAAATGTTTACCTGGTGCAAAACGACCCTTTGGACCAATTCGATGCCGTGCTCAGCGACCTGATCGACCAGGACGATATCCCACAGCTGAATCAAGCGGAGGAGATCCTTTTCTCCGGCGCATCAGATCTGCAGATCGCTTATCATGAAGAAGGTGGCAACAGCTACCGGGAAGATGATGTCTACTTTCTGCAACAGGATGGCGACAGCCTGCCACTGGACAGCGGGCGGGTGAAGAATTACCTGCAGACCATCAGCAATCTTGATCTGAGCGACTATATCACCTACCAGGCCACGGAAGAAGAGCTGCAGGCCTGCGGTCTGGATACCCCGGAACTGACTATCGCAGTGACCTACAATGTGGAAGACGAAGAAACAGAAAGTGTAAACAGCGAAACGTTCACCCTCCACATTAGCCGGGATCCAGAGGAAGCGCAGGCAGCCGCGGCGGCTGCGGCAGAAGCGGTGGAAGAAACTGCTGCGACGGATACGGATACCACGGCAGAGGCGGAAAGCGAAGAGGAAATCACCGCCTATGCCCGGGTTGGTACATCGGATATCCTTTACCGGATCAGCGGGGATGAATATACCGCACTTCTTGCAGCTTCCTATGACGATTTCCGGCATCCCGAAGTGCTCCCCGCCGACTTTGCGGATATCACGCAGCTTGATATTTCCCTGGATGGGGAAAGCTACAGCATCCTCTCCGCAGCAGACACAGACAGCGATGAGAGAATCTTTTCCTATCGCGAGCAGGAAGTGGAAATCGCCGATCTCCAGGCTGCGCTGGAAGCCCTGTCGGCAAACAGCTTTACTGCGGAAACGCCGCAGGAAAAAGAGGAAATCGGCCTCGTGCTTTATCTTGATACAGGCAATGAAGAAGAAGCGCGCATTACGATCGATCTTTACCGCTATGATGGCAGCAACTGCCTGGCTGTGGTGGATGGCACGCCGGTCTCGCTGGTAACGCGGAGCCTTGTCGTTGATCTGATCGAAGCGGTCAATGCGATCGTCCTGAACTGATCACTGGCAGAAACTGCAATCCTCAACTGCTTGGCCAGGGCAGTCCTGGCTGCCAAAAGGATAACTGCCATCGCAGGCAAAACGTAACGGCGCAGGAAAGATTCCTGCGCCGTTACGATATCGAGAGAAGGATGAATAGAAAAGCGATCAAATCACATAAATCATCGGGGATGGCCTATCCTTGCGGTCAATACGGGCGAATCAGGAACACCGGCATCTGTTTTTTGCCGCAAATGCCATAAACAGGAAAAATCCGAATCCATCTCGTTGGAGACAGATTCGGATTCAACATGAATGGTGACGCGTATGGGATTCGAACCCATGAATGCCAGCGTGAAAGGCTGGTGAGTTAACCGTTTCTCCAACGCGCCATATGGTAGCGGTGGTTGGAATTGAACCAACGACACCCCGGGTATGAGCCGAGTGCTCTGACCTCTGAGCTACACCGCCATGCTTCAGCAGGCCGCCAGTTAATTATGCCAAAAACGCAGCCTTCTGTCAAGCATTTTCTCGCTTTTTCCGCGATTTTTTAAGAATTATTTTGCCAACAGCAATTTTGCTGCGATCGCCATTAAAATAAGACCTGCACCACGCCCCCAGGTCATCGGGGATTGCGCCAGGCCGAACAAACCCAGCCAGTCCACGACCAAAGCCATAGCCAGCTGGCCGGTAATGATCGCCGTAGTAGCATTGCCTGCCCCCACTTTGGCAATCGACAACATCACGCCATAGATGATCGCGACATTGATCACCCCGCCCAAATACAGATACCAGGGCGCCTCGCCCATCTTGCCAAAATCGCCGCGGCCCAGCCCAAACAAGAACAGCAACGCGGCCACCAGCACTAGCCCCACGGCATGCAACACCAAATTCCCTTCCAACACACCGATCACCTTGCCCAAAGCGCCATTCAGCGAACCCTGAACTGCCATCAGCACTCCAGCAAGCGCTGCCAACCCCAAGCATAACCAAGCCTGCATAAGCCACCTCCACAATGTTTTCCCTAGTTTATGCAGGCCTGATCTGCTTTATGTAATTCTGTTCACAGCTTGATATTGATCTTGAATGCAGTCACGTCAATTGTGCTCTGGTCCATCTGAACATGCAAACCGGGCAAACCGGCAAAGCGGCGTTTTTTCCGTTCTGGTTCAGCAGCAGCTGCATCTGGGGTTGTCGCCTGCTCTGTTGTATGTTCTGCCACAGCCGGCATCGATGGTACGGGCATTGTGACGGCTGCCGGCACAGCGGTAGCGGCTACCAGTTCCGGGCCCTGCCGCAACGGCAGTTCATCTGCAGATGCGGTCTTCTCTTCCCCTGCCGGCGATTCTCGCATCGCTTCTTCATCGCCATCATTCACCGATCTGGCTGCAGTCGGCTTGACGATATATGGCGCAGCCTCCTGCTCTTCTTTGCGTGCAAGATCCTCGTCAATGATACATTCCGGCACATCCTCCCAATCTGGCGTATCCTCCGCCGCTTCACAGGCAGATTGCTCAGCTTCGCTGCCGATATCCGGTTGTGCCGCTTGCGACCTGCCTGCTCCTGCGGGCGGTAAGACCGAATCCACCAATCCGGGCAGCGAGTCATCCGCTTGCTCTGCCGGCAATGAAAAATCTGCAGCGATTTCCGCCGTTTCCGCTGTAAGCGGTGCAACCGTAGCAAGCTCTGGGAAAACCATGCTGATCGTATACGCTTCTTCCGGCACCCCCACCGGGCTGTCCGTCTCATCCACTGCCGGAACAGGCAGATCTGCCGCCGCCGTTTCCGTCTGCGCAGCAATGGCGTTTTCCGCTTCAGCCAAAGCACGGATAATCGCAGCCTGAATATGGCTTTCCTCCTCATCATTGCCAAGGTTGACGATTTCAACCGGCCGCTGTGTCTGCTGCTCTGCCACCTGCTCCGCCCGCTGGCTTTCGTCCATAAAATCAACCATATTCCATTCACCGCCTTGTTTTATTTTTGCTTTTTCCTCGGCTGCAGTAGGCCGCATGATATAACCAGCCTCTGCCGGAACAAAAGGCGCATCCCCTGCCACCGCAGTAACAGGTATGCTTCCCTCTTCCTCCGCATAACTCAGCTCAATATAGGTTTCCAGTTCCACGGCATGCGCTGCAGCCATGCACCATTCCAACGGTCCTAAATTTACCCGGTAAGGCGTATCCGGCGGTAAAGTACCCGCACTGCAAAGCTGGAACGGCAAGGCAATCAGCGCCTGCCATTCATCGCCGCCGTGCTGATCCGTCGGCGGATGCAAGGGAAAAAGCCCGCTGCCACCATTGCCGGACATATATTCGATCAGGATATCCGCCTCGCCGATGCAATAAACCTCACCGCCAGCCGCACCGCAGCGTACTTCACGCAAGTCGCCCGATACCCGCAGGATGCAGCCGATGGCCGGTGAGCCGGATGGCAGAAACATGGTGCGGACGAGCGGAAATGTGATTACAGCCATCGATCAGTCTCCCCTACACACTGGCTTTCTGCGCTATATTTATGCAAAGCGGAAGGCGGATATGCACCCTGTGCGCAATCGTGCATAAAGTGAGGAAAATCGATTTGGCGGGAGTGATCCTATGCGGCAGGGAAAAGCTACTTATCTCTTCCCCGGCAGCAATACGCCGGCGGGTTTTCTGTCATTTTATCGGGAAGGATTAAAAGGTACGGAGCATGTTTTCATCCTCAAAGGCGGGCCGGGCTGCGGCAAATCGACGCTAATGCGAAAAATTGGCCTGCACATGCTGGAACGCGGCTATGACGTGGAGTTCTGGCAATGTTCTTCTGACAATGATTCGCTAGATGGCGTTCGTATTCCGGCGCTTTCTGTCGCCATCGTCGATGGCACCGCACCGCATACGCTTGATCCGCTTTATCCCGGTGCGGTCGAGGAAATCGTCAACTTGGGCGAACACTGGCAAAGCGCCGCCCTGCGGCGGCAAAAAGAAGAGATCATCTCTCTTTCCCAGCGAATCAGTGAGCGCTATGCCTTCTGTTACGGTAAACTGCGCGAAGCAGGCGCGCTGCTTGAAACAGAGCAGGCGGAAAACAGCGATCACGCCGATACCTCCATTCTAGAGCAGACCCTGCATGATCTGGCGGATCATATTTTCAGCACGGATCAACCACGTGGGCGGCATTTGTTTGCTTCCGCAGTAACTCCACGCGGGCTAATCCGCTTTACCGAGCCGCTTTCACGCCGCATGCGCCGCCGCTTCATCCTCACCGGCCCGGTGGGCGGCGGAAAAGAGCAGTTGATCGCCGCACTGGCACACTTGGCAGAGGAGAAAGGACACCGTGCGGACATCTATCATCATACGTTGCTGCCAGAGACGATAGAGCTTCTGCTATTGCCAGAGCTGGAAATCGCAGTAGTCGCGGCAGAACGGCCTCCCCAGGAAACTCTGCCCGGCGATACGGTGATCGTCTGCGGGAAAGCGCATGACGAAGCGGCTGCCGCCGCCCTGCAGGAACAGGTAGAAACGCTGGTGGCAGCAGCAGCAAATTATATTGCTGAGGCAAAAGCATTACACGATAGTCTGGAGGCCATTTATCGCAAAGCCGTTGACTTCCCAGCGGTGGAGAGCACGGGCAACCGCCTGTTCAGCCGCATTCTGGCGCTGGCAGCGGATACGGATAGCAGCGCGGAATAGCAGCAGGCTTGCAAAACGGCCGTCATTCTGGCATAATAACCATATTACTATGCTGCATTGCATGGCTTTACCGCCATGCCTTCGGAGGTGTAAACGATGAAGATCGTAGTTTTAGGCGGGGGACTAACCGTGGAGCGCGATGTTTCCCTCAGTTCAAGCGCAGGTATCTGCGCTGCGCTGCGCGAGCAGGGGCATCAGGCAGTCATGGTTGATCTTTTCCTCGGCGTGGAGGAATGGATTGAAGATATCAACGCTTATTTTGCCGCAGAACATCCGTTTACCGCCGGTGTACGCGAACAGGCGCCGACTTTAGCAGAGATCCGTGCCATGCGCCGGGACCTGTCAGCCAGCCATATCGGCCCGCAGGTCATCCGTCTTTGCCAGGCTGCGGATATCGTCTTCCTTGGGCTGCATGGCGCGGATGGCGAAGATGGCAAAATCCAGGCGGCTTTTGATTTGCTGGGGATAAAATATACCGGCAGCGATACGCGCAGCAGCGTGCTGGCGATGGATAAGTCCTTGGCCAAACTGATCTTCCAGGCCAATGGCATCCGTGTTCCGGAAGGCATCTTGCTGGAAAAAGGCGCTCCGCTACCGGCGGATATCCCCTTTCCCTGTGTCGTTAAACCCTGCAGCGGCGGCTCCAGCGTCGGCACATCATTGGTCGAACAGCCGGAAGCGCTGCCCGCTGCGCTGGATGCGGTATTTGCCTGCGACGACCGCGTGCTGATCGAACGCTATATTCGCGGTCGTGAATTCTGCGTTGCGTTGCTTGGTGACACCGCATTGCCCGTAATCGAACTGGATTATGACAGTGCGATCTTCGATTATTTTGTTAAATACCAGGCCGGCGCCTGCCGGGAGATCTGCCCGGCGCCAATCGAAGAAGAACTGGCGGAGCGGCTGCAGGAAACAGCGTTGCGCGCTTACCACGCGCTGGGGCTTTCCGTTTATTCGCGCGTCGATTTCATCGTCACTGAAGAAGGAGAGATCTATACGCTGGAAGTCAATACCCTGCCCGGCATGACGCCGAACAGCATCATCCCGCGTGAGGCAGCTGTCGCCGGGATCAGTTATCCGCTACTTTGTGAACGGATTGTTGAGCTCTCGCTGCAACGTTGTGCGGAGGCGCAGGCATGGAAAAACTGACGCTAGGTGAGATCTGCCGGGCTGCGGCCTGCCGCTACAACGGCCCGCCGCAGCTACTGCAGCAACCCGTGAAGGATATCGTTACGGACAGCCGCGCGGTGAACAGCGGCATGCTGTTTGCCGCTATTCCCGGCCAACATGTAGACGGGCATGATTATATCCCAGCAGCGCTGGCAGCAGGTGCGATCGCTGCACTTGGCGAAAAACCGATGCCGCGGGAAACCGGCCCTTACTTACTGGTCGACAATACGGAACGTGCATTGGGAGATATCGCCCGCAATTACCGCCGCCTGTTTCCGGCAGAGGTGATCGGCATCAGCGGCAGTGTGGGCAAGACAAGCTGCAAGGAAATGATTGCCAGCGTGCTTGCACAGGAGCTCGTTGTATTGAAAACAGAGGGGAATTTCAACAATGCGCTCGGCTTGCCGTTGACCCTGTTCCGGCTCAACCATTCGCATCAGGTAGCAGTGATCGAAATGGGGATCAGCGATTTTGGCGAAATGCGTTATCTGGCCGGAATTGCTGGTCCGAATGCCGCGGTGCTGACAAATATTGGCGACGCACATCTGGAACAGCTGCATGACCGGCAGGGCGTGCTGGCAGCCAAAACCGAAATGCTGGAGCTGCTGCCGGATGGCGCGACCGTCTATTTGAACGGTGACGATCACCTGCTTGCTGCTTTTCAGCCGCCGGCAAGGCTGCATACGGTCCGCTTTGGCCTGGGGGAAAACTGTGAATTTCGGGCCGAGCGGCTGCATGAGACAGCAGACGGACTGGATCTGCAGATCAATAGCGTTCCGCTACATGTTTATGCTTATGGTAGCTATAATGCTTACAGTGCCCTGGCCGCTTTTGCGCTTGGCCGCGCTTATGGCCTGAGCGATGCTGCAATTCGCAATGGTGTCGCCGCCTTTTCTCCGCCGCGCGGCCGCGGCAATATCATCCGCACGCCGTACCTGCACATCGTTGATCATAGCTATAATGCAAACCCTGTCTCCATGCGGGCAGCGCTCGATTCCCTGCACGGCAAGGCCAGACGCTGTATCGCTGTACTGGGTGATATGAATGAGCTGGGAGAAAACTCAGCAGACATGCATCGTGAATTGGGCCGCTATGCCGCGCAAGCCGGTTTCTCACCGCTCATCTGCATTGGGGAAAAAGCGCGCGATATCTGCAGCGGCGCGCAGCAGGCAGGGACTGATGCCCGCTGGTACCCGGATGTAGACGCCGCTACCGCCGCCCTGCCCGACCTGCTGCAGAAAGACGACCTTGTCCTGGTCAAAGCTTCCAACAGCATGAAATTGGGTCGCATCGTAGAGGCGCTGCAAGCTTTTCGCTGATCACCGCCGAAGCTGCCGTTTGCCGCTGACACGGACAATTCCAGAACAACCGCCGCAATACCAAACGGGGAGGATGCTGTTGTCCTCCCCGTTTGTTCCTGCCTAGCGGCGTTGCCGGCCGGATACCGGCTGCCACTGCAATGGCAATATTAAAAATCCCGGCTGGCAGCCACGCTGAGCGCATAGATTTCTCTGGCGCCGCTATTACGCAAAGCCTGCGCCGCACCACGCATCGTCATTCCGGTCGTATAAATATCATCAACCAGCAGCAAACGCATACCGTTCGCCGCAGCGCCCTGAAAAGCGCCGGCCAGTTCCTGTTCGCGCTCGCCGCGGTTCAATTCAGCCAGCGGCCGTGTTTCGCGCACACGGCGCAGCAGTTGCGGACGATGCGGTAGATCCAGCTCGGCAGCGAGCAATTCCGTCAGCAACTCCACCTGATTATAGCCACGTTCCTGATAACGCCCGGCAGCCAGCGGCATCGGAACGATGGCATCGAATTGCAGTCCGTCATAAAATTGTTGAAACGTCTCCAGCAGTAAAGCGGCAAACGGCCAACGCAGACCCGTACGACCGTAATATTTGAATGCAAGCAGGCGTTCCCGCAAAAATCCTTCGTAGGGCAGCGCAGCCCGCGCCATCGCAAACGGCAGCGAAACCCCGCGACAGTTTTGACAGCGATATTCCACCGCTTCTGTGCTTGACACGAAGGTAGCACAATATCGGCAGCTACGCAAATCCTGCCACCGACTGCGGCAATCCGTACAGAGCGGCGCATCAACACTCACCTTGCCGCAGCACAAACAATTACGATAGGGGAAGAACAAACCGGAAAACGCTTTTCGCCATGGATAAAAAGCATTGCTCATCTTCATCACCACCAGCATATGCGCTATACCATTTCCCCGGCCCTGCCATTTCCTTTTGTAGGTATTTTCCACTTTCCTGCACTTTCCTGCATTTCCCGGCAAAACAACAGAAAAAATTCAGATAAAATTTAGTCGAATTATGGTAAAATGATGATAGTCTTGTCCAGCAGGGACAAAATCCGTTCAACAAAGGAGTACATATCATGCGCATCAAACGTTGCCTGTCACTTTTTTTCTTGACCGCAGTCCTACTGCTCTGCTGCACTTCCACCGCACTGGCCGCCACCTATACGGATACCGCCGGACATTGGGCGGAAGAGGCGATCGAACGCTGGAGCGATGCCAAGGTCCTGCAGGGCGCAAATAATTTGTTCCGGCCGGATGAAGGCATTACCCGCGGCGAAATGGCGCTCATCCTTGACCGCATCATGCAGTATGAGGAGAGCAGTGCAAATACATTTAACGATCTGCCGGAAACCTGGTATACAGAAGCGGTTCTGCAGGCAAATGCCGCCGGCGTAATTTTGGGTTATGACGGTCTGATCCGGCCCAATGAAGAGATCAAGCGGGAAGAAGCCATCGTCATGATCGCACGCGCTTGTGGTATGGACGACCTGCTGCCCAGCGGCGAGCCGCTTCCTTATGGCGATACCGGCTCCATTTCCAGCTGGGCCTATAATATCATTGCCGCCTTCTGCGAAGCTGGTTATATCACGGACAGCACGGATTTTCTACGGCCGCAGGAATCGATCACGCGCGCCGAAACCGCTGTTCTTCTTGATAATATCATCACCCGGCTCTGGCGCGAGGACGGGCTGTACAATGCTGCGGTCGAAGGGAATGCCGTAATCAGCGGAGAAAAAACGATGCTGCTGAATACCATGATCTTTGGCGACCTGGTGATCAGCGGTGGTGCAACAGAAACCGTAATTCTGCAGAACACCTCCATTTTCGGCCGCATCATCAACAAAAGTAACGCCGAGATCATCCAGTACCCCACCGGTATGGAAAACCTGGATACGCTGTTTTTCCGTGATCAGGAGCTTCCTGTATTATCCGGTGTGGCGGTAAACCCCTATGCAGCCGTCGATTTCAGCGAAACAGACGGCCGGATGCAGTATATTGATCCGAGCAGCGGCCTTGCCGCCATTACCGGCATAGATGTTTCCGAATGGCAGAAGGAGATCGACTGGTGGGCGGTGGCAGAGGACGACGTGGATTTCGCGTTCATCCGTGCCGGCTACCGCGGCAATACGGAAGGGAAACTGAATGCAGATACCTATTTTACGCAAAATATGCAGGGTGCGCTTGCTGCTGGTCTGGATGTTGGCGTCTACTTCTATTCACAGGCGGTCAACGTACTGGAAGCTGTAGAGGAAGCGCAGTTCGTGCTCGATATGATCGCACCGTTCGCAAATGAGATCACCTATCCCATCGTTTTTGACTGGGAGCTGGCCGGTACTTCGGATGCGCGTACCAACAATATGGATGCCGAAACGCTGACCGCCTGCGCCACTGCATTTGCAGAAACGATTGCCAACGCCGGCTATACGCCGATGATCTATATGAACAGCGACCTCGCTTATCTGTATTATGACCTTACTCAGCTGACCGATTATCCGCTCTGGTATGCTGGCTATTCCAATGCGCCGGACTACTATTACGATTTTGATATCTGGCAATATACCAGCTCTGGTAGTGTGGATGGTATCGAAGGGCGCGTCGATCTCAACCTCGATTTCTGCGTGGATTAACGGCGCTCCTATCCGTCTGCAGGATGACATCGATAGGATGACATCGATCATCGCGGCAGCCAACCTTAACACTGTATCAAAAAAGCAGGGATGCTCGGCATCCCTGCTTTTGTTTATCCTGCATCGCTATTCATCGCGCCCGTGGTTTTCTCTTGCCTAAATCCCTGCCGGAAAATTTACGGTGGGGATTCCCTGATATTCTGGCTGCCGGGTATTTCCGCCCGCCAATTATTTGGATTTCGGTCGCTTTCGCTGCGCTTGTTGTGTAGCGTGTTTTTCTTGCTTTCTGCTTTACAAAGCGTTGCTTCTCCGTCTGTCGCTCTTTCCGTCAGCTATTCTGGCGCGCCAGGCAAATCTACATCAGACATATTCCCGTTTTTCCCGAATACGCTGGCGGATCCGCTGCCGCAGGCGCCGCAGCAGCCGCACCAGCCGGCATACCACCAACACCAGCGGCGGCAACGCAAACAACGCTGCCAACAGCAGGAACAGCATCAGATAATCCTCACTCATCCGCGCTGCGTTTTCCCAATAAGGGTAAGCAACGCCGTTCAGGCCCATCGAACGCATGCCAAAATCCTTAAGCAGGCTGGCGATACGCTCCACACCGTAACGGCTGCTGTTCTCCACCGCCTCTCCTCCCTGCAACGGGAACTTTTCTTCCACCACCTGCAGGGCAAAACCGGTGATCGGGTCCGGCATCACAATCTCATAACTGGTAATGTTCTGCTCCGTCAGCGCAAACAGCGCGCTATAAGAGATAAAGACTCCCGCTCCGCTATCGCCATAAGCGGCCAGACTGAAACGGTCATCCTCCCGGTCGATCACGCCAGCCACCAGATAAGGTTCATTGGCGACCCAAACGGTATGACCGGCGACATCAATTGCCCCAAAGAGCCGCCAGGCCATCTCTTCGTCAAGGACAATCCGATCGTCATTGAGATCATACGCTGTCAGATAACTGCCAGAACGCAGGCGATAAGGATGGAAGAAAAAGAAGTCTCCGCCAACGCCGATCGCCGGCGCGGTAATCTCTGCCTTGCCTTCTGCCCGCAGCCGGATCTCGCCACTGGCCGCATAAGCATCCGTCCACAGGCTGCCAGTTTCCGGCGCATCCAGCGAGGCATCGGTCAGGCTTTGCTCCAGCGCAGTATGAAAGCTTGCAATATTGCTTTCTGTCACTGTTGTGGTCTGCGGTAAAAAGGCGCTGATCTGCGCATAGCGCATTTCACTTTCGCCACGCCAACGCTCCGCTGCCTGCTGCGACAACAACTCTCGCGACGTGCAGTAATAAGCGATGATTGCCGCCAGACAGCACAAAACGCACAACGTATAGCAGATAAAGCGCAGCAGCTCTTTTTTGGTTGGTTTTCTCAGCCTCATCTTCGCTTAATTCTCCACCAGACGTACCAGCATGCCAGGCTCCACCGGCTTGGTCGCCGTAGTGATGACATAATCCCAGCCGGTCAGCGCCGCACCGGAAATCGCAGAGCGCGTATCATCCGTCGCCAGCACCTGTACATCCACACGCGTTGCCGTATAGCGCGTACCGAGCGGCGTCTGCTTTGAAGTAACAGTAAGGATAAAATCGCCGTTGCTATCCGAACGCAGCGCACTGTTGGGTACGACAGAACTATATTCCGCACTCTGCTGTCCAACGGAAAGCGTCAGCGAACTGCCTGTTTCCACCTCGCCGCTTAATGCAAACTGCAACAGCCTGCCCCTGCCCGGCTGTTCCGGGTCATTGCGGATCGCCACCAGCTGGGCCTGGATATTCCCACCCCAATAATAATTGGAGACCTCCGCCATATCGCCGACCTTAACCTTGCTCGCTTGTTCATTCGTCACGGCGAAAGAAAGCGAATAGCCCATATCTGGCACTTCGATCACAGCCAGCGGATCGCTGCCGCTCGTTGTGTTACCAGCCGTGATATTGACCGCAGTGACAATGCCGCCAACCGGCGCGGTGATCGTCGCATCTACAGAATCCGCCTGCAAGCGTGCTACCTCTTCCTGCGCGTCGGCGATCTGTCCGCGCAGCCGTTCCAGACTCAGATCATGCTTTGCCGTGGTCTTACCATCTTCCTTCTGCTGCTCGGAAAGACTGAATACCAGGTCGTCCAACGTAGCCTGCGCTGTCTTCACCGCTTCATTCGCCGTGCTCCAAGCAGTGCGTTTTGCTTTAAGGTCTTCATATTCTGCCTGCGCGTCCGCCAAGTCGCTCTGCGCGCGCAGCAGGCGCTCGTTTAATTCGTTCACTTCAGCGGATTCCTCATATTCATCCACCAGATCGTGATAGTCCTCTTCCAGCCGGGCCAGTTCCAGATCCAGCGCATCCGCCGCATCAAGATAGCCGGTAATGGTCGTATAAACGGTCATGTACCCTTCGCTGCCTTCCGCACCCTCACGATCCCATTCCGAAGCGACCTGCGCCAAATAACCACGCAGCTTGGCGTCACCAGATTCCCCGGCCGCCGCCATTCTCGCCCGAGCCTCGCTCCGCAGCGAAGACCATTCGTTCGCATAGCGCGTTTCCGCCGCTGTCAGCGCATCCATATTTGCCTGAATTTCAGCTTCCTTATCTTCGATTGCGCGCTGTGCGCTCAGCAGCTGCGAGGAAGTTACACTGCTGCCGCCGGCAGCTTCAATCTCGCGCTGATATTCCGCTACCTCTTGCGTCAGATCATGCACTTCCTCCTCTGCCGCAAAAAGTGCAGATTCTGAAACCTCGTTATCCGCACGCTCTGCCAGCGCTTCATTCAGTTCCGCCTGCGCCTGTTCGATCTTGCGGTTTTCTGCCGCATAATCAGCACTGCTGCCATCGATCACCGCTTCGCGATACTGGTACTGTAGCTCCTCCAGCTGGTTTTGTGCTGCTTTCAGCTCCTCACTTTCCGTATCCGCCAACGTAAACAGCAGGTCGCCAGGTGCGACTGCATCGCCTGCCTGCACTGCAACAGAGCGCACCTCGCGCGTCTGGCCGTTCAGGGTAACCTGATACGATTCATTCGCCGACACCGTACCGGTACCGCGGATCTTGGCCGTGATCGTACCCGGCTGCGCATATTCCACTGCCACCTCTGGTAACGAGCGGTTGAGGATGGTATTGGAAAAGAACGTCAATACCAACAGGATAGAAAGAAAGATGATCGCAGCATTTTTCACCCAGCCACGTTTTTTTACGCTTTCTTCTGCCATGAGAACCTCCAGATGTTTGATGATGCGGAATTACCCTTTTACAGAACCAGAATGCGTAATGCCTTCAACTAAGTATTCCTCTCCGTGCAAGAACAGCAGCAATGACGGCACCATATAGATTGTTGCCACGGCAAAAGCCAGGCCTACCTCACCGGCATTGATCGTGGATAGATAGACGGAAAGCGGTTGCTTTGCCGTATCAGGCAGCAGAATGATCGGCTGCTCCACCATATTCCAATAATCGATAAATACCAGAATGGCGATGGAATACAGTGCACTGCGGCATTGCGGCAAACAAACACGAGTAAAAATACGCCATTCGCTCGCGCCATCCAGTAGCGCGGCCTCAATCAGCGCTGCTGGGATGCGGCGCATGAATTTGGTTAATAAGAAGACGGAAAACGGCGCAAAAACACCTGGCAGGATGATCGCCCATCGCGTATCCAGCAAATTCGTCCATTCCGCCACCAGGCGGTTCGGCACCAGCATCACCTGATAGGGCATCAGCATGAGGATAACATAGAGGAAGAAGATCACATTGCGCGCCCGCCCGCGATAACGCGTCAGGCTATAGGCGGCTAATGCTGCAATACCCACCTGCCCCAGCACGATCGGCACGACCAGAATGACGGAATTCCAGAACTTGAGCAGATAATCCGGGCTTTTCAGCAGCACGGTAGCATACTGCTGCAGCGTCACTTTATCCGGAATAAACTGCAGGTTAATCCGTTCTGCCATATAGGATTTACTGTTATTTAGACCACTGAATACCTGGCCGTAGTTTGCCGTCAATTCGGTCTGCGACATAAAGGAATTCGTGATCGTCAGCACGGTCGGCAGCAGAAACGCGATGGCGAAAAAAGCTGCCAACAGAAACAGCGTTCCCCGCCCGAAATAACGCTTACGCCGCATCGTTTGCCAGCGTCTGCCCATCAGCCTTCCACATCCTTTCCCAGTTTGTCCTCTGCCACAAACAGAATGGCGATCAGCACAACCATCACCACAGCCATCAACAGCGCGGCAGCAGACAAACGCTGATAATCGAGCGAGGCGAAATTATTGTTCATGAAATGCTGCAGCATGTAGAGCCCTTCATAAGGATAATCCCCAGTCAGCAGGTAGATCTCGCGGAACACCTTAAAAGAATTGATCAGGGAAAGGATGGTGACAAAAAGAATCGTTGGCGAAAGAAAGCGCAGCTTGATATGCCAGAACTTGAAAAACGGTGTCGCCCCTTCCACCTCTGCCACCTCTAGCAGATCGCGCGGGATATTGGAAAGCCCTGCCATGAAAAGGATCATATTATATCCCAGATTCTTCCATAAAAAGAGCAATACGACAACCAGCTGATTATATTCGGATTTCAGCCAGTCGATTTTCGCCACGCCAAAGATGGCCAACCAATCATTGACCGCGCCATTATAATGGAAAAGCACTTGCCAGATCAATACAATAGAGGCAACCGGCACCATCATTGGACTGAGGAAAAAGGTGCGAAACTGACTTTTCAGCGGAATGCGCGCCTCCAGCACCAAAGCCAACAACAGCGCCAGGGAAACGGCAAGCGGTACCGCGACCGCGGAAAAAGTAAGCGTATTTTTCGCCGCCAGCCGGAAAGAAGAATTCTGCAGCAGATCGGCAAAGTTCTTCAAAAAGACGAACTCATGCTGAATAGGGTTGTTGATCACCGCATAATAGCAAACCACCAGGAAAGGGATGATGAAAAACACCGTCACCCCCAGCAGGCTGGGCCAAAACATGGCAATACTGACCAGCCGGTCACGGCTCACATGCCCCCGGAACAGCCGTGGCAATGCATGGCGCTTCTGCGGTTTTATCGTTTTTTTGCTGATCTGTTTCATCATGCTCCTGCTGATATCCTGATCGTTATGCTGAAGAAAATCCGGCAAGCAACGATTTCTTTCAAAGAAATTCTACAGGGATCCACAAAAACCTGCGTACCTTCATCCACAGCCTGCTCGCTACGAATAGCCGGCCAAGACTGCCCCGGCTGGCGATCCGCCAGAGCAGCGGATCGTTTCAGCCGGCGTCCTCTCATTGTCTTCTACTGCAGCTGCGCAAAAGCCCCGGCAAACTCCAATTATCTCTGCTCGTTGACATAAATCGTGGCACGGCTCTGAATGATGGATGCCGTTTCCGCCGCTGAACGCTGCCCGGCAAAGAATGGTGCTGTTTCTTCCGTGATAATCGTCATCAGCTTTTCATCATAGCGATAAGTGGAATCCACGCGCTCAATCAGATCAAGATATTTATCGATTTCCTCCTGTGTTGCCGCATAAACTTCAAATTCCTGATAGTTGCTGGCGTCGCCCGTCGACATGCCAAAGGTATACTTCGGCACCTCGATCTGGTTACCATTTTCATCCGTGGAAAACTCTTTCGCCATCGCCTCGGCAATCTTCTCATCCAGCACATGCTGATTCGTAGGATAATCATAGGTCTGCTGCTGGTAATCTTCTGTCAACATAATGCGGATGAACTGCCAAGCGCCTTCTTTATGTTCACAGGTGCTGGACATGGCCAGCCCGGTGGAAGTATTCATCATCACGCCGTTGCCGTCGCTGCCCGGGAAGCCCTTAAATACAGCCTTGCCGTTTAGAGCCGCATTATAAGTTTGCAGCTCATTGAAATCATAGGCATAGAACGTGCTGAACAGCATTTCGCCATCAGCCAGCATCTGCCGTTCATCGCGGTAAACGGTTTCCTCATCCCAGTTGTATTCTTGCGGGAAGCTGGCGGCCAGTTCAAGGATGCTGGTGAAACTCTCGTTATCAAAACTGCATTCCCCACTTGCCCAGTCAACAAAATCGTTGATGTTGAAGAGGAGAAAATATTGTAGGACCGTATCGCAGGTGAAATACGGCGAGAACAAACTGGCCTGCGGGTTTGCTGCCATCAGTGCCTGCAGATCATCCATCGTCGTCGTAAATTCCGTGCCGACATAATCCGAATTACCTAGCAGCACCTGCAGCGAAAAGCTGGGCATCACTTCATAAAGACCGCCATCCACCTCCAGAGCACGAAATACCGACTGCACCAGAGCTTCCCGCCCCAGATCGCTGTCGCTATCAATATACGGATAAAGATCTTCCAACAGGCCCTTTGCTATATACTGATGTACCGGCAGCTGGCCTGTGCAAATAATATCCGGAATATTGCCGGAGATGATGTCCGCCGTCAGCTTGGTCACGCCGGCATTATAATCTTCCGCCGTATTGAAATCAGAGTAATCCGTAACTTCAATCCGGTATTCCTGGTTCGTCTTGTTGAAGTTGATGATCGTCCCGCGCAGATTATAATCCAGATATACCGCAGCCAAGCGCAGCGTAGTTTTCTGCGGCACTTCGGAGGACGGCGTTTTGGTCAGCAAGGCAAACTCTGTCTTCGACATGCCGCTCATCGTATCATAATTTGTGGTAATGCAAAGGATGCGACCGTCATCCAGCACAGCCATCCCGCGGACATCATTGCTGTTGATATCAGAATTGATCCAGTTCAGCAAGGATTCGCATGTACCGTTCGCCGTATGATAACCGTAGAGCGTACCGTTGCCCTCGCAGTAAAATGCATATTCACCGCTGCCGGGGTAGATGTTGTGAGCATTATATGGCATAGCCATTGACGTACCCCAGCTGCGTGCCGCAATATCGACCGGCCGCACTTCATAACCGCTTTCCCCATTGTAAACGCAGGCGCCAACCGTACCGTCTGCCAGACAGGCCAAGCTGTTGATCCAGTTTTCCTCTTCCAGGTCGAACAGCCGGTTACCCTGTGCATCCAAAACATACAGGGTATTGTCGCAACCAATATATACGTTGCCGCTGTTGTCCACGGCCATGTTGCTGACATAAAAATAATCGCGCCCCTCGCCAAGTGAGGTCAGATCAACCTTGGCCAGCTCCCCGCCATCGGGATCCAGCTTGCGCAGTAAGTATTGCTCGGTCATTTCATAGGAAAGATCGCTCGGGCTGGCCGCGCTTGCCCCTGTCGTTCCATCATCGGCCACGGGTTCGGTGGGATATAGGTAAATCGATTCCACAACCCAGATATTCCCTTCGCCGTCCAGATCCATATTCTGCAGACTGACACTGCCATCCATGCCTTCCGGAATCTCCGGCAGCTGATAGTTCGGCAACAGGGTAAGTCCGGTGCCATCAATACTCACCTTATAAAGGAAGTTGGAGGAGACAACATTTGCCCAATCCTCTTCCTTGATATCAGAAGAAGCGATCATCTCGCCATTGAGCTGATAACCCCAGGAGGTAAAATAGACCATACCGTCATGATAGCGCGGCGATTGAATGGATTCCACCTCGCCAGGAACGCTGACATATTCCGGCACATAGACGAATTCTGCCGTCGTGCCGCTATTTCCCGCATCATCGCCGCAGGCGGCAAAAGCCAGCACTGCGCAAAGCAGCACACAAAAGAGAAGCAATTGTTTGATCCGTTTCATAATCCTTTCCCCCGAGTTTTGATAGTAATTGTTTTTGCCTTCGCTCGCATGGCAAAAGCGAAGAGATGACCCTGACCCGCTTCCCGCCGGAAGCCGGTACGGAATGCCGTATACTTTTACCGTACTGTTGCCATCAGTACGGTTGTACACTATCATGAACCCCCTGCCGCTGTCAATGCGAAAAAAAGGCAATCTGTCAGGATGCTGCGAGATTTAATAAAAAATTAAGGAAAAACCACCATTTCTTTGCTTTTTCCCTCTACCGCTTTGACGCAAAACGCGTTAAAATGTTCCCAGAAACCGTTTGGCAGTGGAACAAAATTTGCATCCGGCAGGTCGTTATGATATGATGCCGGTAACGCCGCGATAAAGCGGGCAAACACATCTTCCCTGCCACAAACCAGGATGGTTTTTCCGGCGAGCAGGACATACGCTATAACATATGCGCGAGAGGAGCAGGTATGGCAAGTATCCGACTACAGAATATCACCAAAAAATACGACAACGGCGTGCTTGCGGTCTCTGATTTTACGATGGAGATCGCCGACCGGGAGTTTATCGTGCTCGTTGGCCCTTCTGGCTGTGGAAAATCGACCACGTTACGCATGATCGCCGGATTGGAGGAAATTACCTCCGGAGAGCTCTATATCGGCGACCGCCTCGTCAACGATCTGCCGCCGCGCGAACGCGATATCTCGATGGTATTTCAGAACTATGCGCTCTATCCGCATATGACCGTTTTTCAAAATATGGCCTTTGGCCTGGAAAACAGAAAAATGCCAAAGGCGGAGATCGAAGCGAAGGTGCATGAGGCGGCGGCGATTCTCGGCATCGAGGATCTGCTGAAACGCAAACCCAAAGCCATGTCCGGTGGCCAGCGGCAGCGCGTGGCGCTAGGCCGTGCCATTGTGCGCAATCCAGCAGTATTCCTGCTCGACGAGCCCCTCTCTAATTTAGATGCTAAACTGCGCGCCTCGATGCGCGGGGAAATCATTAAACTGCATCAGCGCTTGGGAACAACTTTTATCTATGTAACGCATGACCAGGTGGAAGCGATGACGATGGGCGATCGCATCGTGGTGATGAAGGACGGGCATGTACACCAGATCGATACCCCGCAAAACCTTTATCACCGCCCCTGCAACCTGTTCGTGGCCAGTTTTATCGGGACACCGCAAATGAATTTTATCGATGTGGACGTCAGCAGCGATGACGCAGGCGTATTCCTGGCACTGCATGAAGCGCGCATCCGCATGACGCGCAACCAGGAGTTGCTTCTTCCTTACCTGGGCAAAACGGTTGTGCTCGGTATCCGGCCGGATGCGATCGTGCCTGCGGCAGAAGGCAATGTACCGGCAATGCTGGAAGTGGCGGAAGCACTCGGTGGCGAAACCTATCTCTATCTTGACTATCAGGGGGATAAGATCACCGTACGCGTGCCTGGCACTTTACCCGCTCGGCCGGGTGCGCTGATGCCGCTTGCTTTTGACGGCAACCGGCTGCATATCTTCGACAAGGAAACAAAGCGGGCGATCTGCCATTGAACCGGGTATCTGCGGTTAAAGGCGCAGAAGCAGCCCCACTGCCGGCAGCGCCAACCAGGATGGCGGCTGAAAAGCAGGCCGGCAAACTCTGCACATCTTAACCATTGCCAGATATGGAAATAAAAAGCAGGGCTGTTGTTAACAGCCCTGCTTTCTTCATCCTGTCATTCCAGCAATATCCTGCGTTTCCTGCCGTCTTAATCCGCATACGAGCAGCAATAGTCCGCGTAATTGGCTACTTTTACCTTGAATGAAGAATTCGCCGGAATGGAGAAAGACTCGCCTTCTTTATAGAGGTGATACTCGCTTTCCCCAGGCAGCAGGGCTTCCATCTCTCCCGCCAGCATCTCCATGATCTCCGCCGCGCCAGTATTAAAGCTATATTCGCCCGCCTGCATAAAACCAAGCGTTTTGCGCTCCCCGTTTCCCAGGTAGAATGTGCGGCTGGAGACTTTGCCGTTATCATAAACATTGGCCTTCTTGATCAGTTTCACGTTTTCGAAATGCATCTGATTCCCTCCCTGTTATATTTTATCCGTAAACTACAGGCAAACAAAACCTTTCTGACTAAGCCAGATCCTTGTTCTCCTCTTTTTTTGCAGCAGCACTATCGGCACATAGCGCGCAAACCGTATCCACCGCCTGCCGCACATACTCGCCCAGCGCTAGATCCGCCACGCCTGCCACGCGAATGCGGCAGCGTCCGGCCGGGATCAAAACTTTCCATGCGCGCGCGCTGCCAACAGCCGTCGCCATTGCTGGCGTAACCTCACCCAGCAGCGCGTTTGCAGCCAACAAACCGATGGGGCCAATGATCAGGTCTGCATCCGCCACATTAACAATAACTGGATTTTCACCGGAAGCCCCCCGGTCCGCACCAGCACGCAGCATGGCTGCTGTGGCAATGCTGTTTGTCCCGATTGCAATCAATTCCTGCTGCGGCAAGCGCCGCTTCAACTGTTCGACAACAATACGGCCCATGCTGCCGCCTTGCCCGTCGATCACAACAATTTTCAAAACGATCCCTCCAATTATTGTTACTTTAGTATACTACAATTTTACGATTGCGGCAATATTCTGCAGGAAACATATCGAAAACATTTGCTTGCCGACAAGCTTTGATTTATAATTGTAATGCGAATAGATTATCGTATATCAGGTGGCACAAAGGAGGTTATACCATGCCGAAAGTGGACTGGGAATCCCATCGGTCGGAAAAGCGGCAGCTGGATCCGACAATAAGGCGCATCCGCTCCCTGTTGACCATTCTGCTGCTGGCGGTGCTTGCTTATCTGCTGCTCGGCGGCAGTTTCCGTGTCGCTTTTGATGAAGAAAGCTTTGGCATCAGTGCTGGTCGTTTTGGCAGCGAACATATCTATTTCAGCGACATCTCCGCGCTGGAACTGCGCGACGGACCATTTACCACAGGCACCGCACTTGACCATAAACCCAGCCTGCGCTATGCCGTAGGATATTATCAGGATGGTGGATTAAGCGGCACCTATCACCTTTTTCTGGAAAAAAGCTATACCGGTCCGGTAATCATCCTTACGCACAGCAATGGCATCCTGGTCTTTGGTGCGGACAGTCTGAATATGCAAACAATTTATAATGAACTGAAGACGCAAACTAATCTTTAAGCTGCTCTTTGTCTAATAAAACAAAATTTTATTTCTTATATAGAAAAAAGTATGCTGTTATAGCCAAATTCATGTGCGCCATCCATCCCTGTATCTGCTATACTGTTAACGGTAAATACTGCCTGGGTTGACCAGTCAGAAATAGATCATGGAGGGATGGAATCATGCTTACAGCCATTATTGTTCTTCTGGCAGTGATCGCCGTCATCTACGGGACGATCCTTTTCTCGGCGCTTTACAAGAATCGCCACAATCTCAATCCGAACAGCTGGTGGAAATTCATCCTGATCGGCCTGATCACCGATATTGGCGACGCCTTGGGTATCGGTAATTTTGCACCAACTGCTTCTGCATTCAAACTGCTTAAGTTGGTGGACGACCGGATCACCCCCGGTACGATGAACGCGGCGCACTGCCTGCCGGTCATCACGCAGGCATTAATCTTCACTACCATCATTGCGGTTGATATCACAACCCTGGTCTCCATGGTCGTCGCTTCGATCCTTGGCGCTGTGCTCGGCGCCGGCATCGTCGCAAAACTGGATATCCGCAAAGTACGTATCGGCATGGGTACTGCACTGATCGTGCTTGCCTTCATCCTGCTCGCCGGCCTGCTGAACTGGATGCCGAGCGGCGGCGACGCGATCGGTCTTTACGGTGGCAAATTGATCTTTGCCGTTGTTGTCAACTTCTTCCTCGGCGCACTGATGACGATCGGTATCGGCCAATATGCACCCTGCATGGCGCTTGTCTATGCGCTGGGCATGAGCTCCCGCGTCGCCTACCCGATCATGATGTGCTCCTGCGCGTTCCTGATGCCCGGTGCCAGCATCCGCTTCATTCGGGCTGGCGCGGTCGACCTGAAAGCAGCCGCTGGCATTGCCATCGGCGGTATCGTCGGTGTGCTGATCGCCGCTTATATCATCAAAGAGATCCCGCTGACTGCGCTGAAATGGATCGTCTTCGTCGTCCTGCTCTACACCGCGATCATGCTGCTGCGTGATGGTCTGCGCAAAGCGCCGGTCGCCGCAAGCGGTACGGATGCTGCTGCCGCCATCACCGCCGCCACAACAGGTACGGGCGCTGCCATTACTGATGCCGCGACTACGGCGCAGGATAAACTCTCTGATGCGAACAACCAGCATAAGCTACCGACCAGCCAGGCGTAAAGCCGCTGCTGTCCGGGCGAACCTATCGTCCGGCCTTCAGCCGGCTGTCTGCCCGGAGATAAAAGAAAATCCACTAAGATGTTCAACAAAGAGACCGGTAAACTGGCGAAACCGCCAGTTTACCGGTCTCTTCCTATCCATCGCATTGTTGCGCCAGCCGTTTACGCGAGCCCTTTCTGCCAGTGCAGGCTATTTCATCCAGCGCCAACGACGGCGCACCAGCAGGAACTGGACAAAGCCAGCAACAGCCAGTAGAGGCGCTGCGCAGACCAGCGCAAAGCCGATCTGAAACAACAAGGCATGATCAAGCAGTTCCATCAAGCCAAAACCGGTGGCAGCAAACCCGATCGCCGTACGAATCCAGGCCAATAAAGTTCGTGTATTCGCCAGCTTTGTACGCTCCAAAGCAAGATAATCCCGCACAATCATCTTCTCATTCGGGTCCAGCTTATCAAAATACATTCCCAACCGCCTTCTTTCCGCTTCTCGCTTACAGCTTGTCCAGCTGGTCATAATACTTGTAGTTCGGAAACTTTTTCGTAAAATGCTGCGCCATGAGCAATGCGGCACGCGCCGGATCCCGTTCTTCAATCGCCTGGAAAATCACAAAATGACTTTCATAAAAATTGCTGCCATCCGTCGATGCGACCTGCTTCACAATCAGGTCCTTCAAACTGTCATAAATACTGATGATCAGACGATTGCCCCCAATGCGGATGATCTCGCTATGAAAATTGATATTTGCCGCAAACCGCTCCTCATCACTGGCCACAAAACGCAGCCCATCCACAACCCATCTTAATTTTTCGATCTGCTGCGGCGTCGCCTTCAGCGCAGCCAACCCAGCAGCCTTCAGCTCCAGGATATAGCGGAATTCCAGCACGTCCTCTTCATTTCCTTCATTCAGACAAAAGGAGAGCGCAACAGGATTGAAGATATGGCCAGTATTTGAGACAATATAGTTGCCGTCGCCCTGCCGGCTTTGAATAATACCCAGGATATTGAACGCACTGATCGCCTGTTTCAGTGCAGGGCGGCTGACATTCAGCATCTCGGAAAGCTCCCGTTCCGGTGGTAATTTATCGCCAACTTTCAATTTGCCATCCAAAATCAGCTCCTGCAACTGCTCCATCACCTTTTTATACAGCTGCTCGTTCCCCTGGATCGCCTGGAACATATCCTGCCTCCTTTGCCAAATCCCCCTGCGGCCAGCCCAGTCTGATACCTAATTATAGTAATTTCCCCTATCGAATGCAAGCGCTTTCCCTTTGCGGATAATGAACAAAACGGCGCAAAACGAAAGATAACAAAAAAGATTGACAATTCATAGGTAAATTGATATATTGGTAATACCAATATATCAATTCCCATAAAGGAGGATCTTTTTAGATGACCGAACTGCAAGCCCCCACGTTCAATCTGAATGGCTATGAGATCCGCGACACCATTCTCTATGTCAATGGGGAATATGTCCCCAAATCAAAAGCCGTCATTTCGGTATATGACAGCGGATTTCAGCATGGCGACGGTGTTTACGAGGGTATTCGTGCTTACGATCGCCGCATTTTCATGTTGCATGAACATGTCAAACGGCTATATGAATCCTGCAAATCCCTGGATATCCCACTGGAACGGGATGTACCTTACGACCAGATGATCGAGATCGTGAAAGAAACCGTACGGCGTAATCTGGCAATCGGCGTACACGATATCCATATGCGCCTGCAGGTAACCCGTGGCATTAAACGGCAGACCGGCATGCACCCCAACCTGAATGTCACGCCCTGCTCTGTTGTCAACTGCGTCGACGAAAAACCGCCGATCTTCAACAAAGCCGGGGTAAAGCTCATCACCTCCAGCCTGCGCCGTTATCCGCCGAACCTGTTGGACCCGAAGATCCACAGCTGCAACCAGCTGAACCAGATCATGGCGGCGATCGAAGCGCTGCGTCAAGGTGCAGATGAAGCGATTATGCTGGATATGAATGGTTTTGTTGCCGAAACCAACAGCACCACCCTGCTGATGGCAAAGGATGGCGCCCTGGTCATCCCCACAACAGACTGCATCCTGGTCAGCATCACGCGCAAGATCGTGATGGAGATTGCAGCTGCGCATGGCATCCCCTGCATCGAACGCAATGTTTCGGTTTCCGAATTCTATAACGCCGATGAAGCCTTTATCTGCGGCACGGTGGGTGAGATCGCGCCGGTCTGTCTGATCGATGGCAAAAAAATTGGCCATGCAGTCCCCGGCCCGATCACCGAGCTGCTCTCGCGTGAATATCGGAAACAAACTGAACAATACGGCGTTACGATCGACTGAGATCCTAGTATATAGCACAAAGAAAGGAGATGCAAAAATGTGTGCTGCCACCACTCTTATCCATTGCGGAAAGCTCTTTGACGGCATCACCGAGACACTGCAACCAAATGTCGATATTCTAATCCGTGGCAATCGGATCGAAGAAGTCGGCTGCGGCCTGCACACGCCATCAGATGCAGAGGTGATCGATCTTTCTCAGCTGACCGTCACCCCTGGCATGATCGACGCGCATGTGCATCCGGATCTGATGGAATCCTTTGTCGCCAACCACAGTAATCCTTATTCGATGAATGATGCTTATTGTGCGCTGGCAGCTGCGCGCACGGCGGAAAAAGCGCTGCGCCGCGGCTTTACCACCCTGCGTGCAGTCGGCGCATTTGGCTGCTGCGGCTATGTTTTTCATAATGTGCGCGCCGCGATTGAACAGGGATATTACCTCGGCGCCCGGATGGTCATCTCGCAGGGATGTTGCACGCCCGGCAGCCATGGCGACTATGTCAAATCCCTCGGGCCGGTACCGGAATTAATCCAGGACTACGGCCAAAGGCATGTCTGCATGGGCAATGGACCGGAATTCTTCCGTGCTGCACTGCGCGAACAGCGGCGGCTTGGTTATGATTTTGCCAAGATCATGGCCACCGGCGGCTTTGCGACGGAAGGAGACTCACCGGTGGATCAGCAGTTGGGCGATGATGAACTGCAGATGATCATGGCAACTGCCCACGAACTGGGCATGGGCGTTACGGCGCATGCCTATTTCCCTGCGCTGGTCACCAAGCTTGCGGAATTTGGCATTGACGGCATTGAACATGCAGCGTTGATCGACAAAACCACCGCCACCCTGTTGGAGCAAAAAGACGTTTATGTTGTCCCGACCTTCATGCCTTATGAACCAGTCGTCCATTGGGATGAAGAACGCATGAAAAAGAAAACCGTTGCTGCACAGAAAAAATACCGTTACTATCAAGAACAATTCGTAGAAGGAAGAAAAGTTCTGATAGAAAGCAACATCCGCCTGGGATATGGTACGGATATCGTCGCGCAATTCTTCCCTTATGAGAGCGGATATGAATACGAAGCCTGGCTGAATAGCGGCATTGATCCTTACCGGGCGCTAAAAGCCGCGACCTCTGTCAATGCAGGAATTTGCCAGCGTCCGCAGATCGGTACAATCGCCCCCGGCCAACTGGCAGATATCGCAGGCTGGAAACGGGATCTGCTCAAAGACCCAAAAGCATTGCTCGACTGCGCCTTTGTGATGAAAGATGGCGTTTGCTACGAGACGGAATCAAATCTTTGATAAGGAGGGCTCGTCATGTCTCAAACTGCAGTAAAGAAAGAGAAAAAGGGTGGTTTCCTGCAGGCGATCGAAACTGCAGGCGATCGAAACTGCCGGCAATAAACTGCCACATCCGTTGATGATCTTTTTCTGGTTCGGCATCATTTTCCTTATTCTTTCCTGGGTCGGCTCCATGCTGGGCTGGAGCGCGACAGGTCTTGTTATGGATTCTGCCACTGGGGAAGCGACGGAAACCACGGTTCAGGTACAAAACCTGCTTAACCGGGCCGGTTTCGCCGCAATGCTCAATAATTTTAACAGCAATTTCCTCGGTTTTGCGCCACTAGCAATTTATCTTGTCATTTCTGCTGGTCTGGTTTGCGCAGAAGACAGCGGCTATCTCGCCTCCCTGATGCGCCGCCTGATGCGCGTCATGCCGGCCAGCCTCTTAACTCCGGGCGTAGTATTCCTGGGTGTAATGAGCAATATCGGCTCCGTCGTTGGCTATGTCGTCATTCCGCCGCTGGCTGCCGTGATGTTCAAATACCGCGGCCGTCATCCGCTGGCAGGCCTCTGTGCTGCTTTTGCCGGTGCGGCAGGCGGTTTCTCCGCAAATCTGCTGATCGGCCCGATCGATCCGCTCGTCTCCGGCATTTCGACCATGTGCGCGCAGATCATCGATCCGAATTATACCGTTCTGCCCACCTCCAACTGGTATGTCATGATGGCTTCTACCCTTGCGTTGACCCTCGCTGGCACCTGGGTCACCGATAAGATTGTAGAACCCCGCCTGAACAGGAATTCGACCGTGGTGGCGACAAATACATCCGTAGAAGAGCTTTCGCTCAGCCCGCAGGAAAAAAAGGCACTGCGCTGGGCAAACCTGTCCTTATTGCTGCTGGTCGTGCTCGCTGTCGTGCTGGCGATCCCGCAGAATTCCTTCCTGCGCAATGCCAATAGCGGCAGTCTGCTTTCCGGTTCCCCGTTGATGAACGGTATCATCCCGATCATTTCTTTTATCTTCTTTGTGCCTTCCGTCATCTATGGCCGGATGACCGGTGTATTCAAAAACGCGAAAGACGTCTGCGAATCCATCGTAAAAAGTCAGGGCACTTGTGCCTTCATTCTGGCGACTGCGCTGATCTTCGCCCAAGGACTGGCAATTTTTGATAGCAGCAATATCGGTACGGTTCTGGCCATGAAAGGCGCTTCCCTGCTTTCTTCCGCCAACCTCTGGCCGCCGCTGCTCTGCATCTGCTTCACGCTGATCACTGCTGTGGTCAATCTGCTGATCCCCTCGGCCTCGACCAAACTGTTGTTACTCGGGCCGATCTTCATCCCCATGTTCATGTTGCTTGGCATTTCGCCGGAAATGACGCAGTTTGCCTATCGCATCGGCGATTCCTGCATGAACATCATCACGCCGCTCAACGCCTATGTCGTCATGCTGCTCGCTTCTGCCAAACAATATGTGGATGACTGCGGCCTGGGCACCCTGATTTCAAACATGATGCCTTATTCTCTGGCATTCCTTGTTATGTGGTGCATTGTTATGGTCATCTGGATGCTGCTCGGCCTGCCGCTTGGCCCTGGCGCTTCCATTTACCTTTAATCAGTAATCTTTCGGCCACTGATACGGGCGGGCGGCAAGCAATGTATCGCCGCCCGGCCGACGGTTGCCGGCAGAGGAAAATGACAGATGAATAAACAACTGACTGATATCCTGCATCATCTCCGATCACCTTATTTGGAGATCGGCATTATGCTTCTGAGTGTATTACTCGCATTCTGCGGCCTGGTCGCCCTGGCGGTCACCGGACCGGAAACTTCCGGCGGGGAAATGTCGAATGTGGCAATCATCGGCATCCTCCTTGCTTTTTTTCTGCTTGCTACCGCCATCGCCGTCATCTCTGTCATCGCCGGCATTGGTGGCGGTGTGATCTTTACCCCGATCATGCTCGCTTTTACCAATGTAGACAGCGTTGTGATCCGTGGCACCGGGCTAATCGTCGCCATGTTTTCCGGGCTGATCTCAACCGGCATTTTCCTGCGCAAGGGCTTGGGGAATTATCGCTTCTGCATGACGATGACGCTAAGCCAGAGCATTGGCGCCCTGCTGGGCGCAACGCTGGCCGTTCGTGCAGCGGAAACTGGCGGAGCCAGCGGAGAAGGGCTGATGCGCACAGCGCTCGGCCTGCTGCTCGCTGCCATTGCCGTCTATTTTCTGCTCGGTTCCAAAAACCTAGAATGGCCGCTGATCCGCCGCATAGATAAATTCACTGCATTGCTGCAGCTAGGTGGCAGCTATTTCGAAGAAACAGAAGGCCGGATGCGCACCTATCAGGTGACACGTGCGCCACTTGGCTTGGCGCTGCTCTTTCTCGCCGGCCTTGTCGGCGGCTTTTTCGGCATAGGCGGCGGCTGGGCAGTCACGCCTGCTCTTAATCTTGGCATGGCCATGCCGCTGAAATTGGCCGTTGCCAATTCCGGCATCATCCATGGCATCGGCAGCTGTGTTTCAATCTGGCCCTATGCGGATTCAGGCAGTCTCATTCCCCTTTTTGTTCTGCCCTGGATATCCGGCCTGGTCATTGGAGGTTTTATTGGCTCGCATTTGCTGGCGCGGATCAAGGTGCAGATCATCCGCCACATCATGATCGCCATACTGGCTTTCACCGCATTCAGCCTGATCACCAAAGGACTGGATCAGCTGGGCTGGATTGGGGAGGTTCCCGCTTTTGTGCAGGTGCTGGTTTTCATTTTCTTGCTCGCTGCTGTACTTTTATCCATCCTCGGCAAACGAACGCAAAAAAAAGAAGCCCCGACCGCAACAAAAAAACTGGCAACAACAATGGTGCCGGCGCCAGATTTGCCGCTTAGCCAGCGAGTTTATGCCGGTATCATCCACTGGGTCACGATCGGCGTTGCCCTGGCTGCGCTGTTTCTGCCATTGTTGATCCTACGGCATCCGCTGCAGAATATGCTTGCGCCTGATTTGATCTTTGGTACTATCTTCAGCGGCGCAAACACGACGCAGATCTGGCAGCTTTCTGCGGCAGGAAGTTTTCCCGGCATACATGCTTATCTTTCCTTTCCTGCCTTTGCCGACAGCTGGGCGCAGTTGGTTCTAAATCTCGGCTGTGCTGTCGGCCTGCTGGCAGCACTTCCCGCTGCCATCATTCAACTGCTGAAGGAGCAGGATTGGCTGGATGGCGTGTTGAGCCTGATCATGGCAGCCCTCGTCGCCGGCGCAATGACAGGCATCATTTAGCAGCCCTATAGTTACCAAAAAGCCGTCCATAGGGACGGCTTTTTTGTTCGTTCAGTAGGAAAAATATCTTCAGGCTTGTCCGCTGATTTCTGCCGCTTTGCGTACTTTACGGCGACGCCAGAAAAAACGCACCAGGTAAAGCGTAAGCAAAATGCCCCAGGAATACGCTTCCGCGTAAGCGATGACCATATTGCCGTAAAACCTGACCAATGTATAGGAGAACAAAATGCGCGCGCCCAGGGAAAAAATACCTGCTAAACTGGAATAGACCACATCTCCCATCCCCTCCAGGTAGCCACGCACGGAGGTGGCCAAGCCATAAACGATATAAAAAGCGGCGATACGCTGAAAAAAATTGCGACCGATTTCCACAGCTTCCGGTCCAGCGCCAAACATGGCGATCAGATAACTGCCGGCCGGGATGATCGTCACGGTAGTTAGAAGGCAAACGGCTGCCATGATACCCGTACCAACCTGCAAGATTCGCAATGCACGCATCTCATCCCCCGCGCCCTTGCTCTGCGCCACCAGCGTGGAAATGCCGGAACCATTGTTGACGACCGGCTGCAGAACAATCGAATCAACACGGTAAGCGGTCGTAATCGCGGCAACTGTCTGCGTCTGAAATCCGTTCATAAAGTTCTGCAGGATCAAATTGCCGGAAGCGATCACCGTAGACTGAATCATCGGCGGCACCCCCAATGCCGCGCCCTGACGCAACATCCTGCAGTCAAAGCAACTCGGCTGCAGCTGGAAGCGCAATGGCGGGTGCTTTTTAATGCCGTAAATGACAATAAAGACCGTCATTGCCGCCTGCGAAAACACAGTTGCGACCGCAGCACCACGTACATTCCAATGCAAAACCGCAACAAACAGGATATCCAAGACAACATTGGTCAGGGATGAAACGAAAATCGCAAGAAATGGCGCACGGCTATCACCGATTCCGCGCAAGGCAGCCGCATAAGTGTTATACACAGCCAGAAAAGGAAACCCGATAAAGATTACGCTGAGATAGGCTTCCGCCAGCGCCACAGTATCCGCTGTTGTGTGCATCAGATGCAATACCGGCGCTGCCAGCTGGAAACCGGCAACCGCCAGCACAAGGAACACCGCGCCCAGCAAAAGAGTAAATGTGGCCAAAATGCGGGGGATATCTTCCAACTGACCAGCGCCAAATTTCTGTGCGAAAAGGATAGCCAGGCCTACGGTAAAGCCGGTGATCGCCATCACGAAAAACTGGCTGATCATCGTCGTCGCCCCAATTGCCGCCAGTGCAAGCTCGCCTTCAACATTACCGACGATAAACGCATCCACCCAGTTATAAAGCTGCTGTAGAATACCGCTCAGGATCAGCGGCAGGCAAAAACGGATCAGCGTCCGTGCAATCTCGCCCAGATTTTTATCTGCAGCCCGTTTCAGCATAACATTTCCCCTGCTCTGGATTCGTGAAAAAACGCATGCAAGTTTCCTCTCTCCTCGCATACGCTAGCGCCATATTGATGCAAAAAGCGGCAAATCATGAAAAAAGCAAAAAGAGTATTAATTTATTGTAGCATGCAAGTCCTGGTAATTCAAGCATTCATCCGCAGGCAACAATCGTTCGCACGGTAGGATCAGGCGTTATTATCCCCTGCTGCAAACCAGCCAAGACAAAAAATGTCGGAGCAAAGACCAGTCTTTGCTCCGACAATGGTGCGGTAGATGGGACTTGAACCCATACGCCTTGCGACATACGCCCCTCAAACGTACCTGTCTGCCAATTCCAGCACTACCGCGCAACGCATCAAGCACAAGCTATTATATCAGAACTTGATGCGTAATGCAAGCATTTTCTCCTAAGTATGATAAATCATTTGATGCGCTGCAATCTGTCGTTCTTCGTAATGCCGGGAATGCGGCCGCGTTTAGCGATCGGTTTTCCGGCCACCTCTTTCAGATCCATCGTCATATCGATCGGCTTTGCGCCGGAGATATAGGAACCAACCCCAAAGGCAGCTGCTCCAGCAGCCTTCAGCTCAATCAAGCGTTCCGGCGTCAACCCGCCAGAAACAAAGATCGTTACCTCGGGGAAACCTGCCATATCCAGGCGCGCGCGCACTTCGCGTACCAGCTCTGCAGAGACTCCGCCACGCTCGCTCGGCGTATCCAGCCGTACGCCGGCCAAATGCCCCTGCATCGCTTCTGCCACGCGCAAGCTTTCTTCTGCTTCATCCTTAAACGTATCGATCAAAATCAGGCGCGCCGAACTTTCCGGCATACATTCATCATAAGCGACTGCACCACGCACTGTATCGCCGGCGATCAGGAAAAGGGCATGCGGTGCCGTACCAACCGGTTCCAGCGCGGCAGCCTTTGCCCCCAGCACACAGGAAGCGCCGTTCACGCCGCCGATCAATGCGGCATGCTCCATTACCGGCGCCACCGCAGGATGCACATGCCGCGCGCCAAATACCGTGACCTTACTATCCCCTGCTGCCTGCATAATCTCATGCGCAGCCGTCGCCCAACCGCAGGAGCTGGCCAAAATACCAAGCAATGGCGTTTCAAACAACCCGAACTCCTCGTATGGCCCATGGATGCGCATCAACACCTCTTTGGGCGCAAAGCTCTCGCCTTCCGGCAGGGCCCAAACTTCAACATCGCTTTCCGCCAATAAGGCCGCCGCTTCCTGCAGCCCGGCAAAAATACCGGAGTGACGTGCAAAGATCTCTGCCGTAACAGAGGTCTGCGCCAATCCCATATGGCGCAAGATCTCCAGGGTTTTGATGAAATAAATATCCGTCGTCATCCCCTGTGCGATCTCGTCATGTTCCGCAGAAATAAACTTTCTGTCAGGCGCGCACTGATAGGCGGCGACATCAGACAGATGATCCAACATTTTGCGCATGATGAGCACCTCGTTCAAAGCCATGGTAAAACCGCGGCATATTTTAATCCTGTAAAGTATTCCCTCTTAATATTCCTTATCCCAGCAAAATATCCTTTTTTCTCGGCAGCACTATCTGCCGCAATATCTTTTGTCCCATCGCCCTTTAATCATACAGCTTCTGATAAATCTCATAGCTGCGGTATACATACTGGACATAACGCCGCGTCTCTGCATACGGGATATTCTCCGCCTCTGCCAGCGTACCATCCCATGCCCCGCTTGCCAGCCATTCGTCGACATGGCTGTGGCCGGCATTATAAGCGGCGATCGCCGCACCCGGCAAATTGCCATCATAATAGGTCAGATCCAACCAATGGACATACCAGACGCCGACAAAAATATTGCTGCGCGGATCCCATAAAGCGTCTTCCAACGTCATCGAAAAACCAGCCTGCCCGATCACCCATTCGGCTGTTTCTGGCATCAGCTGCATTAGGCCACAGGCGCCGGCTGAGGATTCCGCAGACGGATCAAAAGCACTCTCTTCACGGATCATCGCCATGATCAGCCAGGGATCCATGCCATATTCTGCGCAGGCCTCACGCACATATTCTTCATAATCACGCGGAAAGAGCAGCTCCTCCGCCTGCTCGAATAAAGGCCCCTGGAAAAACAGCAATAGTGCGGCAATGACCAGGAGCAACAGGAGCAGACAGCCACAGCCGCGCCCTTTGCGCAGCTTCCTTTTTCTGCTCATTCCACCGCCTCCGCATAAGCCGCAGCCAATGCCGCAGCCAACGCCGCCGTATCTCCATCATTGACAAATACACGATCCGCCCGCTTCGCCAATTCCTCCTGTGGCGTCTGCCCGGCCAGACGGTCTGCTGCAGCCTGGCGGCTACAGCCATCGCGCGCCATCACGCGTGCAAGCAGAATATCGCGTGGCGCTGTCACCAGCCAGCAGGTATCCACCAGCTCGCGCAACGGTGAATCGAGCAGCAGTGCGGCTTCCAGCACGATGCCCCGTTTTTCCTGTTGCTGCAATGCCCCGATCTGCTGCCGGATCTCGTTGCAGATCGCAGGATGCGTGATCGCATTCAGTTGTTGCCGCAAACGGCCGCTATGGTCGGCAAAAATATGCTCCCCCAGCCGCCGCCTGTCAATCTCGTCTTCTGCATCCAAAAACGCCGTGCCAAAAGCAGCAATGATATCCGCATAAGCTGCCCCACCACGCCGTAACACCGCATGGCCAATGCGGTCTGCATCGATCACCGCAGCACCCAGCTCTGCCAGAAAACGACATGCCGTGCTCTTGCCGCTGCCGATATTTCCTGTCAAACCAATGATCATCTTTCCTCCTCTATACCTTCCACACTGTGCAGACGCTGGCAGTTGGGACAGAAACAGGTCCCGCGCCCCTGCAGGCGGATCTTCACCATCTGCGCGCCACAACGGCGGCAAGGCTCGCCGGCGCGGCCATAAGCCTGCAGAAAAGGCATATTCTGTCCTTCCCGCCCTTCGCCGTCCAGAAAATCATGAAATGTCGTTCCATTGTTGGCGATCGCCGCCTGTAGCACCTCCGGAATGGCGCCGGCCAAAGCCTGCCATTCCTTTTCCTGCAGCGTACAGCAGGGTTGCTGAGGATGGATCTGCGCACGGTAAAGCGTCTCATCCGCATAAATATTGCCCAGCCCAGCGATCACGCTTTGGTCCAGCAGCCCACTCTTGATCGTACTGCGACGGCGACCCAAGCGTTGCTGCAGAAACCCGGCGCACAGCTCTGCGCTGAGCGGTTCTACCCCTAGCTTCTGCATACCAGTGCAGGTATCCGTCTCCCCGTCTGCCAACAGCCAAAGCCCCCCGAAACGGCGCGTATCGGAAAAACGCAGCTCCATATTCTGATCCAGATGAAAGATCACATGCGTATGCGGCTTTTGCGGATATGTAGCCGGCGTACAGAGCAAGCGGCCGGTCATGCGCAGATGCACAACCAAAAGCTGACCGCCCGCTGCGGACACGAGACGCAGCAACAAAAATTTTCCGCGTCGCATCAATCCTTCTATCCGGCAGCCCGCGAGGCGCGCGCAGAAATCAACAGGCAGCGGGTGATGGATCACCTCAGGCCGCAGCGCGCTGACAGAGAGGATTTGTCTTCCGGTAAGCAGTGGCGCAAGCGTCCTTCTTACCGTTTCCACTTCTGGCAATTCAGGCATTGCTCTTCTCCATAGCGATCTTTTCCATATGGTACCAGTCGCGGCCAGCCTTCACATCCACCACCAGCGGCAAAGCCAGCTCCACCGCCTGCTCCATCCGTTCACGCACCAGGGCGGAAACAGCAGTCAGCTCCTCTGCCGGCAGATTGAAAATCAGCTCATCATGAACTTGCAGCAACATCCGTGCTTGAAAACCACGCGCCTCCAGTTCACGGTGAATCGCAATCATCGCCAATTTGATGATATCCGCGGCACTGCCCTGAATCGGCGCATTGATGGCTACCCGTTCGGCAAAGCTGCGCAAGTTAAAATTGCGGCTGTTCAGATCCGGTAAATAACGGCGGCGACCGAACATCGTCTCCGCATAACCACGCGCCCGCGCGTCATGAATCGCCTGTTTCTGATAGGCGGCTACACCAGGATAGCGTGCAAAATAGCGTTCGATATAAGACTGCGCCTCTTTGCGCGAGATGCCAAGATCACGGGAAAGGCCGTAATCGCTTATTCCATAAACAATGCCAAAATTGACCGCCTTTGCCGCACGGCGCTGTACTGGCGTCACCGCCGCCGGATCCACCCCCAGCACTTCGGCTGCAGTACGCGTATGGATATCCTCGCCGTCCAGATAAGCCTGCCGCAGCTTTTCGTCCCCGGACATATGCGCAAGCACGCGCAGTTCAATCTGATTATAATCCGCTGCCAGTAACAGGTCGTCAGGCCCATCAGCGGTAAACACTTCGCGAATGCGGCGGCCCAGCTCATGGCGAACCGGGATATTCTGCAGGTTCGGTTCCACGGAAGAAAGCCGCCCGGTTGCCGTAACGGTCTGCGTAAAGCTGGTATGAATCTTACCGTCAGCGGCAATCAGCTTGCTCAGCCCGTCGGTATAGGTGGATTTCAGTTTAGAAACAAGGCGATAATCCAGCAGCAATCTGGCAATCGGTTGCGTGATGGCAAGCGTTTCCAGCACTTCGGCATCCGTAGAATAGCCGGTCTTCGTTTTTTTCAGCGGCGGAATTCCCATCTCCTCGAAGAGTACTGTGCCCAGCTGTTTTGGGGAATTAAGATTAAAAGCATGCCCGGCTAGCTGATAGATCTGCTGCTGATATCCGTCGCAAGCTGCGGCAAATTCTTCCGACATCGCCGCCAGCCGTTCCCGTTCCACGCGGATACCGCGCAGCTCCATATCTGCCAAAACCGGCGCCAGCGGCAGCTCCATCTCCGTATACAAAGAAAGCATATCCCGTTCGGCCAGTTCCTCCCGCAGCTTTAGCGCAAGCGCCGGCAGTCGGCTGGCGATAGGCGCATCGCAAGAGAATCCATGTTCTGCCAGCAATTCCGTCACCGGATACGAACCACGCGCCGGGTCGAGCAAATAGGCGGCCAGCGTGATGTCATCCTGCAGGCCGGCCAGCGTAATTCCCCAGCCTGCCAGCAGTTTGATAATCTCTTTGGCCTCTGCCGCCACCTTGGCCACCGCTGCGTCGGCAAGCATGGCGCGGCAGGCAGGCGGCAATGCATCCGCTGGTACAGCCGCCGCCATGTCAATAATCAGCGGTTCCATCGCAAAAGCGGCGATTGTCAGCCGCTGCCCATCTAAACACAGCCCGCAGGTCTGCGGTGGCAATTCTGCGGCAGTTCCGCCAGCTGCGCTTTCCCCACCAACAGGTACGGCAGATACCTCAGCCTCTGGCCATGGACGATCCTCCGCCGCCTGCGTGGCAGAAGCCGGCTGTGCGGCGGGCGCTTTCAGCCCGCGCAACAGTTGCCGCAGCCCCAGCCTGATATACAATGCGCTAAGCTGCGATTGATCTGCATCTTTATCATAAATCAGTCCTTCCCAGTCGATATCCAGCGGCGCATCCAGACGTATCGTGGCCAGCTGACGGCTGAGAAAAGCGAGGTCATGATTTTTTTCCAGCTTCTCGCGCAGTTTTACGCCCTCAACCTCTTCCAGATGCGCATAAAGCGTATCCAGATCATGAAAGCGGGAAAGCAGTTTAATCGCTGTTTTTTCCCCCACGCCGGGAACGCCGGGGATATTATCCGAACTATCACCCATCAGCCCCTTAAGATCGGCGAGATGCGGTGGGGTTACCCCATATTTTTCCACAACAGCCTGTTCGTCAACGCATTCGATCTCGCTAATGCCGCGCCTGGTCAGAAATACGGTGATTTGCGGCTCGATCAACTGAAAAATGTCGCGATCCCCGGAAAATATCTCCACCGTCATCCCATCCGCTGCACCACGTTTGGCCAAAGTGCCCAGGATATCATCCGCCTCAAAGCCTTCCAGCTCCAGCCAGCGCAGATGCGCGGCCGTCAGCACCTCTTTGACCAGCTCAAACTGACCGCGCAGTTCGGATGGCGTCTCTGCACGTGTTCCTTTATACGCGGTATACAGATCATTACGGAACGTGACCCTGCTCTTATCAAAGGCCACCGCAACCAAATCTGGCATGCGCTCCGCCAGCATACGGTTAAACATCATCATAAAGCCATGCACTGCATTAGTGTACAGGCCCCCGTGATTGGAAAGCAGGGGCAGCGCATAAAATGCCCGGTGGAGCAGGCTGCTGCCATCGACCAACAATAATTTTTTCATCTCTAAACCCCCTGCCGTTTTCTGAATGGATCTCCCTGCCGCCGACTTTTGCCACGATACTTTGATACAACATTCCGGCTTCCGCATTTGCCGCCATTTTCAGCGATCATTCCCAGCGGCCATTTTCCGCTATCCGCAGCCGTCATCTTCAGACGGCTATGCGGTAAAGACCATCGCACAGTAGCATATCAGGCGTGCTATTCTGTAATTATACCACCAACAAGGCAAGAAAAAAACCGCAAAAGCGGTTTTTCCCGGAATCCAGCTATCTTTATCCGAGACAGCAAACAGCCGGCGGCAGAGCACAGCGGCACAGGCCGGCGCTATCTGCAGCCCGCCCGTTTCCTGGCCAGATCAGTGACTATACTGCTTAAGCGCAGTTTCACCACGATTTCAGCGTATGCGCTGCGGGATACCTTTTTCGCAGGGTACACCACTTTGGCATTTGCCGCAGCCATAGCGCGGCTGAAAATGCTCTTTCATCTGGTCGAGATAATCAGAGCAGATTTGATGATCCTTTCCTGCGCGCAGGGAGATCGCCGCCACCGGACAACGCCGCACGCAAACGCCGCAATGATTGCAGTAGGCATAAGGATCATCATAAGGCCTCTGGTCAGGCGAAAAAACCGCATCCGTGATCACACTGCCAAAGCGGCCGCTCATTCCCTGTTCTGTAATCAAACCACAAGAGAGACCAAACGTACCCAGCCCAGCCACATAAGCGGCATGTCGTTCCGACCAGCTGCTGGTAAATTTTGGCGCATGGAAAACTTGCATCCGCGGATCCACCGCCGGAATCAGCGCCGAAAAGCCGCGCTGTTGCAGCCAATCGGCAATCAGGCGACAAATTTCCAGCAAAAAGGCCTGTCCTTCAATGCGTGCATACAACCATTCCGGCGACGGCAAATCCGGCTGCGCCAGATTGCTGCGCCGCACCTGCTCGCTGAAAGGCAGGAAAAAGCTGATTACCGTTTTTGCGCCAGGTAGCCATTCCTGTGGCAGGATCAGCTGCTCACCAACCGCTTCCGGCGCGCGCAATACGGCAAAAAGCGGATCTTCCGCAGCGGCAAAGCCGAACAATGGTGCGGTAAAATAACGCATCCCCTGCAAAGCAGGATCATCCGTCGTTTCTGGCCCCACAGCGCCGCCCGGTGCGGTCGCCGCATAATGTGCCACCTCCTGCTGTAATGCCTGCTTCATCTCATCCATCTTCGCACCCCTTTCGCGCGGCAATCTGCCGCAGCTCGATATCGCCGTTTGATTTTGGATTCGCCACCCCGTTCTGCCATTCCTGCTAAAAAAGGCAGCCGTCCAAAAAGCCGGCTGCCATCCATACTTGATCCGTAGTTTGATCCTTACGTTGATCTATGCTTAACTACTCGCCCTTATCTATGCTCCATGCTTGCTTCGTCTGTTCTTTTCTTCCCAAACTTCTTATCCCGGATATCCGCGCTTATCTTCTCCGCTTTTGCGCAGTTCCGTACCATCCACCCAACCTGAACGGAAAACTGCTTATGGCCTGCGATGACGGCGATGTCGGATCAGGACGACGATGACGACGATCACCACAGCCAGAATAATCAATACCGGCAAGGCACTGACGAGGAAATAAACCAAATTGGCCACAAAATCGAGTAGATTATTGATCCCGCGCAGGAAATGTTCACGCAGATTCTGTACAAAACCCGCCCATCCCTGCGGCTCTACCGTCTGCGTATACGGGTTCGGCGTATAAAGGCTGATCTCGATCAGCGATAAAGCTGTCAGTTGATCATAATAGCGCAGCCTGCCTTCCATGCTTTCGATCTCGCTCTGCACGCGCACCAATTCGGTCTCGATCGTCACCAGGTCGCTAACCGTTTCCGCCGCATCATACATTTCCAGCAGGCGCTCCTCCTGCGCCTGGTACTGGCTGAGCCGCGCTTCGATATCATAATACTCGCTTGTCACATCACTCGTACTATAACTGCTGCTTTCCACTACACCCAGCGTAGCGATCTCCGCCACTGCCGCTTCCGCTTGTTCCGCATTCACACGCAGAGAGATCCAGCCATCCCGGTATTCGCTGTCTGCGCTCTGGTAGGAATCAGCGCTGACCACATACCCGCCGTAACGGGTAGCCAACTCCTCCAAAGCGGCAAAAGCAACATCATAATCCATGATCTCCAGGGAAATATACCAATCCTTGATGATCTTGCGCTCCATCACCGCCGAGTCAGGCTCCACAGCCGGCAGAGCAGCGCCCTCACCGGCATCATACGATGATGTCGACTCTTCCACGGCCATCTCTCCGGCGGGCGCCTCCTCAGTCGTCTCCGCCTCTGCCGTTTTACTGTATACGATATCTGTATCCGTTACCATTTGATTGGCCATCCGCGATGCCGCCGGCTCAGATGCAGCTCCCGACTCCATAGCAGCCGCATCTGTGCCCTGCACGCCAAACAGACCCGGCATGCTGCCGATGACCCCGACGACCAACAGCAGGCAGGCGGCCAGAGCGACGCCCTTCGCCCAGGCGCGACGATAAAGCGGCTTCCTGCGCGGCTGCCGCCGTTCCTCCTCTGCCAGCCGCTCCGAAAATACCGCGTTAAAATCACAAGGAAGCTCCTCTTCCACCAAACCGGCGAAAGCCGCATGGAACGCCTTGCGGGATGCCATTTCCGCACGACAATCCGCACATCCCGTCAAATGCTCGTCTATCAGCTCACGGATCTCCGGCGCGCATTCCTGATCCAGATATTCATCAAAATGCCTTTGCAGCTCTGCACATTTCATGCCCGCGCCCCTCCTTCTTTGCCCATAAGACGCAGCAGTTGCGGAAATTGTTCCGCATCCTGTTCCGCCTGGCTGCGCATAGCGGCACGCGCCCGGTTGAGCCGCGATTTTACCGTGCCGACAGATATGCCGGCCGCATCCGCAATCTCCTGATAAGAAAGCCCGGAAAGCTCACGCAGTGTGACAACAAGCCGGTATTTCGGCGTCAGGCCATCGATCAGGCGCTGTAAATAGCGCATCTCTTCCCCTTCAATATATATTATTTCCGGCAGCGCGGAATAATCCGCCACTTCCGGAAAACCATCTTCTGCTTCCTCCTCGCCAAAACCAGAAAAGACGCGCTCATGCCGGCGGTAAACAGCGCGCAGCGCATCCCGGCAGGTATTGACGCTGATGCGATAGACCCAGGTAGAAAAGGCGGAATCACCGCGAAAACCGCCCAGGTTGCGATAAATCTTGAGCAGAGTTTCCTGCGTCATATCTGCTGCATCTTCGCTGTTGCCCAGCATCTTTAGACCGATATTATAAATCCGCTTGCTGTAAGCGTCGACCAACTGCCGGAAGGCCGCGTTATCGCCCGCCTTTGCTTTTTTAATCAGCTCGCGCTCTGCCAGCACCGAGCTGTCACCCGCAGGCAGTGCCGCGCCGCGTTCCCGCTTCATCCGAACCCCTCCTCGGTTTTGCACCATCAACAAAAAATAAACTGAAGGATAGAACCCCATTTTCGCTATATTTGTCTTGCCGCCTGCTTACTGCCGTACTAATTCGCCGCTATCGGCGCATATCCTGTATCAATTCTTGGGCCATCATTTTTATGACGCAGCAGGATGCGTTTTTGTTTCATTTGACGCTAAAAAATTTTTATGTTATGGTAAGCACAAAGGGCAAGGAGGGACATCTTATGTTGCTCTCTCATGGCGAGATATTATTACGCCTACTGCTGGCTACAGCGCTGGGTATTGTTTTCGGCCTGGAACGGGAACGCAGCCATAAACCTGCTGGCACGCGCACGCATGTGCTGGTCTGCCTCGCCGCCTGTGTGATCGCGATGATTTCTGCCTATGGCTTCAAAGATATCTACCATGCCTACCCGGAAAATGTCAGTGTCCGTACAGATCCGGCGCGTCTTGTGGTGGGCGTCCTGACCGGCATCGGCTTTCTCGGCGCCGGAATCATCTGGAAAAGTTCCTCCGGCGGCATCCAGGGCATCACGACGGCGGCAGAAGTGTTCCTGTTGGCTGCACTTGGCATTGCCACCGGGCTTGGCCTCTATTTTCTCGCGCTTGCTGCCGCTGCCATCGCCTTGCTCAATATGGCTGCAGACGATCTCTATACCCATCTTCGACAATGGCTGCGCCGCATGCGCCTGCATCTGCGGCGCAAGAAACGGAGACGGCAAGCGCCTGCTGCCAATACTTTGCAGGATTTGCAGCAACCGGCGCAGGAAATTGTTGTACGCAGAATTACGGCGCAAACTCCGCCGGCGACGGATGTTGTACATGACGTTCAACGGGCTGAAGAAACAAACCAGAGAACGGCTGATCAGCCGTAGGCAAAGCGGGTTTACCGGGCTTTGCTGCCGATTTGGAAATTTATGCCATAAAATGTCAAACCAAACCCTTGTGCGTAATTTTTGCCAAGGGTTTTTTCCAGTCATAAGCAACCGCATTCCGCAAAAACTATGTGCGGAGGTGATTGCATGAGTCCGAAAGAACTGATGTATATTGAAGATGCACTGGGACATGAACAGATCCTTTTGACGCAGTGCCGCAGTGCGGCGCAGAGCCTTCAGGATGGAGAGCTGCGGCAATACGCCAATCAGCTGGCAGAAAAACACCAGAAACTGTTCGATCAGCTTTACCGGCTCGTTTAAGGAGGGATAAGCATGGACGACCGCTATATCATGGAAAATCTTCTGTTGACGACAAAGGGCGTCTGCGATCTCTATCTGCACGGCGCGATCGAATCCGGCACGGCAAATGTGCACCAGGCATTCAACAGCGCACTCAACGATTCCCTGTGCATGCAAGACAATATCTATCAGAAAATGTCTTCACGCGGCTGGTACCAGTCCGAGCAGGCGCAGCAACAGCAACTGCAGAAGGTGAAGCAAAAATTTGCCGCGCAACGCTAAAAACTGCGCGCATAAAAAAAGAGCCGCAGCGCGGCTCTTTTTTTATGGCTGCAGCGAATAATTTTTTTTAGACGCTTGACTTCCGGTTACAGCATGTTATACTATAGACAAACAATCAAACATATATTTGATTAATATAAGGAGGGCCTTTCCCATGAAAAAGAGCTTCAAACTGACCGGACTCGATTGCGCACACTGCGCGGCGAAAATCGAAGGCGCCATCGCGAAACTAGAAGGCGTCACCGCAGTCTCCGTCAACTTTCTGACGCAGAAGCTGACGCTCGAGGCAGATGACAGCCGCTATGAAGCTATCCTGGCCGAAGCCAAAAAGCTGATCCACAAAGTAGAACCCGAGGCTGATCTGAACGCCTGATTCGTCGCTATTGTAGGCTATACACTCATATCCGGAGGCAACGATGACAAAAAAACAAAAAAAACTGCTTCTGCGCATTCTGGTCGCAGCCATATTGTTTTGTGTCGGCATGTTACTGCAAATCCTGCCACAGACAGCCGCAACGCCGCTCTACATACGCCTCATCCTCTTCCTCGCCTGCTATGCCGTTATTGGCTGGGATATCCTCTGGAAGGCTTTCTCCAATATCCTGCGCGGCCAAATCTTTGACGAAAACTTTCTGATGTCGCTTGCGACAATCGGTGCGCTCATCCTCGGCGAATATGCCGAGGGGGTGGCAGTCATGCTGTTTTATCAAGTCGGAGAATGGTTCCAGTCCTACGCCGTTGCCAAATCACGTCGATCAATCGCCAGCCTGATGGATATACGGCCGGACCACGCCAATGTCGAACGCAACGGCAAACTACTGCAAGTAGATCCGGAAGAGGTACAGCTTGGCGAAACAATCCTGATCAAACCCGGGGAAAAAGTACCGCTCGACGGCATAGTACTCAGCGGCAGCTCCACGCTGGATACCGCAGCGCTTACCGGAGAGGCCCTGCCACGAGACATACAGCCCGGCATGGAAATCATCAGCGGCTGTATCAATCAAACTGGTATCCTGCGTGTACGTACGACAAAACCTTTTGGAGAATCAACGGTCGCCAGGATCCTGGATCTGGTGGAAAACTCCAGCGAAAAAAAGGCGCGTACAGAAGCGTTCATCACCCGTTTTGCCCGCTATTATACGCCGTTCGTCGTCTGTGCCGCGTTGGCTTTGGCCATATTGCCACCACTTCTGACCAGTGGCAGCTTCGCGGACTGGGTCTACCGTGCGCTGACCTTCCTCGTTATTTCCTGTCCCTGCGCACTGGTCATCTCAATCCCGCTCAGCTTTTTTGGCGGCATCGGCGGCGCTTCCAAATGCGGCGTTTTGGTCAAGGGCAGTAACTATCTGGAAGCGCTGGCAAACACCGAGATCATTGTTTTTGATAAAACCGGCACGCTGACGCAAGGTTCTTTCTCGGTCAGCGAAATCCACGCCATTGGCATGCCGCCGGAAAAGCTGCTGGAGCTGGCTGCCCATGCAGAAGCGTTTTCCAATCATCCGATCTCGCTTTCCCTGCGGCAGGCATATGCCGGCAAAATCGACCACAACCGCATCTGCGATGTGGAAGAGACCGCCGGACAGGGTATATCTGCTATCGTGGATGGCCACCGTATCCTTGCTGGCAACCAAAAGCTGCTGGCTGCCAGGGGAATCGCCTGCCCGCCCTGCGATGTGGCAGACACGGTGATCCATCTCGCGGTAGACGGTACATATGCCGGCTTCATCCGGATTGAAGATATGCTCAAGCCGGATGCAGCGGCAGCCATCCGTAATCTGAAAGCCTGTGGCATCCGCCGTACGGTGATGCTGACCGGCGATACGGAAGTAGCGGGCCGTAAAGCTGCACAGCGGCTGCAGTTGGATGAAGTATATACCCAGCTGCTGCCGGCCGATAAGGTGGAGCGAGTGGAACAGTTGCTGCAGGAGCTGCGGCAGAACAGCCGCAAAGGCCGGCTGGCCTTTGTCGGTGACGGCGTCAACGATGCGCCCGTACTGGCACGCGCGGATGTCGGCATTGCGATGGGTGCGCTTGGTTCTGACGCAGCAATCGAGGCCGCGGATATCGTACTGATGACAGACGAGCCGATGAAAATCGTCACTGCGCTGCAGATCGCGCGTAAAACGATACGCATCGCGCACGAAAACATCTTTTTTGCGCTCGGCGTAAAGCTGCTGATCCTTGCGCTTGGCGCGCTTGGCTTCGCTTCAATGTGGGCAGCGGTATTTGCTGATGTCGGTGTTGCGGTGATCGCAATTCTCAATGCGATGCGTGCACTCCGCACAGGCAGCTTCCTGCCGCCACCCGCTGCCGCCCCGCTGCCGACAGCGATACGAAAAGCAGCCTGACCCCGCCAGCCGCGCAAAACCAGCACCTAAAAACAGTAGGCAAAGTAAAAAGAACGCCGCCAATGGGCGGCGTTCTTTATCTTGGCACAGATAAATGCGGGCGCAGAAAGGCCTAGCCTTCCCGCCGGTTCGGGCATTTAATGCGGAACATCTCGTCGATCGCCTGATGAATCAGCCGTGCTTCCAGCGTATCTGCCAGGGTATAATAAATTTCTTTCCCTGTCCGCTGGCTGATAATCAGACCGCTGCGCCGCAGCAGCTGCAGATGATGAGATACTGCCGCATTGCTCATCGCCATGGCAGCCGCCAGATTGGATACGCATTCACAGCCATGACAAAGCAACCAGAGCAGTCGCAAACGCGTTCCGTCTCCTAATAAGCGAAAGATCTCCGCCACGCGCGTGCAATCATCTGCCGGTGGCATCTGCTCCACCACAGCAGCAAAATTTTGTCCATGCATATGCGGCAACCGAATCTCTGTCATCTCCGCCAATCCCCTGTTCCTTTCCGGCAAAAACGGTTTCCCTACCAACCCCAGCAAAACAAATATCCTCTACACCATAAGCATACCATATATTTGATTAGATAACCATACTTGTCATAGTTGGCTTTTATTTATACGGGATAAATGGTAAATACCATTTCTTTTTATCGATATCGATATCGTTATCTATCTCGGAAATTCCCGTGCTTTATGCTATCCAGAGAAAGCTTTTCCCTAATTTTAATCACATCTTGCCTTGTTCTGCGAACACGGTTTTATGCTACGAACTTAACAATTGGGTGATCAAATAAGCCTATATCGAAAAAACAGGTTAGCGATATTTGGTTTTTGCCCACTTTCACTTCCTCCATCGCCATTACAAGAGCCGCTAAAGCAGCGCCAAAGGCCCCAAACATGCAGAACAGAAGGGCTTGCCGCCTGCTGAACATGAACGGCAAGCCCTTCCGGATGCATAACTACTTTATCTCAAAATACGATCTGTCCTATGCAGGGTTCATCCCTTTATCGTTCAATTTCCCAGATAACGATAGAGATAGGTGACGATCTCCGCACGAGAACAATTCTGATCCGGGCTAAAGGTGGTGGCAGAGGTTCCCATGGTAATCCCCTCCTGCACTGCCCAAGCTACAGCGTTCTCATAGTAAATGCCTGCAGGCACATCGCTGAAAACAGCGCCGGAGACAGCGGGTTGACCGCCAAACCTCCATAGATAGGAAATGATTTCCGCTCTGGTGCAGATTTTATCCGGACTGAACGTCGTAGCGCTGGTACCCAGGGTGATACCCTGTTCCGCAGCCCACAGCACAGCCTTGTAGTAGGCATTCATACTTATATCCGTAAAAGGGTTAACCGGGTTGACCGGTTCAGGAGAACCGGCGGCCCGCCACAGGAAGGTTACAGCCTCTGCTCTGGTGCAAGCTCTATCTGGAGAAAACAGGGTCGCAGTTGTTCCCGTAGTAACACCTTTCTCAAGCGCCCAGGCTACTGCATCCGCATAGTAGGCATCCGCTGAGACATCGAAAAAGGATGGATATGTTGGGGTCTGGTCTATTTCTCCAATCGCTTCCCAGAAACTATCCCCATGGGTACGATCGTCATCCCGGTCATCATCATATCTATCGAAGTCTATGCCATCCAAAGAAACATCATCGCCTACCAAAGGCAGCTCGATATAGGTATCCCGGCCCAGGTTGACTTCCACTTCAGTAACATCCGTAGGCATGGGCGAATGCCGGTAGTCCGTAGTGTATACGATGACGGCAATACGCATCCCTTCGCTAAAGGT
>CALXRV010000029.1 GCA_944390945.1 uncultured Clostridia bacterium
TTTTGCCGGTTGCCCGGCAGACGCTTATTCTGCCGCTGTCAACGGCTGCGCAGGGGCAGGGCTGCCGGGCAGGTCTGCCGCGCCGGGCTGCAGGGCAAGGGCGAAAGGGTCGGTCATGCCGGCGATATAATCGCAGACCGCCTGGTCGAGCGGCTCGCGGCGGTATTCCGGCGGCAGCTGCTGCGGGTTGGCAAGGAAATGATGGAAAAAGGAAACGATCATCGCTTCCAGCCGCTGCTCTTCCGCGATCTTGCGCGGGTGGAAATAGACATGCTGGAACATGAAATCACGCAGCTCCTGCATGGCTTCGGCGCAGTGTGCGCTCATCCGCACCTCCGGCCGGCCATCGCTTTCGCGCACGATATCGCGCACCATCGTATCGATGCGGCGGCGGTGCGTATCGCCCAACGTGGCGAGCAGACGCGGCGGCAGCTGGGAAAACTGCAGGTAGCCGCTGCGGATCGCATCGTCGATATCATGGTTGAGATAGGCGATGCGGTCGCAGAAGCGCACTACGCAGCCCTCCAGCGTCTGCGGCTGCTGCGGCCCGCTGTGGCAAAGGATGCCGTCGCGCGTTTCCTGCGTCAGGTTCAGCCCCTGGCCATCGTTTTCCAGCAGGTCCACCACGCGCAGCCCCTGGCGGTTATGGTTGAAATCATGCTGTACAGAAGCAAGCGCCCGTTCGCCGGCATGGCCGAACGGCGTATGCCCCAGGTCATGACCAAGCGCGATCGCCTCGGTCAGGTCTTCGTTCAGGCAGAGCGCGCGGGAAATGGTACGGGCGATCTGCGCCACCTCCAGCGTATGCGTCAGGCGCGTGCGGAAATGGTCGCCGCTGGGATTGATGAAGACCTGCGTCTTATGTTTCAGCCGGCGGAAGGCTTTGCTGTGGATGATGCGGTCGCGGTCATGCTGCCAGACCGTGCGCAGGCCGTCCGGCGCTTCCGGCCGCTGCCTGCCGCGGCTGGCATGGCTGTGCGCGGCCCAGGGTGCAAGAAATTGATCCTCCCAGGCTGCCCAGTCTGCGGTCAAAGCCGCCGCCCCCTTTCCTTGCCGCGCATGCCGTTCGCTGCTGCGGTTCGTTTTGGCCTGCGCTGCTCTGCAGTCAGGCCATTTCTGCCTGCTATTTTATCATAATTGCCCGCCAAACGCAAACCCCGTCCGGCCTATTTTCTGTTGAGCAGGGCTTTTTCCGTTTCCACCAGCGGCACGATGGCAAAGCCAAGCATTGCGGCCCAGAGCAGGCAGCGCGGCGGCAGCGGCTGCAGCGAAAAGAGCGCGGCAGCCGGCGGCAGGTAGAGCAGCAGCAGGTTGAGCGCAAAAGCTGCCAGCATGGAAAGCGCGAGCAGGCGATTGCCCTGCGGCAGGCGGAAGATGGAATGGTGCCGCGAGCGCATGTTCCAGGCATGGAACAGCTCGGCTGCAGAGAGCGTGAGAAAGGCCATCGTGCTGCCGGCTGCTGCCGAAAGCGTGCTGCCAAGCGCATAGGAAGCCAGGGTCAGCAGGGCGATCAGCGCGCCCTGGCGCAGGATGGCGCTGCCCATGCCGTCGGCAAAGAGGCTTTCCGCCGCCTGGCGCGGCGGACGGCGCATCACGTCTTCCTCCGCCGCTTCGGCGCCGAGCGCCATCGCGGGCAGGCAATCGGTGATCAGATTGATCCACAGCAGATGGATGGGCAGGAACAGCTGCAGGCCAAACAGCGAAGCAGAGAAGATGGCCAGCACCTCCGCCAGATTGGAAGCGAGCAGGAACTGCACTGCCTTGCGAATGTTTTCGTAGATGCGGCGGCCTTCGCGCACCGCCTGCGCGATGGTGGCGAAGTTGTCATCTGCCAGCACCAGCGTGGCCACGCGTTTGCTGACTTCCGCGCCGCTGCGGCCCATGCCGACGCCGATATCCGCCGCCTGCAGGGCGGGCGCGTCGTTGACGCCGTCGCCAGTCATGGCCACGCTGCAGCCTGCCTCTTGCCAGGCGCGGACGATGCGCAGCTTATCCTCCGGCCGCACGCGCGCATAAACGCGGATCTTGTCCAGCCGCAGGCGCAGCTCGCTTTCCGGCATGGCGGCAAGCTCGCTGCCGCTGATCGCCTGCTGCCCCGGCTGCAGCAGGCCAAGCTGGGTGGCGATCGCCTTGGCGGTGGCGATGTTGTCGCCGCTGACCATTACGGTGCGAATGCCTGCGGCTTCGGTTTCGCGCAGGGCGGCGGCTGCTTCCGGCCGCGGCGGATCGATCAACCCGAGCAGGCCGATGAAAACCAGCCTTTCCTCCGCCGGCTGCTGCAGGCCGTCGCGGTAAGCAAAGCCCAGCACGCGCAGCGCGTCATCCGCCATCCGGCCGGCTTCTGCCAAAAAGCGCTGCCGCGCTGCGGCATCCAGCCGATGCTGTCTGCCCTGGGCATCCAGATAATGCGTGGCGCAGAGCAATACCTGTTCGAAAGCGCCTTTGGTATATTGCCGCGTTGCGCAGCCGGCTGCAGCCGGCTGTGCTTGCGCTTCCGTTGCGCCGCCCGGCTGCGGCCAGCGATGCAGGGTGGACATCATCTTGCGTTCGCTGTCAAAAGGCAGCTCTGCCAGCAGCGGATGGCTGGCCAGCAGCGTTTCGCGCCGGCAATCGCGGCGGGCGGCATAGCGGCAGAGCGCAAGCTCGGTCGGGTCGCCGACCGTATCCTCGCTGCTGCGCAGGCTGTTGCAGAGCGCGCAGGCTTCAGCCAGCAGGCGCGCGTCACCGCAGGCCGCGCTGACCTGCATCCGGTTTTCCGTCAGCGTACCGGTTTTGTCGCTGCAGATCACGCGGACCGCGCCCAGCGTTTCAACCGCTGCCAGCCGGCGCACGACCGCATTGCGGCGGCTCATGCGGCGCATACCCTGCGAAAGCACGAGCGTAACCACCACGACCAGGCCTTCCGGCACCGCGGCCACGGCCAGCGAGACGGCGAGCAGAAAGGCGTCGAGCAGGCCTTCGCCGCCGCGGTAGAGCAGAAAGAGAAAGACCAGCGCCGAAATGCCGAGCACGGCAAAGGAGAGGATGCGTGAAAGCTCGGCCAGCCGCAGCTGTAACGGCGTTGGCGGCTGCCGTTTTTCCGCCAGCAGGCCGGCGATGCGGCCCAGCTGCGTATCCATGCCCGTGGCGGTGACCACGCCTTCGCCATGGCCGCGCGTGACCGGCGAGCCCATGAACAGCATGTTGCTGCGCTCTGCCAGCGGCAGTTCACCGACAGCCGCAGCCTGCGGCAGCTGAGCGCTTTTTTCCGCCGGCCTGCTTTCCCCGGTAAGCGAGGATTCATCCGCTGCCAGGGAAAAAGTTTCCAGCAGGCGCAGGTCTGCCGGCACGATATCGCCTGCCTCCAGCAGTACGATATCGCCCAGCACCACTTCGCCGGCTGGGATGCGCCGCAGCCTGCCGTCGCGCCGTACCGTGGCGGCCGGTGCGCCGAGCGCGCTCAGCGCTTCCAGCGCACGCGCTGCGCGGCCTTCCTGGAACAGCGAAAGACCGGTATTGAGCGCGATTACCGCTGCGATCACCGCGCTGTCGGTCCATTCTCCGAGCAGGGCGGAAAGCAGCGCCGCGGCCAGCAGCACCAGCACCATCGGGTCTGCCAGCAGCGTGCAGAAGCGCCGCAGGAGGGAAGGACCATGCGCCTGGCGCAGTGCATTGGGCCCGTTATCCATGCGCCGGATCTCCGCTTCCCGTTCGCTCAATCCCTGCCGCCTGCTGCGCGCCTGCTGCAGCGCTTCTTCTGCTTCCAGCAGATATGCCCTGTTGACTTTTGCCATATGCCAGCCCCTCGTCCCTTTTTTGCTTATCTCTATGCGCTGCCGTGGCTGCGCAGAAGCATTCCGCCTTATTCCCGCCTTTGTTGTCAATTTGCGCCCGCCAGCGGCAGAGGCAACGTCGCGCTTCAAGCCTGTCGCTGGCCTTGCACCTTTCGCACGCGTGCTGCTGCCGTGCGCTGCCGGGTCTTCCTGCGGGCGGCAGAGCCGCCTGCCAGCGGCGGAGGCAACGTCGCGCTTCAAGCCTGTCGCTGGCCTTGCACCTTGCGCACGCGTGCTGCTGCCCTGCGTTGCCGGGTCTTCCTGCGGGAAACAGCAGGAGGCTGCATTATCGCGCCGCAGTCGGGACAAAAGAAAAGGGCCGCGCAAAGGCGCGGCCCAGTTGCCCGGCAGGCAGCAGCAGGACGGCAGGGGTATCGCCGCCGCGCCTGCTGCGCGCGGGCGCCAACAGGAGGTCAGCAGGCGTCGCACTGCAGACCGCAGATGATCTGCGTCAGGAACTGCAGTACGATCAAAATGATGATCAGGTTGATGATGCAGGAGAAGCCGTCTCCCCCGCAGACATCGCCGCAAGGCGCGGCGCAGGCATTGGCAGCATAAGGCGTATTGCAGCAGGTCATGATGGGCGCCTCCTTTCTCAGCAGCAGTTGCCGCAGCTCAGACTGTTGTTCCCGCTGATGATATTGCAGAGGAACTCCAGCACGATGAAAAGGATGATCAGATTGAGCAGGCAGCTCCACAGCTCGCTGCCGCAGCCGTCGCCGCAGCCGCAGTTTCCACCCAGATTGAACATGTGACATCTCTCCTTTAGCGTTTCTCTATTTTTGACGCCGGGGCCGCCCGCCGCTGACTGCGGTGCATCCCATTATCGTGAGCGTATCCGCCCTGCCGCCGGCAGTTTCCGGCGGCGAACATGCCCTCTGGTCTTGGTACATGATATGCGGCTGTTGCGCATTGGTGCGGGGCTGCCCTGTCCGGCATGGGATTGTTTTTTTTGCCGCGATGGGGTAGAATAAAAGGAAACCCCTGTCGCGCCCAGGCTGCAGCGCTGCTGTGCGCTGCCAGGTCTTAAAGCGGGCGGCAGGGCCGGCTGCCGGATGCGAGAGGAGCGCAGGCGTTTTGCCTGCAGAAAAAGGAGGCGATCGGATGACGGTAAATGTCAGCTTTGACCAGGGCGAAATGCGCCAGGTGGCGCGTGGCACCACGCTGGAGCAGCTGCTTGTCACATTGCCGCCGCGCGAACGCATGCCGCTGGCCGCGCTGGTCAACGGCACGCTGCAGGAGCTGGATTATCCGCTCTACAGCGAAAGCCGCATTGAATGGCTGGATTATAACTGCAGCGTAGGCTGGCGCGTTTACCGCCGCAGCTTGGTCTTTCTGCTGCAGCTGGCGGTGAACGAGCTTTTCCCCGAGCGGCGGCTGTGGGTGAGCCACAGTTTAAGCGAAGGCCTTTTTTGCTGGCTGGATGGGCCGCAGGGCCAACAGGTGAGCGCAGCAGAGGTGGAAAAGATCGAAGCGCAGATGCAGCGCTATGTGGCGCAGAAATTGCCGATCACGCGCAGCAGCATTGCGCGCGACGATGCGGCGGCCATGTTCCGTGCCGAGGGCAAGACGGAAAAAGCTTTGCTGCTGGAGCGGCGGCGCGAAGAATATATCAGCATCTATACGGCCAATGGCCTGACGGATTTCTTTTTCGGCAAGATGGCGGTCAATGCCAGCTATCTGCCATATTTCCACCTGCTTCCTTATGAGGATGGTTTTGTCATGCATCTGCCGGCGCGCGAGTACCTGGGCTGTGTGGACCGCAGCGAATTCCTTTCGCGTCAGCTGCAGACGACGCTGGCGGAATACCATGAGTGGAGCGAGCTGATGGGCGTGAAGACGGTCAGCGACCTGAACGCGGTGGTGGAACGCGGGCCGCGTGATTTTCTCGAGCTGGTGCTGGTGGCGGAAACCCTGCATGAGCGCAACCTGCACCGCGTTTCGGATGCGATCTACGCCGAATTTCCTACCGTGCGGCTGGTGCTGATCGCCGGGCCTTCCAGTTCCGGCAAGACGACGACCACCCGCAGGCTGGGCATTCAGTTCCGCACCCTGGGCATAAAACCGGTGATGATCTCGCTGGACGATTATTTTGTCGACCGCGAGAAAACGCCGCGCAATGCGAGCGGCAAACCGGATTTCGAAGGTTTGGCTGCTTTGGATCTGCAGCTGTTTGAACAGAATATGCAGGCTTTGCTGGCTGGTGAAGAAGCCGCGCTGCCGCACTATGATTTTGTCAGCGGCAAGAGCATCAAGGATTACCGCCGCCTGCGTCTGGCGGATGATGAGATCCTGCTTGTGGAGGGTATCCATGCGTTGAATGAAGCGCTGACCGTGCATATTCCGCACAAGCATAAGCGCAAGATCTTTATTTCCGCCCTAACGCAGCTCAACCTGGATTCCTGCAACCCGGTCTCCGCTTCGGACAACCGGCTGATCCGCCGCATCGTGCGCGATATGCAGTTCCGCAATTCGCCGGCCGCGCAGACGCTCGACCAATGGGAGGACGTGCGGCGCGGCGAGCATCATAATATTTTCCCCTGGCAGGATGACGCCGACCATTTCATCAATTCCGTGCTCATCTACGAGCTGCCGGTGTTGCGGCCGGCAGTGGAAGCGGCGCTGATGGAGATCGACGACAGCCAGCCCAGCTATCTGGAAGCGCAGCGCCTGCTGCGGCTGATCCGCTATTTTTCGCCGGCGCCGGCGGATGTGGTGCCGCGCGATTCCATTTTGCAGGAATTCCTCGGCAACAGCATCTTCGAGGCGCCGCGCAGTGAATAGGCGCTGCCCAATATGCATTGCGCAGCGGACAGATCCCGTGCAGGCGCTCCGCCCGGCAGCGGCGGACGCAGCACAGCTGCTGCCGCTGCCGCATATATTGCCGGTAGGGAAAGGCAAAAGGGGGCGGTGTGATGCGACGGCCGCGGATTGGCATTACCATGGCGCGCGATGCAGATTATCAGGGCCTGCGCCTGCGGGATGAGCTCTGGCAGCGCGTGCTGGCAGCAGGCGGGCTGCCGCTGCTGCTTACGCCCATGCCGGATGCGCAGACAGCGGAACTGAGCGAACTGCTGGACGGCCTGTTGCTCAGCGGCGGCGGCGACCCGCATCCCGCGCTGTTCGGCGAATTGCCGCGCCTGGCGCTGCGCGGCGGCGATCTGGCGCGCGACGCATTCGAAATGCAGCTGATCCGCGAAGCCTGGCCGCGCCGTCTGCCCATGCTCGGCATCTGCCGCGGCATGCAGATGCTCTGCCTGGCGCTGGGCGGCGCGCTGTATCAGGATATCCGTCTTTGCTGTGGCGAAGATATGCTTGCGCATGACCAGCAGGCGCCGCGACAGCAGGCCACGCATTGCGTCACGGTCTGCACGCCGCAGCTTGCCGTTCTGCTCGGCGAAAAACTGATGGTCAACAGCCATCATCATCAGGCGGTGCGCAGCCTGCCCGCCTGTCTGGCCCCGGCGGCCTATGCGCCGGACGGCATTCTGGAAGCGCTGCTGGCGCCGGGCTGCAGCCGCTGGCTGTACGGCGTGCAATGGCATCCGGAAGCGCTGGCAGGCGGCCAACCGCTGTTCGACGCCCTGGTGCGCGCCGCGGCGGAGCATATTTCGCCGCGTTAGCGCGGCTTGCGGCGCAGCCGGCTGAAACGCTGCCGGCAGGGAAAACGGACGCCCCGGAACAGAAGCTCCGGAAAAAGGGCCCGTAAAACAGGAAGGGAAACGAATGGGAGTAAAGGAAAAATGCATCCGCAGCGCGTCTGCGGCAGAAACGCATGCGCTGGCAGCCGCCATCGCGGCGCGCATGCCGGCGGGTACGGTAATCGCGGCGCAGGGCGACCTTGGCATGGGCAAGACGGTATTTGCCGCCGGTCTGGCCGCCGGCCTGGGCGTGCCGGATACGGTGACCAGCCCGACCTATATCTTTTTCAACGAATACCAGGGCAGGCTGCCCTTCTGCCATATCGACGCCTACCGCCTGGAAGGCCTTACGGAAGAGGAGATCAGCCTGACCGGCATCGCCGACTGCTTCCGCCGCGAAAAGACGGCTTTTGTCGAATGGCCGGATTTTATCGCCGCCTTTCTGCCGCCGGATACGATCTGGCTGCGCATTCTGCCGGGCAATGCGCCGGAACTGCGGCTGCTCACGTTTTCTTATTCTGATCAGACAGGGGGTTGGCTGGATGCGGCTTTTGGCGATTGATACCTCGGGCAGCGCGCTTTCGGCAGCGCTTGCGCTCTGCCAGCCGCCGCGGCAGCCGGAGATCAGCGGCTGCTTCGGTCTGCATACGGGCAAAAATCATTCCCTGGCCCTGCTGCCCATGCTGCAGGCCATGCTGGAAAATAGCGGCCTTATGCTGCGCGATCTGGATGCTTTTGCCGTCACCGTCGGGCCGGGCAGTTTTACCGGCCTGCGCATTGGCATTGCTACCGTGAAAGCCTGGGCGCAGGCGCTGGACAAGCCGTTGTTCGCCATCTCCAGCACGCAGGCGATGGCCCTGGCTGCCGGCGGCGAGGGCTATATCTGTCCGCTGTTCGACGCGCGGCGCGACGAGGTCTATTGCGCGCTGTTTTGCGATGGCGAGCGGCTATGGCCGGATCAGGCGCTGGCGCCGGCCGCGCTGGCAGAAAAGCTGGCTGCGCTGGGGAAGCCGGTGCTGCTGGCCGGCGACGGACTGCCCGCCTGCCTGCCCCTGCTGCAGGCTGTACCCGGCCTGCAGCTGCGGCCGTTGCAGCCGCAGCATGACCTGTTTATGGCGCCGGCCGCTGCCGTGCTCGCCTGCGGCAAATACGCGCGCGGCGAGGTGACGCCGCTGCAGGAGCTGCTGCCCTGCTACCTACGCCTTTCTGAAGCAGAAGAAAAGCGGCTCGCCGCCGGCGGGAAGATCGCAACAGGTGAGCTCTGGCTGCACAGCGGCCTGCCGGCAGCAGCTGCTGCCGATGCGGCAGGCGATGCGGCAGCCGTAAATACGGCAGCTGATGCAGACGATGCAAACGAAACAGCAAACGGTATCCGGAAGGATCCGGCATGAAAGGCGGGCTGTGCGATGACGGATGAACTTCGCTTCCGGCCTTTGCAGGCTGCGGATCTGGATGCGCTTTATGCGGTGGAGCTGGCTTCCTTTTCGCATCCCTGGAGTCGCGAAGCCTATGCGCATGAATTGACGGAAAACGCGCTCGCCCGCTATTTCGGCTGTTTTGCCGGCGGGGCGCTGGTCGCTTTTGCCGGTTGCTGGCTGATCGTAGACGAAGCGCATATCACCAATGTGGCGGTAGCGCCGGCCTGGCGCCGCCGCGGCCTGGGCGAATGGATGTTGCGCCGCCTGTTTGTCAGCTTGCAGGCCGCAGGCGCGGCCAGTTTTACGCTGGAAGTGCGCGCTGCCAACCAGCCGGCGATCCGCCTTTATCAAAAACTGGGGTTCCGCTGCTGTGGCCGCCGCCGCGGCTATTACGACGATCCGCCGGATGATGCGCTCATCCTCTGGCGCGGTGGGACGCAGCAGCAGCAGGAGGAGGAATAGCGGATGATCAAGATCCTGGCCATCGAATCGAGCTGCGACGAAACTGCCGCTGCCGTGGTCAGCGGCGAAGGGCAGGTATTGAGCAATATCATCGCCAGCCAGATCCCGGTGCACCGCATCTATGGCGGCGTAGTACCGGAGATCGCCAGCCGTCATCATCTGGAGGCGATCGCACCCGTGGTGGCGCAGGCGCTGGCAGAAGCGGATTGCAGCTTTGCCGCGCTGGATGCGGTGGCGGTGGCGAACGGCCCTGGTCTGGTGGGTTCGCTGCTGGTCGGCGTTTCCTATGCCAAAGCTTTGGCAATGGCGCTCGGCCTGCCGCTGATCGCGGTGCATCATTGGCAGGGGCATCTGGCCGCAGTGAAGATCGAACACCGCATCGCGCCGCCTTATCTGGCGCTCGTCGTTTCCGGCAGCCACAGCGGCCTGCTCAGCGTGGGCGCAGAGCAGAGCCGCATGTTGGGCATGAGCCATGACGATGCGGCGGGCGAAGCCTTTGACAAGCTGGCACGCGCGCTGGGGCTGCCCTATCCCGGCGGGCCGGAGATCAGCCGCGCTGCTGCGCGCGGCAATCGCAACGCTTATGATTTTCCCCGCGCCTGGCTGCCGGGGACGGATGATTTCAGCTTCAGCGGCCTGAAATCCGCAGTGCTCAATCAGCTCAACCGCCGCCGGATGACGGGCGGCCCGCTCAGCGAGCAGGAAGTGGCTGATCTGGCTGCTTCTGCGCAAGAGGCGATCTGCGATGTGCTTTCCGCCAAGGCGGTGGCTGCGGCAAAGCGGGAAGGATTGCCGCTGATCGCGCTGGTCGGCGGCGTGGCAGCCAACCGCCGCCTGCGTGAACTGCTGGCAGAGCGCGCGGCTGTCGCAGGCATCCGCGTTTGCTGGCCATCGCCGGTCTATTGTACGGATAATGCCGCCATGATCGGCATCGCTGCACTGCCTAAATTTGCGGCCGGCGAATTTGCTGCGCTTGATCTGAATGCGGAGCCGCGCCTGCCGCTCTGATTTCGCTTTTTCTTTTTTTGTCAGCCGGGCGGCGCGTGCCGCGAAAAGCGGCTGCCGCAGGCAAAATTGCCTGCGGCAACGGGAACGGCAGTAGCCGTCCCCGTCCGCGCCGCCCTCTTGCTGCAGGCAGCCGACACAAGTGCGCAAGGGGCAAGGCCGGCAATCCGTTGCAACCGCGCAGCCGGCGGCAGGCAGAGCCTGCCGCCTTAAATGCTGGCGAGCAGAGCGGCGGCGGCAGCGTCGATCTCCTCTTCCGTATTGAACCAGCCCGGGCTGAAGCGCAGCGTGCCCTCGCCAAAGCTGCCCAGCGTGCGATGCGCGAGCGGCGCGCAGTGATAGCCGGCGCGCACGCAGACGCCGCGTGCATCCAGTGCGGCTGCCACCTCTGCCGGGTCGCGTTCCGGCGTGGCGACGGAGAGCAGCGGCACGCGCGGCCGTGTTTCTCCCGGCAGCAGCTGCAGCCGCAGCCGCGGATGTGCCTGCAGCGCAGCCGCCAGCCGGTCGGTCAGGCGCATGGCATGCGCCTGCAGCGCGTCAATGCCGGTGGAGCGGACAAAATCCAGCGCCGCGGACCAGGCGGCGATGCCGGCGGTGTTCAAACTGCCTGCTTCCAGACGTTCCGGCAGGTCAGGCGGCTGATGCCGCAGTTCGCTGCGGCTGCCCGTCCCCCCCTGCAGCAGCGGCCGCAGGCTGACGCTGCTGTCCACATAAAGCGCGCCGATGCCCGCCGGGCCGTAGAGCGCCTTGTGCCCGGCCAGCACGAGCAGGGAAATATGCATGCGCTGGATATCCAGCGGCAGCAGGCCGGCGCTTTGCGCTGCATCAACCAGCAGCGGCACATGACAGGCGGCTGCCACGGCGCCGATCTCAGCCAGCGGCTGTACGCTGCCGCAGACATTGGAAGCATGGTTGATCGCGATCAGGCGCGTGGCCGGCGTAAGAGCTGCCGCCACATCTTCTGCGCGCAGATAACCGGCGCTGTCCGCCTGCACGATATGCAGACGGATGCGGCCGGCATCCGCCAGCACGGCCAGCGGACGGAACACCGCATTATGTTCCAGCGAACTGCAGACGACATGATCGCCTTCGCGCAGCAGACCGTTGATCGCCATATTGGCGGCCATCGTCGCGCCGGCGGTGAATACCATGCGCGAAGGGTCGGGCGCATGAACCAGCGCCGCCAGCTTGGCCCGCGTTTCTGCCACCATGCCTGCTGTGCGCCGCGTCAGCGCATAGTTGCCGCGGCCGGGATTAGCGCCAAATTCTTCCAGCGCTGCTGCCAGCGCTGCCGCTACCTGCGGCGGTTTGGGATGGCTGCCCGCCGCATTGTCAAGATATATCATATGGTCCCCCCCCAATCCTAAAGCACTGGGCCGGCGCAGCAATGCAGCCGGCCCTTGCTATAGGATATGCGCCATGTCCCCTTTCCGTCACCGGCAACAGGCCCCGCCGCGGGCCGGCTGGCGAAAAGCGCAACAGGCCCCGGACAAAATCCGGGGCCTGTGGTGATAGCAGAGCACAATTTGCAGCGGATCTTTTCCCCCAGCCGCCGCTTCCAGATCGGGAAAGGGTATGGCCGGCGCAAACCCGCCGCATGCTGCCGGGGCTTTACTTCTGCAGCAGAGAAAGCAGCAGCTCGCGCAGGGCCGGAACAGAGGAGACCAGATATTCCGGCGCCGCGCCGCGCAGGGTCTCTGCTGTTGCCGCGCCATAGGAAACTGCGCAGGCAGCCATGCCGGCATGATGGCCGCAGCCGATATCATGGATGCTGTCGCCGATGAACAGGCATTCTGCCGGCGGCAGAGTGAGCAGTTGCATGGCGCAGCGTGCCGGCGCAGCATCCGGTTTATGCTCTGCGGTCATCTCGCTGTGGACCACGGCGTCGAGCAGCGGCGCAATGCCGGTCTGCTGCAGCGTTTCCGTTGCGCTGCGCTCGCGCTTCGAGGTACAGACCGCGAGCTTTGCCCCCTGCCGCCGCAATTCGCGCAGCATCTCCGGCACGCCGGCAAACGGCTGGATGCAGCGCGGCTGCGCATGATAATGACGCTGGTACGCTTCCACATATTCCTGGCCGCGGCCAGGGCCGAGCACCGCTTCGCCGGTCTGGAAAAGCGAAACGCCGATGAAGCTGCGGATGCGCGCTTCATCCGGGTACAGGCCATATTCCTGCCAGACCCGCCGCGCGGTGGCGACGATCAGCGGTACAGTATCTGCCAACGTGCCGTCAAGATCAAAGATAAACGCCTTCATTGCTCTCTCTCCTCTTCCTGTTTTGCGCTTGCCTGCGCCTGGCAGGCGGCAGCTGCGCCGCCCCTGTCCGCTCCCGCTGGCGTTTGTTGCCCAGCCGTCTGCAGCGGCTGTTCGCGGTCAAAACGGCCGGAAATCAACCCCTCGAGATCGAGCGTGATATAGGAAAACCCCAGTTCGCGCAGGCGGCCGCATACCGGTTCACGCCAGGCAAGCAGGCGTGCCAGCTCTGCGGGGGGCGCTTCGATCCGCGCCAGCGCGCCGTGCGCACGCAGACGCAGAGCAGGAAAACCCAGGCTGTGCAGGAAATCTTCGCCCGCCTGCACGGCCTGCAGCGCAGGCAGGCAAAGCGGCGTGTCGTAGGGGAAACGGCTGGCCAGGCAGGGCGAGGCCGGCCGGTCATGGTTGGGCAGGCCGAAACGCCGGGCCAGCAGGCGAATTTCCGCTTTGCGCAGGCCGGCTTCTGCCAGCGGATGGCGCACGCCGCATTCTGCTGCCGCGCGGTTGCCCGGGCGGTAGGTCTGCAGATCGTCCGCATTCACGCCATCTGCCAGCAGCATCAGGCCGCGGCTTTCCGCTGCCTGGCGCAGCCGCGCATACATGGCAAGCTTGCAGTGGTAGCAACGGTCGTGGCGGTTCTGCGCCACTGCCGGCAGCTGGAGCACGGAAAGTTCCAGCTGCTGCCATTCCAGCTGCAGCCAGGCGGCCAGCGCTGCGGCGGCAGCGAGTTCCTGCGCGGGGATCAGCTCGCTGGCAAAGGTGTAGCAGCGGCAGGGCTGCAGCCCGGCTTCGCGGCAGGCAAAAGCAAGCAGGCCGCTGTCCACACCGCCGGAAAGCGCGAGCGCTGCGCCCTGTTGTTTGGCGGAAGCCAGCTTTGCCAGCAGCGCCCGCCATTTATCCTCTGCGCTTTGCTGCGCAGGCAATGCAGCGGCTGCATTCGGCGCAGCCGCTTTCCTGTTTTCCGTCATTTGTCTTCATCCTTATCGCTTCTGCGCCTGGCTGGCGGCTACCATGGCCGCAACTGGTTCAGGGCAGATAGTTGATGGTTTCCGGCGGCTGCAACTGGCCGCTGATCGGCGTGCCTTTGGGCAGGGTGGCGGCAGCCGCGCCATCCAGCGTGATCTGCAGGGCGTCAATCTGTTCCAGCTGGCAGGCGGTGGCGACAAGCGCGTCCAGCCAGGCCTGCTCTGAAGCAGCGCCGCTGCGGTAGGCCACGGTTTGGTCATAGGCCAGGTCAAGATGCGCCAGCCCGCCTTCCACGCTTAAGGCGGCGACGGACAGGCATTCCGGCAGGATGCGGCCGGCTGCCTGCCGCAGCACGGCGGCGTCGCCTGGCAGGGCGCCATCTTCCGGCGGGCAGAGCATGGTATGGGGCACCAGATATTGCAGGCTTTCATCCGGCAGATAGTAGAGGACTGCACGGCAATCCGCCGCAGTGATGTCCTGCGGCAAATCGTCCTGTTCCAGATTGATCAGCGGCATGGTCAGCGGTTCGCCGGCCGGCACGCCGTTGATCTCGTCGCAGCCGTCGCCGTCGATCAGCAGCTGCAGGTTGCGGCATTCGCTGACCAGCGGCAGCACCGTGGCTGTGATCGCATCCAGCGCCTGCTGCGTATGTTCCGGCTCCACGGCGAGGAATTCGCCGGTCAGATCGACATAAACCGTTTGATAGATTTTATAGATCCCGTTCAGGCGCACGCCGGGCGGGATGCTCGGCTGCAGGCCCGCGGTTGCCGGGCCGGCCAGCAGCTGCTCCAGCGCCACCTGCGCCACCTCGTCCGTGGCATGGATGCGCATTTGCAGCGGCAGCAGAAAACCGCCCTCTTCGGTCAGATACCAGACTGTGGCCAGGGTGCGTTCTGCCGGCGCCAGCGCAGGCTGGCGCGGGTCTGCCGGCAGCTGCGCTTCCTCCTCCACCGGGCCGCGCAGCAACAGCAGGGCAGCAAGCACGGCGATGATGATCAACAAAAGAATATATATGGAACGTTTCATAACAGCCCCCAAATCTCTGCAAACAGCTTCTTTTTTTATGTTCGCGTGCGCGGCGGGAAAATCCTCCTTTGTACAATATGGCGGAAAAAAGGGATGCGCGGGGTGGAGCGAGAATAGTATAAGGAACTATGCCTGTCCGGAACAGTTGCGGACAGCGCGTCCTCTGCCCGACCGGCAAGCCGGCGGCCATGCGCATTGCCGGAAAACGGCGGTCCGGCGGGCAAGATCAATTTGCGGAGGTCTTGACGATGGATTTTTCTCGCGTAGATATGGTGCTGGACGGTTATTACCCGCAGATGGAGCGCGATCTCGTCGGCCTGCTGGCCATTCCTTCCACGCTTGGGGCGGCGGAACCCTATGCCCCCTATGGCCGGGCGGTGGCGGATGCCATCCATTATGCGCTGGGCGTGGCGCAGAGCCTGGGCATGGAAGTGGAGGATCTGGACGGCTACTGCGGGCGTGCCGACATGCCGGGGGCAAGTGAAGAACAGATCGGCATACTGGCGCATGTGGACGTGGTGCCGGCAGTTGCCGCGGAATGGAAATATGCCCCCTTTGCGCCGGCGCTGGCTGACGGCAAGATCTATGGCCGCGGCGCAATGGATGATAAGGGCCCGCTGATCGCCGCGCTATACGGCGCAGCGGCGCTGGCGGATTGCGGCGTACCGCTGGAGAAGACGGTCCGCTTTATCATCGGCGGCAATGAAGAGAACGGCATGGATTGCGTGGAATATTATCTGACGAAATATGCGCAGCCCAGCTGCGGTTTTACGCCGGATGCTTCTTTCCCGGCCATCATCGGCGAAAAAGGCATTTTCGTCTATTCGCTTTCTGCCAGCTGGGCGGATGATGACAGCGCGCCGCTGAAGCTGCTGCGTGCAGAGGCAGGTACCGCGCCGAATGTGGTGCCGGGCCGGGCAGAGGCGGAGTTCGCCTGCCCTGACGACCTGCCGCTGCCCGAGCTGCCCGGCCTGGTGATGGAGCGTGCGGCGGGCCGGCTGATCGTGCGGGCCGAGGGCCGCGCTGGACATGCCTCCATGCCGGAACTGTGTGAAAACGCGCTGACGCTGCTGCTTTCCGGCCTGCGCGGGCTGGATTTCGCCCCGGCGGGCGCCAAGCGCTATCTGACAGCGCTGGCAGATATGGCCTGTGCAGACCCGATGCATGGCGCTGGATTTGGCGTGGCGGGCAGCGATGCCTTGAGCGAAACGACAAATGTGCCGAGCATTCTGCGGCTGGCGGACAATGCGGGCAGTCTGACCTGCGACATGCGCTTCCAGCTGAAGAAATGCTGCGACGATTATCCGCCGCTGCTGCAGGCGCTGGCGGCTGCGCATGGGATGACCTTCAGCGAGAAAGAGCGGATGGAACCGCTCTATTTCGGCGAGCAGGACCCTGTGGCCGGCAAGCTGGTCGAAGTATACCGCGAGATGACCGGCGACCTGCGCGACCCGCTGGTGATCGGCGGCGGCACTTATGCCAAAAAGATGAAGCATTTCGTCGCCTTCGGCCCGGAGCATCCGGAAATGCCGAATCTGGCGCATCAGGCGGATGAATGCATCGAGAGCAAATATCTGCTCTTCCTGGCTAAACTGTATGCCAGGGCCATCTACGCGCTGGCACGATAATCCGGCGCCTGCCTGCAGCGCGGGCAGGATGCACCCGAGGAGGGCTTTTTGATGATCGATCTTCTGATATATCTTGGCATTGGCGTCGTGGTCATTGCCTTTGGCGTTTGGGCATTCCACTTTTTGGGTAAAAAAGACTGGCAGAACGATCCGCAGCGCAAACAGGAAGAACTGGTACTGCGCTCCGGCGATGAATCCCTGATCAAGCTTTATCAGTCTGCCACCAGCGATGCGGAGCGGGCGGAGATTGCCGGCTTTGCGGAAGCTGCGCTGGCACGCTGCGCAGAAGCCGCGGAACCGGAGCTGCCGCCGCTGGCCGCGGATGCGGCGGAGGGCGCCGCGGAGCAAGCGGCAGCGGCGGAGGGCGCCGCAGATCAGGCAGCGGATGCGGCGGAGGATGCGGCGGAAGCGGCCCTGCTCGCTTATGCGGCAGCTGAACCAGCGGCAGAAAGAAAACGCCCGGAAATGGACCCCTTTGCCGATCGCTCCGCCCTTTTTGCCCAGCGTGCAGATGCTATGGTCGCATCGTTGCTGGATGAAAACAGCATTCGGCTTGCCGGGTTGAAGACCGAGCCGCCTGCGACTGAAGCAGCTGCGCCGGAGACGATTGCTGCAGAAAAACGGGCGGAAGAAGAGGCGGCGCTCGGCGCTTCGATTTTGCAGCAGTTGCTGCAAAAAAAGCCGGCGGCAGAGATCGACGTGGCTGCGGAAGCATTGACGGAAACAGCGGAAAGCAGAGAAACGCCGGCCGCAGCAGAAGCAGCGAGCGCGGAAGCGGCAGAAGTTGCGACAGAAGCAGCCGAAGCAGCGACAGAAATCGTGGCAACAGAAGCGGCAGAAGCAGCGGAAACAACGGAAGCAACGGAAGCAACGGAAGCAACGGAAACAGCAGAAACAGCAGAAACAACGGAAACAGCCCTATCGCAGCCGTCTGCAGAAACGCCCTTTGCCGCGCAGGCAGCTGTGGGCGGGGCGCAGGCGGAGACTGGCGCCGGCAAAGCGGCAGAAGCGGCAGCGGCAGAGCTGGAGAAATCCGTCTGTCCGTATTGCGGCGCGGAAGTTGAGGAGGGGCAGCATTTCTGCATCAGCTGCGGCATGCCGTTGACAGCGGAAGATCCCGTGGCAACGGAACAGCCGCCGGCAGCAGCCATGCAGGCAGAGCCTGCGATGTCCGAGCCTGTGATGTCCGAGCCTGTGATGTCCGAACCTGTGATGTCCGAGCCTGCGGCAGACCAACCCGCGGCAGAGCCTACGCTCTGCATCTATTGTGGCGCAGCGCTGGAGCCGGACAGTAAATTCTGTATCGCCTGCGGCATGCCGGCGCAGCCGCAACCGGCAGCCAATGTGGCGGAAGAATCTTCGCGCGCAGTAGCGGCGGCGGATGCGGATTTCATGGCAGAAGCAGGGCGCGTGGCTGAGGAGATCGCTGCCCTGCGCGAAGGCGTTTCCTTCTGGCAGCGCGATATGAGCCGTGAAGCGCCTGCGCTGGCGGAACAGCGCCGTGTCCGCGCCAAAGCGGATGCGCTCAATGCCGCGATGGCGGCGGCGGCATCCGCCGGCAAAGCAGCGGAAAGCGCAACACCGGAAAGCGCAGCAGCGCCGGAAAGCGCGGCAGCGCCGGAAAGCGCAGCAGCAGCGGAAAGCGCGGCAGCAGCGGAAAGCGCGGCGGTAGCCGAAAGCGCGGCAGCGGAAAGCATGGCTGCGCTGCCGGCAGACAGATCCGCAAGCATAGCAGCAGCCGAGCAGGTGCAGACGGCAGAGGAAAAGCAAAACATAGCCAGCGCGGCAGACGATATCCTGCTCAGCGTGCGCGAATTGGAACGGCGCATCCTGGCAGAGGTGGATCTTGACCTGGAAGAGCTGCGGCGCGGCCATGAAAAAAATAAACAGTGAGGTGTTTTGATGGAAACGATCCGCATTCCGGCGCGCGATGAGATCGACGCCGCCTATCAATGGAATGTCGCCAAGATTTATGCCGACGAGGCCGCCTGGCAGGCGGATCTCGAACGGCTGCAGCAGGCGCTGCCAGAGGCGGCTTCCTATTCCGGCCATCTCGGCGACGGTGTGGAGACGATGCTCGCCTGCCTGCATTGGCAGGAGGAATACGGTATGCTGCTGGAGCGGCTTTATCTTTATGCTTCGCTGCGTCATGACGAAGATCAGGGCGACAGCCGCTGGCAGGCGCTTTATGACCGCATCGAAGGTTTGGCCGCGCAGTTTTCGCAGGCGGTCGCCTATTTTTCCCCGGAAGTGCTCGCCCTGCCTGCGCAGCAGCTGGACGATTATCTGCGCCAGCCGCAAATGCAGCTCTACGGCCGCATGTTTGCGGAGATCCGCCGCCAGCAGCCGCATACGCTTTCGCCGGCAGAGGAAAAGCTGTTGGCGGGCAGCGGCGAGATGGCCGGCGCTTTTGCCAATATTTACGGCATGCTGACCAATGCGGATATGGAATTTCCGCTGCTGACCAATGAACAGGGCCAGCCGGAACAGCTTTCCGCCGGCAACTATATCCGCTTCCTGCAGAGCCGCAACCGCGAATTGCGGCGGCTTGCCTTTTGCGCCAAACATGAAGTTTATGCCAGGTATGGCAATACGATTGCCACTAACCTTGCCGCATCGGTGAAAAAGGATAATTTTTATGCCGAAGCGCAGCGTTATGCCAGCGCGCTTGATGCCGCCCTTTTCAGCGATAATATGCCGGAGCAGGTTTACCGCGGCATGATCGCTGCGGTACGCGCGCATCTGGGCGATCTGGCGCAGTATCTGGCGCAGCGGCGCCGCATTCTCGGCCTGGACGAGCTGCATATGTACGATATCTATGTGCCGCTTTTCCCTGAACTGAAACAGAAATTTGACTGGCAGCAGGCGAAGCGGATCGCGCTTGACGCATTGCAGCCGCTGGGCAGCGATTATCTGTCCGTGCTTGGCAATGGGCTGGAACAGGGATGGGTCGATGTTTATGAAAACCGCGGCAAAGCTTCCGGCGCCTATTCCTCCGGCGTTTATGGAACCGACCCCTATATCCTGCTCAACTTCCAGAACGATTTGAACGGCGTCTTTACCCTGGTGCATGAGGCCGGGCATTCGATGCATTCCTATTATTCGCGGCACAGCCAGCCTTATGTTTATGCGGATTACCGCATTTTTGTCGCCGAGGTGGCAAGCACGCTCAACGAAAACCTGTTGATCGACTATCTGCTCAGCCGCGCAGAGAGCAAGGATGAAATGCGCTACCTGACCAATCATTTCCTGGAGGAATTCCGCGCTACGGTATTCCGCCAGACGATGTTCGCTGAATTTGAACTGCAGATGCATGAGGCGGCGCAGGCAGGCCGGCCGCTGACCGCCGATACGCTGTGCGAGATGTATTATCAGCTGAACTGCGATTATTTTGGCAGCGAAGTGAAGGTGGATGAGCAGATCGCCTGGGAATGGGCGCGCATCCCGCATTTTTACCGGCCCTATTATGTCTACAAATATGCGACCGGCTTCTGCGCTGCCAGCGTGCTGGCGCTTGGATTGCTCGATCCGGACCCGCAGGCTGCAGCGGCTGCGCGTGAGCGCTATCTGCATTTCCTTGCCGCTGGTTGCAGTAAGGACCCGCTCGACCTGTTGGTGGATGCCGGTGTGGATCTGCGCCAGCCGCAGGCGATGGATAAAGCGTTCGCCCTCTTCGCCAGCTTGGCGAAGACGCTGTCATGAGCCGCCCGGCCGGCAATGGCCGGCAGGGGGCAGCCGGAAAAGGCGGCGCAAAAGCGGCAGCCGGAAAAGGCAATGCAAAAGCGGCAGCCCGGAAAAAGGCCCCTGCCGAGCGAAAGCAGGCGCCGGCCGGTGGGCAGCAGTTCACGCGCCAGAACAAGGAAAGCCGGCCGCAGCGGCCTGCGCAGAAGCAGGAGCGTCTACAGCAGGCCGCGCAGCCGCCAGCGCAGCCGCCGGAAGGCGTGGTCTGTGGCCGCAATGCAGTGCTTGAGTTGCTGAAAAGCGGCCAGGCGGTGAACCGCGTGCTGCTGGCAGAGGGCAATGAGCCCGCCTTTTCCGCCGCCGTGTTCAAGCTGTGCCAGGAACGCGGCGTGCCCTGCCGTAAGCTGCCGAAGCAGCAGTTGACGCGGCTGGCCGGGCCGGAGCATCACGGCATCGTCGCCTGCGCGGCGGCAATGGAATACGCCTCGTTGGAAAGCCTGCTGGCTGCGGCGGAAGCAGCCGGCGAACCGCCCTTCCTCGTCATGCTGGATGGGGTGGAAGATCCGCAGAACCTGGGCGCGGTCATCCGCAGCGCGCTGGTCGCCGGCTGTCATGGCCTGATCATCCCGCGTCATCGCGCCGCAGCGCTTAATGCGACCGTATTGCGCGCCTCTGCCGGTGCGGCTGCGCATCTGCCGGTGGCGCGCGTGGCCAATCTTAACCAGGCGCTGGCCATGTTGCAGGAGGCCGGCTGTTGGGCGGTAGCTGCGGATATGGATGGCGAGCCGATGTGGCAGACGGATCTTCGCGGTCCGCTGGTGCTGGTGCTGGGCAGCGAGGGCGCGGGCGTTTCGCCGCTGCTGAAAAGAAATTGCGACCGCGTGGCCGCCATCCCGATGCGCAGCGGTCTGGGTTCGCTCAATGTTTCCGCCGCTGCCGCGGTGTTGCTTTATGAAGCCCTGCGCCAGCGCATGGCTGACGGCGGCTGAGCCGCGCCGCCGCTTTACGGCCTTTCCTCCCGCGCCTGCTCTTTTGCCGGCGCTGGAGCGCTTTGTTTTGTTTTCCTGCCGCATGCGATGGCAGAAGACGCCCCGGCAGCCTATTGCCGGCAAAACAGGGAAAAAGGAACGATGACGATGTCAGGTCCTGGAAACCGCGCCCAATGGGCGAGCAATCTCGGCTTTTTACTGGCAGCCGCCGGTTCCGCCGTCGGGCTGGGCAATATCTGGAAATTCCCCGGCAAGGCCTATGAAGGTGGCGGCGGGGCTTTCATCCTGATTTATATCGCGATCATCGCGCTGGTTGGCGCGACGGTTATGCTGGCGGAGTTCATCATCGGCCGCGCCACGCAGAAAAATGCGGTCGGCGCTTTTTGTCAGCTGCGGCCGGCATGGAAATGGGTCGGCGGCATGGGTATTTTTACCGGCTTTATTATCCTTTGCTATTATTCGCATGTCGGTGGCTGGGTGCTGTATTATCTTTGCGGCTATCTGACGGATGCCGCTGCGATCAGCGCAGATCCGACCGCCTATTTCTACCGGATGCTGGGTGTCGGAAGCGGCTTTCCCTGGGGCGGCGCGGTGCTCTTTCCGCTGCTTTTTGCGGCGCTGACCGTATTTGTCGTGGTCAAAGGCGTGGCTGGCGGCATTGAACGGCTGAACAAGGTCGCCATGCCGCTGCTTTTTCTGCTGCTGATCCTGCTGATGGTGCGCGCCGTCACCCTGCCCGGCGCCATGGATGGCCTGCGCTATATGCTGCAGCCGGATTTTTCCCTGCTGACCTGGAACGATGTGCTCGTTGCGCTGGGGCAGGCCTTTTTCTCGCTTTCGCTCGGCATGGGCATCATGTGTACTTATGGTTCTTATCTTTCGCGGGAAGAAAATTTGGGCCGCAATGTCGGCATCATCTGCACGCTGGATACGCTGGTGGCTGTTTTGGCCGGCTTTACCGTCATTCCGGCAGTATTCGCTACGCTGAGCGCATCCGGCGTGGGTAAGGGCGCGGGATTCGTCTTTACCGCCATGCCCGGCGTATTTCAGGCGATGCCGGGCGGCGTGTTTTGGGCGATACTGTTTTATCTGCTGCTCTTTTTCGCTGCCTTGACCTCCTCCATTTCTTTGCTGGAAGGGACGGTCGCCTATCTGACCGAACAGCGCGGCTTCAGCCGCAAGCGGGCGTCGCTTGTGCTCGGCGTCATTCTCTTTGGCATCGGTCTGATCTATACGCTTTCGCAGGGGCATGCGGATATTCACGGCATCTGGCTGGATAAAAACGGGATCAGTTATCCCATTTTCGGCGATATGCTGGAATTCCTGACCGATCGTCTGCTGCTGCCTTTGGGCGGGCTGTTGTTCTGTATTTTTGTCGGCTGGGTTTGGGGCACGAAAAATGGCATTGCGGAAGTGCGGCAGGGCGGCAGATTTCGTTTTCCCTTGGCCGGGCTCTGGTCTCTGCTGGTTCGTTTTGTCGCGCCGGCAGCGATTGCCTGTATTCTGATTGCAGGCATTGTATTCGGCGTTACGCTGAGCTGAGAACAAGGCGGACCGCCAGGGACGGTTTGTAGGCTGTCTTTGCCGGTATGCGGCAAGGCGGGCGGCAAAAACCGCCGCAGGCGGTTTTCGCAGACAGCTCTTGCTGCCTGCAGCGCGCAGCGGCAAGCCGCTGCGCGCCGCCGCCCGCCGGCCGCAACAGCGCGAATCCGCAAACAGAACGGCAGGCAGACCGCGCCTGCCGTTTTGCCTGCGCAGCTGGCCGCAGGATCGCCGGACAGTCGGGGCGGCAAACCGTCGGGCCGGCGAACAGCAGGCAGGGGGCGTCCGCATCAGCGCTAAACCATAACCGAAGAGCACGGCTGACGCCGTGCTCTTCTACGCAGAGCTAGCTGGCAAATCCAGCAGAGGAAATGGTTGGCAATCAGGCCTTGCCCGAAGGAAAGGCAACAACAGGATGCCGCCGCATCAGGTATTGCTGCGGGAGGAGTTCACATAACGCATGATGATGGTCGCGACTTCGGCACGGGTCAGTTCCTTGCCCGGGGCAAGCACGCTGCCGTCGCCCTGGCCCTCGATCAGGCCGATGGCAACCGCCCATTCCATCGCATCCTGCGCCCAGGCAGAGGTATTTGCCGCATCGCTGAACGCGGCGAGCGAAGCGCTCTCGCTGACATCGCTGCCCTGGGCTTTGCTATACTGGTAAAGCATGGAGATCAGCTGTTCGCGCGTGGTCACGCTCAGGGGCTGGAAGGCGTTTGCCTGGCCAAACCCGGCAAAGAGGTTGTTTTCATTCGCCCAGACCGCTGCCTGCGCATAGTAGCTGTCCGCCGCCACGTCGCCGAACGGGCTGGCGCCGGCCGGCGCCGGTCGGCCTGCCATCCGCCAGAGCACGGTCGTCAGCGTGTCGCGCGTCATCGCTGCATGCGGACTAAAGGTGGTGGCGCTGGTACCCTGGAAGAGCGCCTCGCGGTAGACGAAGTTTGCCGCCTGATAATACCAGCTGCCGGCAGGCACATCGCGGAAAGGCATCATCTGCTCCGGCTGTACCAGGTTGGCGGCAGCGCTGAGCGCATCTGCCGCAATCACGCCAAAGTCAGAGACCTTGAATACCGGCAGGGCGAGCGGGTCGCTGTCCGCAGGCTGACTGGCATAAGCAGCGCGCACGCTACCTTCCGCCAGATCCAGATAGGCGTCAAAATAGTTCCAGGAGATGGCGCCGTCCACGCTGGCCGGCTCCAGCAGCAGCGCCGCCAGGGAGCCCAGGCTTTGCGCCGTGGAGACGACAAAGGTTCCGGCCGGGAATACCTGCGCGGCTGCCGGCGCTTTCCAGGCGCCTTCGATCACGTTCATGTAATGGCCTTCATAAAGCGTATCGCTGCGGTTCAGCGCGCTTACGTCATACCATTGGAATTTATCCGCTGCCACGGTCAGGTCTTCCTTCAGCTGCCAGACTTCGATGCCGTGGCGCTGCAGCAGTTCGACCGCCGTGGTGGCGTCTTTTTCAATCAGGTAATAGGCGCCCATCACTTCTGTGCCGGTGGGCACGAATTTGCCCCAGTAATCGAGCGTATAGGTCGCTTCCCCTTCAAATTGCATGGCATAGGGGTCGCCCTCTTCATCCAGCAGGCGCTGGCCGGCGACCTTGCCATCCGCACCGGTGGTATAGGAGAGAACTTCCACCTGGCCCAGCACAGTCAGCTCAGAATTAAGCGCCACAAAATCGACATCCGGATCAATGCCGTTGACCGCGCGCGCTTCCGAACGCGCATCGGCTTCGGCAATCAGCTGCTTGATATGGTCTTTTTCCTGCTGTACGGCGAGCAGGGTGCCATAGATACATTCATACTGCGTCTCTACGCGGGTCTGGAAATCGTCGTAGGAATAGACCTCCAGCAGGATGGCCAGGCGGTTGCGCAGGCCGGCGTAGTTGGTGGTATAGCGCGGATAGTCTTCAAAGGTCTGCCAGCCTTCAGAGACCAGGCCGCTGTAATGCGCGCCGAAATTGCCGTACGGCACGGCGATTTTGCCCTTGCTGTAGAGGTAGGACTTCTCGCCCAGCGCCAGCTCGCTGAATTCGTCGCGGTTATATTCCATCAGCGCAGCGTCCGTATTGGGGTGCAGGCCCCAGTTATAGGTGATCGGGTGACGCATCCAGGAGCCATTGGTGGCATGGGCGTCGATGAAGATGACCGGGTCCCATTCATTCATCAGTTCCACGGTAACGCGTGCGGAAACGGAATCCAGCTTTGTCATGTCGCGGTTGATATTATAGCCCTCACCGTCGGTGCGCGTGCCGACCAGCTTCGGCGTGAACTGGGAATTGATGCGGTTTTTGCCCAGGTCGTCATTACCGTCCGGGTTCATGTTCGGGATCAGCAGGATGACGAGATCCTGCAGCAGGTCGTCATGTTTGCCCTGCGCCACCTCGCGTGCAAAGATCAGCATCGATTCCTTGCCTTCCACCTCGCCGGAATGGATATTGCAGTTGACAAGGGCGATCGCTTTATCCGCAGAGACGGCTGCCGGTGAAGCGGGGGCGGGATTTCCCATCACCAGCAGGATGATCGGGTTGCCGTTAATCGTCGTCCCCAGCGTTTCCAAACGGATGCGTCCGCCGCTGTTTTCCGCCACCGTGTTGCAGAAAGCGACGACTTCCGCGCTGCTGGTCGTGCGTTCCCAGTTGGAAGCTTCCGCCGGTGTTTTCAGGTCAGCGAGCGCATCTGCATCCGCAGCCAGCGCAGCGCCTGCGCCCAGGATAAAAAACAGGGCCAGGGCAGTAAAAAGGAAAAGAGTCAGCTTTTTCATGGTCGGTTCTGTTCCCCCTTTGCTGTTTCCATAATGCCAGAGTGCCTGTTGCCGCCCCATTGCGGCAACACGTCTTGCGGCAGGGTTGGCCCTGCCGGGTATTCCGCATCTATCTGCAGGTTGAAGAGCATAGCGGCGAACAAATGCCTGTCATATCTCACCTCCTTGCCTGTTGCGCTGTGAAAATTTATTCCTCCCGTTCGCGGTGGAAGAATATGCTGCCCTGCCGCTGCAGCTGTACCAGCTCGCTCAGCTCCTGGTAGCAGCGCAGCGCTTCACCGGCGCAGATCGCGGTCTCCGCATGGGTTACCGCCTGCAGAAAAGCCTGGTCTGCTTCCAAAAAGGCCAGCCAGGCTGCCCGCGCCTGCTGCGTCGGGTCGCGAAATTTTTCATCCATCACATAAAGGTTGTCGCTGTAGGCGCGCAGCAGCGTCTCGCGCGCGGCAGCCAGCTCCTCCTCTGCCGTCGCCAGCTTTGCCTGCGGCAGGCAGGCATAGCGCCCCTGCGCCCAGCAGAGCAGCGCAGCGCTGCGCTGTTCGCGCAGGGAAAGCATGGTATCGCGGTAAATATTGGTTTTATGTTCCTGCGCCTGCCCATAATAGACCAGAACGCCGCTGTCCAGCTGCTCCCGCAATGGCGGCTCGTTCAGCTCCAGCGCTGCGCGCCAGGCCTCCTGCGCTGCGGCCAGCAGCGCCTGCTGCTCCGCCGGCAGGCTGGCATGATAAGCGCTGTAGGCCTCGCTCAGCTGCAGTTCCGCACGTTGCAAGGCGGCGGCATATTCTTCTTCCGTCATGCGGAAGGTCTCGCTTTCCGCAGCAGGCGCTGCAAAATGCAGCGCAGCTGCGGGCCAAAGATGCGTCGCCTCCTGCTCTGCGCCTGCTACAGCCGGCAACAGGAACAACGCGGCCAGAGAGAACAGGGCCAGCGTTTTCATGAGCGTTTTTTTCATCTCGTTACCTGCCTTTCCGAATGGTCCGCATGGCGGCAGGCGGCAGCTTTGCCGCCCCGCTTCTCTGCTGGAGTAGAGAAATAAAGGACGAAGGCGCGATCAACTGCTAATCCATAGATATTCAGCTGGAAAAATAATTTTACCATCAAAAAGCAAAAATTTTTGCTATAATTCCTTAACTATAAATATTTATAAGAATATATAGATTTATTAATATTATATTTTCTTTTACAAAATTTGTCAAGATAAAATGTTCATCCTTTGCGTATCCGGTCGCGATCCTGCTGGCGCAAAGGCGTAAACCCAGGGCAAAGGCGCAAAGCCGGAGCAAAGGATGGCAATAAAAAAAGAGCAGGCCCGAAGGCCTGCTCTTGCGCCGGCGCGTGCCGCCGGCAGATCAGCAGATCAATAGCTGTAGCTGGCGCCGGTATTGATCGTCACCGTACCGCTGCTGTAGCCGATCGCAAAATCGAACAGGGCGGCCAGGTCGCGCAGCAGGAAGTAGTTGCTGCCGTCAATATTATAGGCTGCCGGATAGATGTAGCCGGAATCCAGACGGATTGCCTGCGGCGAAACCGTATACTTGTCATAGCTGCCCGGAATCTCCAGCTCATTGCCAACCGCAGTATAGCGGCCGCCGCTCTGCAGCGAGATCAGGTTCGTATTCTGCGAATAGCTGACAGAGAAGCTCTTCGTCGTGCCGTTGAGCAGATAGGCCACATCGCGCAGCTTGAGGAAGTTGTTGCCGTCGATGTTATAGGCGGCGATCGCCGTCGCATTGCCGCCGTCGATCGAGAGCTTCTGGCTGCTGACCACAATCTTGGGCGAAGTGGACTGCCGGTAGACATTCAGATAGTAATGCGAAACATCGCCATATTCCGTGGTGACGCGGATATCGAACACGTTAAGCCCGGCATCGAGATTATAGGCCGCCGCATTCGCCGTCTTGGTCACATAGTTGCCGCCGTTTTGGGCAATGGCGATCGTCGAATCTTTTTCCGCCGCCGTGGCGTAGATGTAGAACGAACGGATATCATTGCCCACGCAGGCCGTATAATTGCTCTTTTCGCTGTTGAATCCAGGCGAAAGCGTGATGCCGTCATAACCGGTATCATAGAGCTTCAGGTCGCCGAGCGCGCCGTTGTTCGCCGCCACCTTACCAAAGAGCAGCGTATAGGTGGTGCTGTCCTCCAGGTTTTCGGCATAGACCGTCACCTCGATCCGCTCCAGGTTTTTGGTCTTCAGCTCAAGATAGCTGTCGCGCAGCAGAACGTCGTTGACAAAGATCACCGCGTTGCGGTCAGCGGCTTCCGCATAGAGATAGATGCTGTCCGCCGTGGTCTCTTCCACCGCATAGCGCTCCGTGTTGCTGCGGAAGCTGGGGCTCATCGTCAGCGCCGTGTTCTGCGCCGAACTGCTCGTGCCCTGGCGGGTCTGGAGGCGCAGGTCGTCCAGGCTGCTGTCGTCATCGCCGTCTTCATCCGCGCGGAACACGGTCAGCGTATAATCCGTCTCGCCCACGGTGAATTCGATATCCGCCCGGCCGCCTTCTGCAATGCGCTGCCGCGAAAGCTCAGCCAGGTTGTTGCGGTCGATGCGCAGCTCCTTGCCGTCCACTACCAGATAATTATCATTGTCTTCCAGCTCAAACTGCACGCTGAAATAATTGTCCACATCTGCGGGCAGCAGCACGGCATAATCCGTCACATCTTCGTCAAATTTTGGCAGCAGGTCCACTGCGTCGCGGTCATGATATTCATCGCCTTCGCTGACGGAGAGGCCGTGCAGTTCGCCGGCGCGCGCCTGGCTGAGCGAAAGCGTATAAACGCCGTCCGCATAGCCGCCGCCGGAGATCGTCACATAGATTTCATCCGGCGTATCATGGTCGAAATAGACCACCCAGGTATCGTCGTCTTCTTCATCGATCTCCACATCGTCCGCATAGGAATTCGGCACGCTCACCTCTACGCGGAGGTCGTCATCGTCATCCCAGTACGGGGTAAGGTAAACCCCATCTTCGCCATTGTCCAGCTTCAGGCTGTAGCTGGTCTTGTCCGCTTCGAAATCCCGGCTGTCGAGATATTCGGTATCATCGTTGTAGCCGTAGATATCCAGCCCGGTCAGCTGCGCTTTTTCCATCTCTACCTGCAGCGTGACCGTGATCTCATCCTCTTCGTCCTCTTCATTGTAGACACGGATCTCGATCTTCGTAACCCCGCGGCTGCTCAGGCTCACGCGTTCGCTGCTCGCATCGATCAGATCGCCGTCCAATTCCACCAGATAGCCCTTGTCCACATCCCAGGAAAGCTCCAGCCGCGTGTCGCCGGCCGTGGTCAGCTTCACCGTCTCATCCCGGTGATAATCTTCGCGGTCGAGATAGATCTCGCCTGTTGAATAGCCTTCCACCGTCAGGTCATAAATGGTTGCTTCACTGGCCGCCAAAGCCGCGCTGGAAAAGCAGAAGACCAAGACCAGCGTCAACAGGACGGCAAGCAGATGCTTTTTCATCCGTTCTGAACCTCCTTCATATTTCTTTTCCTTGATTTGGCTGCCAAATTTGGTAGAAAATGCTATACTTCCACCATATCGCATACCATATCTGGATTATAGCATCATTCCACAGCCAATACAAGTAGGACGCGCCCCTGCTGCGCATTGTTCCGCAAAATTTCAGATTTGCTGCCCGGCCAGACATAAAACCCGCCGCCCCTAAGGGCGGCGGGCAAAGATTGCCGCTGTTGCGCCCCGGCTGCCGGCCGGGGAATCATCTTGCGTGGTGGCCATGCCCGCCGCTGCCGCCGCTCTCGCTGCCGCTGCTCTGGCTGCCGCCGCTCTGGCTGCCGCCGCCCTCGCTGCCGC
>CALXRV010000030.1 GCA_944390945.1 uncultured Clostridia bacterium
GCCGGAGGGGCGAAAAGGAAAAAGGAAAACGATACCCGGCTTTTCGCCGGGTATCGTCTGTTTTTCTGCCGCTGCCGCCAAAGCGGCGGCAAGGCTTATCTTCGGGCAGCCTGCCGCCCGGCGGCAAAAGCCGCGGGGCTATCCTTCGTATTTCAGCAGCGGATGACGGGCTGCCTGCGTTTCATCCAGCCGGCGCACCGGCGTGTACAGCGGCGCCTGGTGCAGGCTCTCCGCATTTTCCAGCGCCGCGCGATGGATGGCGAGGAACACCTCCGCCGCCTCGTCGAGCGTATCCTTGGATTCGGTCTCGGTCGGCTCGATCATCAGCGCTTCATGCACGATGAGCGGGAAATACATCGTCGGCGGATGGATGCCGTTATCGAGCAGCGCCTTGGCGATATCCATCGCCGAAACGCCGGTCTCATGCTTCATCTTTTCCAGCGTGACGACGAATTCATGCATGCAGAAGCCGTCATAGGCGATATCATAGGCCGCGGAAAGTCTTTTGCGCAGGTAATTTGCATTCAGCACCGCATTTTCCGCCGCTTCGCGAATGCCGGAAGCGCCCAGGCTGAGGATATAGGTGAGCGCCTTGACCACGACGAGGAAATTGCCGTAGAAGGAACGCACGCGGCCGATGCTCTGCTGCGGATCGCTGAAGCAGTAGCTGCCATCCGCAGCCCGGCTGATCTGCGTCTTCGGCAGATAAGGCGCGAGGAAGGCCTGGCAGCCGCAAGGGCCGGAACCAGGTCCGCCGCCGCCATGCGGCGTGGAGAAGGTCTTGTGCAGGTTGAGGTGGATCACATCGAAGCCCATATCACCCGGACGCACCAGGCCCATCACGGCGTTCAGGTTGGCGCCGTCATAATAGACCAGGCCGCCCGCCTGATGCACGATCTCGGTGATGGCGAGGATATTTTTATCGAATACGCCGACCGTATTCGGGTTGGTCAGCATCAGGCCGGCCGTATCTGCGCCCACCGCCTGCCGCAGCGCGTCCAGATCCACGCAGCCGTCGGCTGCGCTGGGGATGGAGACCACCGTATAGCCGGCCATGGCGGCGGAAGCCGGATTGGTGCCATGCGCGCTGTCCGGCACGATGATCTTATTGCGCGTCGCGCCTTCGCCACGCGCAGTATGATAGGCCTTGATCAGCAGGATGCCGGTGAATTCGCCATGCGCGCCGGCTGCCGGCTGAAAGCTCATCGCATCCATGCCCGTGATCTCGCACAGCGCCGCTTCTGCCCGCGCCAGCACCTCCAGACAGCCCTGCGCCGTGTCCAGCGGCTGCAGCGGATGGATCTCGGTGAAGCCGGGTAAAGCGGCCATTTCTTCGTTCACTTTGGGATTGTATTTCATCGTGCAGGAGCCAAGCGGATAAAAACCGTCGTTGACGCCATGCACCATCTTGGCCAGCGCGCTGTAGTGCCGGCTGATATCGGTCTCGGAAAGGGCAGGCAGGCCGGGCGTCTGTTCACGACGCAGCTCGCCTGGGATCTCATAGCCTGCGACATCGCAGGGCGGCAAAAGGGAAAGGCCGCGGCCGCTACGGCTTTTTTCAAAGATCAGCTGCATGCTGCCACCTCCTTCACCGCTGCCACCAGCGCGTCGATCTCCGCTTTGTCATTCATTTCCGTCGCGCACCAGAGCAGGCCGCCATCCGGCAGCGGCAAACCGCCCAGAATGCCCCGCTCCGCCAGTGCAGCGAGCAGCTTGGTGCTGTCCAGCGGGCATTCGCTGACGAATTCAAAGAAGAACGGCGCATCATAGCGCAGCGGGAAGCCGGCTGCCGCCAGCTGATCCGCCAGATAATGCGCATGCGCATAACAGCTTTCCGCCGCCTGCCGCATGCCCTGGTCGCCCATCGCCGCCATATAAACGGCTGCGGTCAGCGCGCAGAGCGCCTCGTTGGAACAAATATTGGAGCTGGCCTTTTCACGACGAATATGCTGCTCACGCGCCTGCAGGGTCAGCACGAAGGCGCGTTTGCCATCCACATCCACCGTCTGGCCGACGATACGGCCGGGCAGGCGGCGCAGCAGGGAATCTTTCGCTGCCATGAAGCCGAGATATGGGCCGCCGAAAGAAAGCGGCATGCCCAGCGGCTGGCCTTCGCCAACTGCGATATCCGCGCCGTATTCTGCCGGCGAACGCAGCGCCGCACAGACGATGGGATGCACGCCGAGCACGAATTTGGCGCCGGCCGCATGCGCGGCAGCGCCCAATGCAGCCGCATCCTCGATCACGCCGAAATAGTTCGGCTGCTGCAGATAAAGGCAGCAGACGTCATCACCCAGCTGCGCGGCAAGCGCATCCGCATCCGTGCGGCCATCCCTGGCCGGCACGGTCACCAGCTCGATGCCATTGCCAAAGCAATAGGTCTGCACGGTTTCCCGCACCATGGGATGCACGGTGGCGGAGATCAGCGCGCGGTTGCGCTTCTTTTCGCGGCACATGTTGACCGCCTCGGCCGCGGCGGTGGCGCCGTCATAAACCGAAGCATTGGCCGCATCCATACCGGTCAGGCGGCAGATCATCGTCTGATATTCGAAGATCGACTGCAGGATGCCCTGCGAGATCTCGGCCTGATAAGGCGTATAGGCGGTGACGAACTGCTCCTTCGTCGCCACGGCGCGCACGATGGCTGGGATATAATGCCGGTAGGCGCCGGCGCCGCGGAACACGCTGGCAAAGACGGTATTCTTCGCCGCGACGCCGCGCATCAGGCGCGAGACTTCCAGCTCGGAAAGGCCTTCCGGCAAATCCAGACCGGCCAGGCGCATTTCCGGCGGGATGACGTCAAACAGCGCATCCATGGAAGCAATCCCGAGCGCTGCGAGCATCTGCCGCCGCTCCTCCTGGTTGGAGGGGACGTAAGAGCCCATGCTCACACCCCCTCGTTCTGGCAGTATTCCTCGTATTCCGCCGCGTCCATCAGGTCGGCATACTCGCTGACTTCCGCCACTTCCGCGATCCAGCTGCCATAGGGGTCGCTGTTGATCTGCTCCGGCGCATCGGCCAGCGCTTCATTCACCGCAACGATCTTGCCGGAAACCGGGCAAAGGATATCTTCCACCGCTTTGACAGATTCAAAATCGCACAGCGGGTCGCCGGCCACCGCTTCATCGCCCACCTCCGGCAGATTGATGAAAACGATATCGCCCAGCGCATCCTGCGCAAAATCGCTGATGCCCACCTGCACCTTTTCACCGTCAAGGAAACGTACCCATTCATGTGACCGCGTGTACTTCAGTTCGCCTGGAATGTTCATCTGCATTACCTCCATTTTGGTTTTGGGGTGAAGCATGCTTTTTTCTGCAGCGCGCAGCAGCAGGGCCATGCCGCAGCAGCTGCGCGCCGGTTTGCTTTTTCGGTTTATCTTTTCCCGCTTTAGCGCAGATTTCCTGCCGCGCTATCTTTTATAGAACGGCATTGGCACAACAAGACAGGCCACGCGGCGGCCACGCACATCCGCCTCCACCGTATCGCCCTCCTGTACCACGCCGGATTCGACCAGCGCCATGGCATAAGCGCCGTTCAGCCAGGGGCAATGCGTGCCCGAGGTGGAATGACCAATGCACTTGCCGTTGAAATAGATATCCTGGTGCTCGCGCACGATGCCGCGGCCGGTCACCTGCAGGCCGATGCGTTCGCGCGGACGGCCTTTGGCCACGATCGCATCGCGGCCGATAAAATTCTTCGCCGTCTTGACGCCGAAATCCAGCCCGGCTTCCCAGGGCGTGATCGTTTCATCCATCTCATGGCCATAAAGCGGCATTGCCGCCTCCAGGCGCAGCGTATCGCGGCTACCCAGACCGCAGGGAATCAGGCCATGCGGCTCGCCGGCGGCGAGCAGGGCGTTCCACAGCGCCGGAGCATCCGCTGCGCGGCAGTAGAGTTCATAGCCTTTGGAGCCGGTATAACCGGTCTGCGAAAGCAGGCATTCCACACCGGCCACCGTGACCGGCGCCGTGAAGCTGTAATACTTGGCCGGAATCTGCTCCGCCGGCAGCAGGCTGGCGAGGATGGCATCGGAAGCCGGCCCCTGCAGGGCGAGCTGCGCCACTTCGTCGGAGATATCGCGCAGGCTGACCGCGCCGTGCAGCTGGTTGCGCAGCCATTCGACATCCTTTTCGCGGTTGGCCGCATTGACGACGATCAGATATTTTTCTTCCGCCAGTTTGTAGACGAGCAGGTCGTCGACCACACCGCCATCCGGGTAGCACATCGGGCTATAGCGCACGCGGCCCACAGCCAGGCTGGTAAAATCATTGGTCAGCACCTCGTTGAGCCAGGCGAGCGCATCCGCGCCCTCGACCAGCAGCTCGCCCATATGCGAGACATCGAACAGGCCGCAGGCAGCGCGCACCGCATTGTGTTCCGCGATCACGCCGGCCGGATACTGCACCGGCAGCAGATAGCCGGCAAAGGGGACGATCTTGCCGCCGGCGGCAAGATGGCATTCATATAAAGGCGTCTTTTTTTCCATGACAGCGCTCCTTCCATAAATTTCTTCGACCAGGCCCGCTGCAGCGGGCCGCTGTGGGATCAGGCATAGAGCGGATAGCGGGCGGTAAGCGTGGCCACAATCTCCTTCGCCTGCTGCTGTTCGCCGCGCAGGGCCAGGCCGATCGCCTGCCCCAGCTGCTGCATATCCGCATCCTTCAGGCCGCGCGTGGTGGCAGCTGCCGTACCGATGCGCACGCCGCTGGTGATGCCGGGCTTCTGCGGGTCAAAGGGGATGGCGTTTTTATTGCAGGTGATGTTGGCTTCATCCAGCAGGTTCTCCGCCTCTTTGCCGGTCAGGCCAAGCGGCCGCACATCCACCAGCAGCAGGTGGTTGTCCGTACCGCCGGAGACCAGACGCAGGCCGGCATCCAGCAGGCTCTGCGCCAGCACCTGAGCATTGACGCGCACCTGATGCGCATAGGCGCGGAAGGAAGGCTGCAGCGCTTCGCCCAGGCAGACCGCCTTGGCGGCGATGACATGCATCAGCGGGCCGCCCTGCAGGCCGGGGAACACCGCTTTATCGATCGCCTTGGCATACGGCTCGCGGCAGAGCACCATGCCGCCGCGCGGGCCGCGCAGCGTCTTATGCGTGGTGGTGGTGACGGCATCGCAATAGGGGACCGGGTTCTGATGCTCGCCGCCCGCCACCAGGCCGGCGATATGCGCCATATCGGTCATCAGCAGTGCGCCGCAGGCGTCGGCAATGGCGCGGAAGCGCGCGAAATCCAGCGCGCGCGGATAAGCGGAAGCGCCGGCCACGATCAGCTTCGGTTTCAGCGCGCAGGCCTGGGCCATCAGCTTGTCATAGTCGATCACTTCGCTCTCCGGTTCCACGCCGTAAGCTTCGAAATGATAAAGGCGGCCGGAAAAATTGACCGGCGAGCCATGCGTCAGATGGCCGCCATGCGCCAGGCTCATGCCGAGCACGGTATCGCCCGGCTCGAGCAGGGCATAATAAACCGCCATATTCGCCTGCGCGCCGCTATGCGGCTGCACATTGACATGTTCTGCGCCAAACAGCGCTTTGGCGCGTTCGCGCGCCAGCTCTTCCGCCTGATCGACGAATTCGCAGCCGCCGTAATAGCGTTTGCCGGGATAGCCTTCGGCATATTTATTGGTCAGCACGGAACCCTGCGCGGCCATCACTGCGCGCGAAGTGAAATTCTCCGAAGCGATCAGCTCGATCTTCTCCTGCTGGCGGGCGGCTTCCCGCTGCACGATCGCATAGACCGCCGGATCTCCCTGCTGCAGATACGAGATATCAAACATGCAAAAACCTCCTTCATTTTTCCTTTTCCGCCGGGCGGGATGCGAAACGCCGCGGCTGACGCAGCTGCTGTCTTGCGCGGGGCGGTGTCTTTCTGCATGGATTTATTCTATTAAATCCCTACCGGAAAGTCAACCTGCCGCAGGCGGAAAAGCAGGCTGCTGCCATCGTTTTCTTCAATAGTAAGGCGGGAAACGGCAGCTGCTATTGTTTTCTTCAATATTTGTATGCTATAATAGAATACCAGTTTTATTGACCATCATACGCCGTAACAAAAAACCACAACGGCAGAACCCGCCGGAAAGACGGCAGCCGGTAAGCAGCCAGCAGTCAGCAACCTGCGCCGGCAGCCAGGCCAACCGGCAGCATGAAAGGAGTCCTGCAGTGAAAAGAATCCGTTCCCGCCATATCGCCCTGCTGATCATCGTACTGGTGGTGATCTGCTTCGTCGCGCTGGTCAATTTCTTTACCGACCTGCTCTGGTTCAAAGAGCTCGGTTATGTCAGCGTCTTTCTCAAACAGCTGCTGACACAGCTGGAATTCGGCGTGCCCGCCTTCCTGCTGATCACCGTCATCTGCTGGTTCTACCTCAGCGCGATCAAAAAGAACTATTACCGCAAGATCGGCGCCTGCGACATGAGCCGGCCGGAAAAGCATATCAACCGGCTGGCGCTGGCCATCAGCGCGCTGTTCGGCATCTTTTCCGCCGTGCTGATCGCAGACCGGCTGTGGTTCCAGATCCTGCAATTCATCCACAGCACGGATTTTTCCATCGCCGACCCCATCTTTGGCCGCGACGTTTCCTTCTATATTTTCAAACTGGAATTCCTCTCCCGCGTCAACGGCCTGTTGATCTATATCGTGATCGGCTTTGCCGCCGTCAACCTGATCTTCTATCTGGCGCTGCTCGCCCTGCGCCGGCCGGAAAGCCGCCCGCGCGTCGAGGAAGAAGATTTTGCCCAATACCAGCAGCGTGAACATCCCTACGGCATGTTCGGCGAACTGTTCGGCCTGGGCAAAGGACAGACGCCGCCCCGGCCGGCCGGCCTGCCGGACCGCAGCATGTTCAGCCGTCTGGTCGGCATCGCCGGCCTGCAGCTGAAGGTGCTCGGCGTGCTGTTTTTCCTGATGATCGGCCTGCATTTCTTCCTCAAGCAGTTCACCCTGCTCTATGCCGGCAGTTCCGGCGTGGTCTATGGCGCGGGCTTTTCCGATATCAACGTCACGCTCTGGGTCTATCGCCTGCTGATCGCCCTTTCCCTGATCGGCGCGGTGCTGTTCGTGCTCGGCCTGCAGCAGCGCAGCCTGAAGCGGGTGCTGCTGGCGCCGGCGTTGATGGTGGGCGTGATCATACTCGGCAGCGTGGCTTCGCTCGCCGTGCAAAGCCTGATCGTGACGCCGGATGCGATCAACAAGGAATACCACTACCTGCAGAACAATATCGAATTCACCCGCTATGCCTATGACCTGCAGGATATCCGCGTCGAGGATTATGACGTGCATTATGGTCTCGGCGTGGAGGATATCCACAACAACATGGAGACCATCTCCAACATCCGCATCAACGATTATGAGCCGGCGCTGAAATTCTACAACCAGACGCAGGCGATCCGCCTTTACTATCGCTTCAACGATGTGGATGTGGACCGCTATATGGTCAACGGCGAATACACGCAGGTTTTCCTCTCCGCGCGTGAGGTGGACGAATCGCAGATTACCGACCAGTGGTTGGCCAACCACCTGATCTATACGCATGGCTACGGCATCACGCTTTCGCGCGTGGACAAGGTGACGGCCAGCGGCCAGCCGGATATGATGATCGACAGCATTCCGCCTGTTTCCCAGGTGGAGGAGATAGAGGTCAGCAACCCGGCGATCTATTTCGGCGAGCTGACGAACAACTATGTCATCGTCAATACGGATGAACAGGAATTCGATTACCCCTCCGGCGAAAGCAATGTCTACACGGAGTATGAAGGCAATGCCGGCATCCCGCTCAATTTCCTCAACCGCATCCTCTTTGCGCTTAAGGAACAGAGCATCCAGATCCTCGTTTCCACCAATATCGACAGCGATTCGCGCATCCTCATCAACCGCAATGTGCTGCAGCGCGTGCAGAAGATCGCGCCTTTCATCAGCTATGATGCCGACCCCTATATCGTGGTGGCGGACGGCGGGCTGTACTGGATCTTCGACGCCTATACGGTGAGCAGTTACTACCCCTATTCCGAACCGTACAGCACGGAAAGCAGCATCAACTATATCCGCAATTCGGTGAAGGTGGTCGTGGACGCCTATAACGGCGATACGGATTTCTATATCGTGGACAGCAGCGATCCGCTGGCCGCCACGCTGCAGAAGATCTACCCCGCGCTGTTCCAGGATTTTTCCGCCATGCCGGAATCCCTGCAGGCGCATATCCGCTACCCGAATACGATGTTTTCCATCCAGGCCAGCGTCTATGCCAAATATCATATGACCGACGTCAACGTCTTCTACCAGAACGAGGACGACTGGGATATCGCGACCGAGGTCTACGGCATGGAGACCGTGGTGATGAGCCCGAACTACTATATCATGAAGCTGCCGGGCGAGACAGAGGCGGAATTCATCAACAGCATCCCCTACACGCCTTCCAACAAGCAGAACCTGACCGCGCTGCTGGTGGCGCGCAACGACGGCGAACATTATGGCGAACTGGTGCTCTACCAAATGCCGAAGGACCGCCTGATCTACGGCCCGCAGCAGGTGGAATCGCAGATCAACCAGCATACGGAGATCGCGCAGGACTTCACGCTCTGGAGCAGCGCCGGCTCTACCTATACGCGCGGCAACATGTTCATCATCCCGATCGAAGACAGCCTGATGTATGTCGAGCCGATCTACCTGGAAAGCGCCAGTTCCTCCCTGCCGGAAGTCAAGCGCGTGGTCATCTATTATAACGACCGCATCGCTTATGAGGAAACGCTGGCCGAAGCGCTGGATTCCATGTTTGGCGAAGGAACATCCGCCCTGCTTAACGGCAGCACGGGTGCGGCGGGTGCCGCCGGCGCGGAAGAGGGCGCAGCGGATGGCGCAGCAGACGGCAGCGCAGGTACGCAAAGCCTGGAAGAGCTGGCCGCGCTGGCCAACGAGGCTTTTGCCAACGCAGTAGCGGCGCAGCAGGCGGGCGACTGGGCGGCCTACGGCGCATATCTCGACGAGCTGGCCGCTTATCTCAACCAGATGGCGCCGCAGGAAGAAGCGGCAGCCGTGCTGCCGGAAGACGGCGCGCTGGAAGAACCGGCGGCCGAAGGTTCTGCGCTGGAAGAACCGGCCCAGGAAGAACCGGCCCAGGAAGAACCGGCGCTGGAAACGCCTGCAGCGCAGTAAACAACCGGCGGTGCAGTAAGCAACCGGCAGCGCCAAACCCGGCCCAGCCATTTTGTTCCGGATAGATCCGCTGCCCTTTCCGTTTTTCCCGGCAGACGGACCCCACCGATAAATCCAGTAAATCCAGAAAAAGAGGCGACGAAAATGCATCATTTCACAGAACGCAGCGAACGTATCCCGGTCAATGTGATCCGCGAGCTGTTCAAGTTGATGGCAGACCCGGATATCATCTCGCTCGGCGGCGGCAATCCGGCCAAGGAGAGCTTTCCGCTGGAAGAGGTGCGGCAGATCACGGACTATCTGCTCTGCGTGCATGGGGCGGATATCCTGCAATACGGCGTAACGCCCGGCTATCTGCCGCTGCGCCAGGCCTATCTCGAACATCTGGCGCGGCCAAAGGGCGTGCAGGCCGAGGTGGCGAACACGATCATCTTCACCGGCAGCACGCAGGGCATCAGCCTGACGCTGGAGCTGTTCTGCAATGAGGGCGATACGGTATTGGTGGAAAACCCAACCTTTCTCGGCACGCTGAACGTAATGTACAAGATGGGGCTGCGCGTGGTGCCGGTAGAAACGGATGCGCAGGGCATCTGCATTGACGACCTGGAAGAAAAGGTGCGCCGCGAGCGGCCGCGCCTGCTCTATACCATTCCCACCTTCCAGAACCCGACCGGCCGCACCATTCCGGCGGAGCGCCGGCAGCGCATTGCCGAACTGGCGGCAAAATATGATTTCATCGTGCTGGAAGACGACCCCTATGGCGATGTGCGCCTGGCGGGCGAGCCGGTGCCGCCGATCAAAAGCTTTGACACGGCCGGCAATGTGGTGATGATGAACAGCTTTTCCAAGATCATCTCGCCCGGCCTGCGCGTGGGCGTGGGCGTGGCGGAAGCCGATATCGCAGCCAAGCTGGAAGCGTTGAAGCAGGGGGCGGATACGCATACCGCGCTGCTGCCGCAGGCGATCTGCGCCGAATTTCTCGACCGCGGCCTGCTGCCTGCCCATCTGCAGCGCATCGCCGCCATCTACCGCGAACGGCTGGACGCCATGCTGGCCGCGATGGCGAAACATTTCCCGGCAGACTGCCGCTATACGGTGCCGGAAGGCGGGCTTTTCCTCTGGGTGGAGCTGGCCGGCGATATCGATGCGACCCGGCTGCTGGAGCGCGCGGTGGCAGAAGAAAAGGTGGCCTTTGTGCCCGGCGCGCCGTTCTGCGTCCATGCGGAAGACGGCCGTTCCTGCATGCGGCTGAACTTTTCCAATTCCGGGCCGAAGCAGATCACGACGGCGATCGAACGCCTGGGCCGTTTGCTGCAAAGCGAAACGAAATGAGCGCAGGAGGCAAGAACGATGAGCAAGGCTGGCGTCTGGCTGCTGCAGAAGCTGAACCGGCTGCTGCCAAAGCCGGTGCATCCCTTTAACCTGCAGAATGACGGCAAAAAGAGCTATGCCGAATGGCAATATGAACGCGGCGGGGAGACGATCTGTTTCTATCTGGATTTTGCCACGCCGGAGCAAATGTTTGCCGGCAAGCGGCTGCTCGATATCGGCTGCGGCGCCGGCGGCAAATCGCTTTATTACGCCGGTCTGGGCGCGCAGGTGACCGGCATCGATATCCTGCCCGCCTATGAAGCAGAGGCGCGCGCACTGTGCGAAAAGCTGGGCTATGCCTATGGCACGCAGTTCCGCTTCCAGACGGCGGATGCTGCAGACCTGCCCTTTGCCGACGGCAGCTTCGATACGATCATCCTCAACGATGCGGTGGAGCATGTGGCGCAGCCTGAAGCCATGCTGGCCGAGGCGCTGCGCGTGCTGCGGCCGGGCGGCCGGCTCTATGCCAATTTCCCGCCCTACCATCACCCCTTTGGCGCGCATCTCAGCGATGCGATCGGCATTCCCTGGGTGCATCTTTTCTTTTCCGAGCCCACGCTGATCACCGCCTATAAACAGCTGGTGCGCGATTTGCCCGATGGTGCGGAGCGCATCGCCTTCCGCATCAGCCGGCGGCCGGACGGCAGCGAATACTTTTCCTATATCAACCACATGACCATCCGCCGCTTCCGCCGCATCCTGCAGCAGATGCAGATTCGCCCCAGCTACTACCGCGAAGTGCCGCTGCGGCCCTATTTCGCGCCGCTCTGCCATCTTCCGCTGATCAAGGAAATGTTTGTTAAAATGGTCGTCTTTGTGGTGGAAAAAGAGGCGCAGCCGACGGAGAGGCCTGAATAAACCCGCTAGAGCGCTCTGGCAAAAAGGAGAAGCAAACCATGGAATCCTGTAAACTTTTGCTTTGCGGCCAGCTCTATGATGGCATACATGACGAACTGTTTTCTGACCAGCAGATATTGGTGGAGGGAAGCATCATTTCCGCCGTGGGGAAAAACCTCAGCCGGCCGAAGGAATGCCAGGTGATCGACCTCAGCCATCTTACCGTAACCCCGGGCATGATCGACGCGCATATTCATTCCGATCTGTTCGACTGGCGGGACTACTCCGCCATCCTGCTCAAAAGCGAAACCTGGAACAACCTGGGGCATCTGCACACGGCGCAGCGCACGCTGGAGCGCGGCTTTACCACCATCCGCGCCCATGCCCTGGCGCAGGGGCAGGGTTATGGCCTTGCGGATGTCAAGCGGGCGATCGCGGCCGGCTATTTCCCCGGCTCGCGCATGGTCATCACCTTCCATATGCTGGGCACCGCGGGCGGCCATGCCGACGCCAGCCAGGCGTTGATGCTGAACCCGCGCCTGGCTGAAGCAGCCACGCAGCCCTTTATCGGCGCCGGGGCGGACTTTTTCCGCCAGGTGGTGCAGAAGGATATCAAATACGGGGCGGATTTTATCAAGCTGTTCATCTCCGGCGGCTTCTCCACCCCCGGCGATACCCCGGACAACACCTATCTCAGCGATGAAGAGCTGCAGGCCATCCTTTCCACTGCGCAGGGGATGGGCCGGCCCACCACCGCGCATGTCTATACGCCGGAACATATGCAGAAGCTGATTCGCTTTGGCATCACCGGCATGGAGCATGGTTCGCTGATGGATGAAGAGACCGCCGCCCTCTTTGAACAGACCAATACCTATCTGGTGCCCACCTTCTGCCCTTATGATGAGATCATCCATCTGGATGAAGCGGCCATGGCCCAGAAAGAGCCGCATTTCCAGGCCAAGCTGCGCAAATATGCGCAGCAGCTGCGCCAGGGGCGGGAGATCATTGCCAACAGCAAGATCCGCCTCGGCTATGGGACCGACTTTGTCGCCGTGCATCAATGCTATGAAAGCTGGTACGAATACCGCAGCTGGATGCGCTCGGGCATCGACCCCTTCCGCATTCTCAGGGCAGCGACCAGCAGCAATGCGGAGATCCTCGGCCTGCAGGATAAGCTCGGCACCATTCAGCCGGGCAAGCTGGCGGATCTGGCCGGCTGGCAGCGCGATCTGCTCCAGGACGAGGAGGCGCTCTCCGAATGCTCCTTTGTGATGAAGGAGGGCACGATATACCCCTCGCTGATGGAACAGGCACGATAGGGCCGCGCGCAGCGCCGCAGCGCCGCGCCGCAGGCCGGTACCGCAGGCCCGTTCGCAGCCCTGTGCTGCAGCCCTGCGCCGCAGGCCGCCGCCTGCAGCGGAGAAGAAGAAAAACCGCACCCCCGCACAACAGCCGGGGCGCGGTTTTCTCTTTTGCGGTCTTCTCTTTTACGGTTTTCTCTTTTGCGGTTTTCTCTTTTGCGGTTTTCTCTCTTCGCCTTCCTTTTTCGCGCTTATTTCGTTATTGTCCGTTTTCGTCTTGCGCAGCGTTTGCGGCAGCATACATCTTCCCGGCATCCCCATTGTCAGTATATACAATGACCAAAACAAGGGCAAAAATATATTTATTTTTTTTTTGAATTATTAAGTTTTATCTTTACAAATAACCAACAATAAGGTATAATCATATCAACAAATCAGCGTTATATTTCTTTAGGAAGGGGTAGTTCCCGTGGGCAGCAAATGATCCTGCTGTTTTCGGCAATAAAGGATCTCTCGCCTGTTCAACCCTGTTCAATAAAAATAATAGCATGCCACCGGATTCCATTTATTATGAAGAATATGATGCTAACTATGGATGCTGGCTTTCCGGCGTTCTGGATCTAAAGGAATATCACTTTAATGCTGGCACTGGAAAATATTCGGCATGGTACAACGGTACAATCTCAGGCGGTACCTTATAAGATAGCACTTGACACTTGCATGATTTACATAGACCATGCCAGAAGGAGGTAAAGATATCTTTACCTCCTATTTCTTAACAAAATAGGATAAGGAGTTGTGCTGTGGATGAAAAGACGAAGGCCCTTTCTTTTCCCCCTGCTCTCAGGCTTTCTGTTTTGCCTGCTCTGCGCGGCCTGCGCCGCAGAGCCGGCTATGCCGCCGGCAGCGGAGGAAACGGCATTGACGCCGGTGGACAACAGCGCCTATTACAGCCGGCAAAGCCTGCCCCTGCCCGGCGAGCTGTTGCGCGCCTCTGCCATCAGCTATGACCCGCTGACGGCGCGCATCTTTTATCTGGCATTGGAGCAGGAGGGCAGCATGCTTTATGCCCTGGACCCCGCGACGGGTGAAGCAAGCGCGCTGCCGGGTTATCGCCAGTTGTCGCCGCAGGATCTGCCGGCGGACGCCGCCTGCAGCATGGACTGCTTTGGCCTGGCACCGGATGGCGCAGGCGGGCTTTGGCTGGGCGCGCGTTTCACCATTCTTGCCGAAGAAGGCGCCGCAGCCAGCCTGCCGGAGACAAGCTGGGCGCTCTGCCGCCTGGACGAAAGCGGGGCGCTGTGCGAAATGCTGCCCCTGGCCGCAGAGGAAGCGCCAGCCAGCGCGCAGGGGAACCAGCTGGCTGCCGCCGGCGGGCTGCTCTTCCTGCAGCAGAGCAGCAAACAGCTGCAGGCGATGGACGCCACGGGCGCGGAGCTGTTTTCCCTGCAGACCAGCGGCAATATCCGCCAGCTGCTGCCGCTGGCAGACGGCAGCGCAGCCGTGCTGCTGCAGGGCAGCGGCGGCGCGCTTTTCCTGCAATATATCGATGCGGCGGCAGAGGATTGGGGGGCGCGCTATCTGCTGCCGCAAGGTGCGGAGCGCCTTTTTACCGGCGCAGCAGGCACGGCGCTCTTTTCCGGCAGCGGCAGCCTTTTCGCCTGCGATACGGCTGCCGGCACGGCCAGCCAGCTGTTGAACTGGGCGAATTGCGATCTGCAGCCGGGCGCTGTCCTCTTCCTGCTGCAGCAGGAAGATGGCGGCCTGCTCTGCCTGCAGCAGCGCGATGTGACAAGCGGGGCGAGCCTGCTGCAGCTCGCCCGCACGGCGAGCAAGACGCCGCCGGGCAAAACTGTGCTGCGCCTGGGCGGCCTGCTGGCGGTCTCCGGCATCCGCGAAGCAGTGCTGGCATTCAATGCCAACGACAGCCTTTACCAGGTGGAACTGGTCGAATATACAGACCAGGCCGCAGATATGCATGCAGCCATCCACCTGCTGCATACGGATATCATCCTTGGCCAGGGGCCGGACCTGTTGCTGACCGACCTGCTGCCCCTGCGCCATTATGTCAGCGCCGGACTGCTGCTCGATCTCTACCCCTTTCTCGATGCAGAGGATGGGCTCGGCCGCGAAGACATCCTGCCGGAGCTGCGCGCCGCCTGGGAGCATGCGGGCGGGCTCTATCATATCAGCCCGGATTTCAGCATTTTCACCCTGGCCGGCCCGGCCAGCGTCTGGCAGGGGCTGGATTTCAACCGCAGCAATTTCCAGCGCGTATGGCAGGAATACGCGGAGCTCCGCCAGCCGGTCGCCAATCTGACGGCAAGCGGCATGCTCAGCGCGCTGCTGCAGCTGGAGCTGCCGCGTTATCTGGACTGGCAGAACGGCAGCTGCAGCTTTGAAAGCCAAGATTTCATCGAGCTGCTGCAGTTCTGCGCACGATTCCCGCTGGAGATCGACTGGCAGTCGCCTGATTATCTGGAGGATGAAGATATGGTGGCAGCGGGGCGTTCGCTGCTCGCCCACGTCAGCGTGAGCGATTATGGTTCTCCGCAGCTGCTGCAGGCGCTGTGGGGCGCGCCGGTCACCTATACCGGACTGCCGCTGGCCGAAGCAGGCGGAAACTATTTCCACAGCAACAATATGGTCGCTATCAGCAGCCAGAGCGCGCACCCCGAAGGATGCTGGCGCTTTATCCGTTTCCTGCTCAGCGAAGAATACCAGCTGGAACATGCGGGCAGCTTTGCCAGCAACCGCGAGGTATTCGCGCAAAAGCAGGCGGAAGCGATGCAGATGGAGGTGGAGGCCGACGGCACGGTCAAGCCGCGCCTGCGCTATGGCGCGGTAAGCTCGAGCGGCAAGAGCGTGAACATCTATACCGCCACTTCAGAAGAGGTGGCGCAGGTGATGGCCCTGCTGCACAGTACGACGCAGATGGCGGAATACGATCAGCGGATAATGGATATCGTCAATGAAGAAGCCGCCGCCTTTTTCGCCGGCCAGAACAGCGCGGCGCAGGCAGCGGCCATTATCCAGAGCCGCGTCAGCATCTATGTCAACGAACAGCTCTAGTCTTGGCAGACGGCGGCGGCGCGCTGCAACCCGGCTGCAGGCATTTAGCCTGTTGGCACGCGTTCGACCGCGGTGGTCTGACAAGCCTAAAAGATTTTTTCCAGCAGAGTTGCCGCCGCGTGCGCAAGGCGCAAGGCCTGCGCTCAGCCCAAGCGCGACGTTGGAACGGCGGCCCTGCCGCCCCCGCGCTAAGGCCCAGCAATGCACCGCAGCTGAACGCGTGCGCAAAGCGCAAGGCCTGCGCTCAGCTTCAAGCGCGACGTTGGAACGGCGGCCCTGCCGCCCCGCCGCGTGCGCAAGGCGCAAGGCCTGCG
>CALXRV010000031.1 GCA_944390945.1 uncultured Clostridia bacterium
ATACGCTCAGGTGTTCGCGGCAAAATATGCCTGCACGCTGGCGATAAACTCCTGCGCCAGCGGCGTCAGCGGCTGGCTGCTGCGAAAAACATATCCTGTCAGCAAGGGGTACGGCGAATCGACAAGCGGGATATAGCGCAGCTCGCCAGAAACAACAAAGGGGTTCGTCAGATTCAGCGACCGCTGCCCGACAGAAAAACATTTTGGCGCCTTGGTCAGATAATAAAGCGCGCTGCGGTTATTATCGAAGGTCAACGGTGCGGCGCCGCCCACAAACCAGGCAGGAAAGGTCTTGCGGTGGAAATCTGCTTTCGCCCGGTCGACCACAAAACTGTACGGCACCAGCTCTTCCGCCCGCAGGCTTTCGCGCGCAAACAGCGGATGACCGCTGCTCAATACTGCATAAAACGGCTCGCGTACCAGCGGGCACAGCAGCAGGCCACGCGTGGCCAGCTCGCTCTGCACTGCTGCTTCATATATGCTGCCACAGATAAAAAAACCCAATGTCGCCTGCCCATGCTGCACCGCGTCAGCAATTTCACCATTCGGCATCTCCACATAAGCCAGCTCGCGTCCTGGCCCGCTTTTGCGTTCGGCAAATTCACGGAAAAGGTCCAGCAGAGTAAAGGAATAGATATTCGCCACCGTAAGTCGTTCCGCGGCCGGCCCGTTATGTGTATAGCGCAGCCGTTGAATATGCTCCGCCGCTTGGCAGATCTGTTCACCATAGGCCAGGAATTCCCGCCCGGCTGGCGTCAGCGAAACGCCGCGTGCATGCCGTTCAAACAGGCGCACACCCAGCTCATCTTCCAGCTCGTGCAGCACTGCACTAAGATAAGGCTGCGAAACCAGCAGTCGTCCGGCGGCACGGTTGATCGAACCGCTGCGTGCAATCTCGGCGATATAGGCGATATGCTCGATCTTCATCGGACAGTCTCTCACTTCCTCTGCAAGCAGCCGATAGCCGGACCGCCGGCTGCGATGATAACAATAATCCACTGCAGGCAAAATGCGATGCCTACTTTAGGCAATGACTTACAAAGGCTATAAGTATTTTGTTATAATCATATATAGCAAACCCGTATTTGTCAAGCAGCAACAGCAGGCTTATACTGGAAGAAAGATCTTTGTTCCGCCCTTTGCGTCGCTTAAGCAATAGCGCGGACAACGATCTGCAAACCGGGACAATGCTCTGCCTGTCCAACAGGCCGGGAACAAAATCCAATCTGGAAAAGAGGTATTGCTGATGAATCTCGCACAATTTCCCCGCCGCCGTTACACCGCCGGCTGGACGCCGCTGGAAAAGCTGGAAAACCTGACCCGTCTGCTGGGCGGACCGAACATCTACATCAAGCGTGATGATCTGCTTGGCCTGGCCGCTGGCGGCAACAAAACGCGCAAACTGGAATTTCTGATGGCAGATGCTCTGGCACAGGGTGCGGATACCGTGATCACCTGCGGTGCAGTGCAGTCCAACCACTGCCGTCTGACCCTGGCAGCCGCGGTCAAGGAAGGCCTGCATTGTCAGCTGGTGCTTGAACAGCGCGTCCCCAACAGCTACCGCCGCCATGCCAGCGGTAACAATTTCCTCTATGACCTGCTCGGTGTGGAAGCCGTGCATGTGGTGGAAGGCGGCAGCGATGTCAATGGCAAGATGGAAGAAGTGGCAGCAGACCTTGTCAAACAGGGACGCAAGCCCTATATCATCCCGGGCGGCGGCAGCAACCCCATCGGCGCGCTCGGCTATGTTTCCTGCGCGCAGGAAACGTTGGCCCAGCTGTTTGATATGGGCGTAAATATTGACCATATCGTACTGACCAGCGGCAGCGCCGGTACGCATGCTGGGTTCCTCACCGGCATTCTGGGCGAAAACGCCAATATTCCGGTTACCGGCATCAGCATCAACCGCAAAAAAGAACCGCAGACAGATCTCGTCTTTGGCCTGGCGCAGAAAACTGCGGCCAAGCTCAACCTGCAGCGGGAGATCCGCCGCGAAGACGTCGTTGTGTTTGACGATTATGTCGGCGAAGGCTATTCGCGTCCCACGCAGGGTATGCTCGACGCTGTGCGCCTGCTGGCCAGCAAGGAAGCGATCCTGCTCGACCCGGTCTATACCGGCAAAGCGATGGCCGGCATGCTGGATCTGCTGAAAAAAGGATACTTTGATGGCGACAAAAATATCCTTTTCCTCCATACCGGCGGTTCGCCCGCGCTCTTTGCCTATACGGACGTTTTCTTTGGCATCCAGGGTGGCACGCCTGGCGCAGGAGGATATCGTTGATGAAAAAATCCATCGGCATTATCGGCGGCATGGGGCCGGAAGCGACTGCCGACCTCTTCCGCAAAATCATAGCGGCCACCGATGCCACGCATGACCAGGATCATCTGCGCATCTATATTGACGACCATCCGCAGATCCCCGACCGTATTGCGCCTATCCTGGCCGAGGCTGCCGGCCGTGTGCCAGATACGCCAGATCCGCTGCCCGCAATGGCGGAATCCGCCCGCAAGCTGGAGAGCTGCGGTGCTGACCTGCTCGCCATCGCCTGCATTACCGCGCATTATTATCTGCCACGCCTGCGGCCGCTGGTGCAAACCCCGTTTATCGATATGATGGAACAAACGGCGCTGGCCGGCGCAGCGCGCTTTCCCGGACAGAAAGCCGGATTGCTCTGCAGTTCAGCCACGGCAAAAAGCGGCATCCTCCCGCATGCGCTCGATGCTGCCGGCGTTGCCTGGCTAGCCGCCAAGCCGGCGGATCAGGACACCCTGTCGCAGCTGATTTTGGATATCAAAGCGCAGCGCAATCAGGATACACTCTGGCAGCGTTTTGCTCCGATCCTGCAGGATATGCGGCAACGTGGCGCAGATTACTTCATTCTCGGCTGCACCGAGCTGCCGATCCTTGCCAGCTACGGCGAAATGCCGCTACCCTGTCTGGATGCAACCGATATCCTGGCGCGCGCCATTGTGCGCGCATGCGGCTATCCGTTGCGCACGCACAGCGACAACAGTCAGATCTGAAAGAAAGACCGGCAGTGCGATAAGTACTGCCGGTCTTTTTCTATTTGCCGCAGCAAACCTGCCCGCGAACAACTGCCTGCCGCTCCTGTTCCAATTTTTGCTTAACCGGACTGCTCTCCTCCTGCTGTATGCAGGCAGCGGCCAATAAGGCAAGCAACATGCCGGCATGAATACGATAATTTCTGGTTCCTGCATTTCCAGCTCCTGCACTTCTGGCTCATGCATTTCCATCTAGGCAGGATTGATCTTCTGCAACAGGTCGAAATTCCAATAACTAAAATTATCGTTCCGAAAAATAAAATTAACGTTGACGCGCTATGATAGCGGCTTTATAATCAAGTCATACGGGATCTCCCGAAAAACACAAAAAGGAGTTGGGAATATGGCGCAGATCAAGCTGCATGGCGTGATGCCGCCGATGGTCACGCCGTTCACTGCGGACGGCAGCGTAGACTATGCCGCCTTCACCGCCAATCTGAAAAGCTGGAACAGCACCGGGCTCAGCGGTTATCTGGTCAATGGCAGCAATAGCGAAACCGCTTACCTCAGCGAGGAAGAAAAGCTAAAGCTGGTCGAACTGACGGCAGAGCATGCCGCAGCCGGCATGCATATCATGGCTGGTACCGGCTTGGAAGAACCGCGTGCCACTATCGAATTCACCAATAAATGCGCAGAACGTGGCGCGATGAGCGCACTGGTGCTCACGCCCAGCTATTATGACAGCGCAATGAACAGCGCGGCGCTGATCGATTTCTTTACCCGTGTGGCAGAAGGCAGCCGCATCCCGATTCTGATTTATAACGTACCGAAATACACGCATGTCAACATCAAGGCAGACGCTGTGGCCAAGCTGGCACAGCACGAAAACATCATCGGCATGAAGGATTCCACCGGAGATGTGCCGCAGCTCGCCAACTTCCTGCGCGTGACGGAAGGTCAGCATTACAACGTCCTCGTTGGCACCGCCTCCGCCTGGTATCCGGCGATGGCGCTCGGCATCCAGGCTGGTATTCATGCGCTGGCAAACTGCGCGCCGCGCGCTGGTGTGGCTGGCCAGGCTGCATTTGCAGCAGGCGATTATGCAAAAAGCTGCGCCATCTATCAGGCCGCGCTGCCGCTGAACGCCGCGGTTACCGGCACCTATGGCATCCCCGGTTTGAAATATGCTTGCGAGCTGGCCGGTTATCATGGCGGCTATGTCCGTTGTCCGCTGCAGCCGCTTTCCGAAGAGGGCAAAGCCGGCGTGAAGAAGATCTTCGATACCGCAGCAGAAAAACTTTCCCAGCTGGGCGTGCAGATCTAACGCTTTTCATTACAGATCCCCAAATGTAAATTCCAACAAAGGAGCGATATACCATGAAAAACATGTTGGACGATATCCCGAGCATTCTGCTGATGGGTCCTGGTCCGAGCAGCGTTGCGCCGGCCACCTATCATGCGCTCTCCCGGCAGAGCCTGGGCCATCTTGACCCCACCTTCATCCAGATCATGGATGAGATCAAAGCCGGCCTGCAGACGCTGTTCGGCACGGAAAACGCGCTGACTGTACCGATCTCCGGCACTGGTTCTGCCGGTATGGAAGCGGCTTTCGTCAATATGGTGGAACGCGGCGATAAGGTCCTGATTCTGCAAAACGGCGTATTTGGCCAGCGCATGGCAGATGTTGCCGGCCGTCTGGGCGCAGAAGTAACCGAGCTGACCTTCCCCTGGGGCACACCGGTAATCGTGGATCAGGTAGCAGAGCAGCTGAAAAAAGACGACTATAAGATCGTCGCTGTCGTACACGCGGAGACCTCTACCGGCGTGCGCAACCCGGTTCAGGAAATCGGCGATCTGCTGCGCGGCAAGGATACCCTCTATCTGGTTGATACCGTCACCTCGCTGGGCGGCATCCCGGTCGAAATCGATAAATGGGGCGCTGACATCGTTTACAGCGGTACGCAGAAATGCCTCTCCTGCCCGCCCGGACTGGCGCCGGCCAGCTTCTCACCGGCAGCGGTGGAAAAGCTGCAGAGCCGCAGCTGCAAGGTGCCGAACTGGTATCTTGACCTGACCATGCTTACCAAATACTGGGAAGGCAAAACGCGCGTTTACCATCATACCGCGCCGATCAACATGCTCTATGGCCTCTACCAGGCAATCTGGAATGTGCTTGACGAAGGGCTGGAAAACGTTTATGCGCGGCATAAGGCAGCGCATGAGCGCCTGGTGGCCGGCCTTGCGGATATGGGCTGGCAGATGCTGGTCGAAGAAAAATACCGTCTGCCCATGCTGAACACCGTGCTGGTACCGGAAGGCGTGGACGAAGCAGCCATGCGTAAAGAGCTGCTCGATACCTATCATATCGAGATCGGCTCCGGCCTTGGACCGCTGGCTGGCAAGATCATCCGCATCGGCCTGATGGGCTACAATGCGCAGGATTGCTGCGTTGACCGCCTGCTCGACGCCATGCGCAAGATCACCGCGAAATAAGCGCGGCATAGGAATATGCAGGGAGCGGCGGCAGGCCGCTCCCTGTCTGTTTCTTACAGCGGGGCTGGATGATCTGCAGACAATAAACTACAGGAGGTGATCGGATGAAAGAAAACGGCAGGCCGGAACCAACGCGCGCCAATTATTCCTCCGCCAAGATGTTGGCGCTGCTCGAGCTGATGAGCGTACAGGAGCAGCCTCAGCGGCTACAGGAGCTTGCACAGGCGAGCGGGCTGCCGCCCAGCACGGTACACCGCTTCCTTTCCACGCTGCAGAGCATGGGCTATGCGGCGCAGAACGAAGAGGATGGTCGTTATTTCCTCACCTTCAAACTTTGCGCTCTGGCAGACAATATTCAGCGCAGCCAGAGCCTGGGGCAGATCGCATTGCCCTATCTGCAAAGGCTGAGCGAACGCTTTGGCGAAAGCGCCAATCTTTGCGTGGAATCCAACCTCAACCTCATGTATAGCGAAGTGGTACCTGGCCCACAGAAAACGCTGGTCAGCCAGCATTATATCGGCCATATCGCCCCGATGCACTGCACGGCCGCCGGCAAATTGCTGCTGATGGACTACAGCGAAAAAAGGTTGGCCCGTTTTATCGAACGCAAAGGCTTGCCACGCCTGACCGTGCATACGCTGACGGATGAAGGTGCTTTCCGGCAAGAGCTGCAGCGCATCCGCCGCGACGGCTATGCGCTGGATAATGAAGAATGTGAAATCGGCGTGCGTTGCGTGGCAGCGCCGGTCTATGATTATCGCGGCCGCGTGGTCGCCGGGCTCAGCGTCAGCGGTCCCAGCCTGCGCATGACAGAGCGGCATATTCGCAGCTGCCTGCCTTTTCTCTGCGAAACCGCGCAGCGCCTTTCCGCAAGGCTCGGCTATCCGGCGGCGGAATGAGCGCAGCCGCCGCGAGAAAAAACGGAATAAAACCAGCCCGGTCTTCATCCAGATGAAGGCCGGGCTTTTCCTCTTCTTGCAGTAACCACGGCATGGCGGCGGCGCGGGCTGCGGCGGCGCGCATCTCCGCACGGCAGCTGCAGTGCGGGATGTATACCGTTTAGGGAGCCTGGCCCGCTCAAATCATAAAGGAAAATTCCACGCCATGTTCCGTATTATGCACCGCGCAGTGGCCGCCATGCAGTTCGATGATGCTTTTGGCAATCGCCAAACCCAGGCCGCTACCCCCGCCGCTGCGCGCGGCATCGGCACGGAAAAAACTGTCCCAAACCCGATGCAGCGCCTGCGGGGACAGCGGTGCACAGTCATTGGCGATGCAGAATCGCGTCCCATTGCGGGAAACCGTAATCCGCACCATGATCTTACCGCCTGGCGGCGTATATTTGATGGCATTGGTGGCAAAATTCTCGATCACCTGAGCAATACGGCTTTCATCTGCCAGAACCATACATTCCGTCGGAAAATCGAACGTGATCTGCAGCCGCTTGGCCTCTGCCGCCCGTTCCAGCCGTGCAAAGACTGCCCGGCTGAGCGCAGCCAGGGAAAATTCACTCCGCTCCAGCTTTACCTTGCCGGCCTCCAGACGGGAAAAATCCAGCATTTCCAGCACCAGCGCATCCATACGCTCGCTCTCCGCCAGGATCACCTCCAGATAGCGGTCGCGCTTTTCTTCCGCAATATGCTCCTGCAATCCCTCGGCATAGCTGTGCAGGATAGCCAGGGGCGTTTTCAGCTCATGGGCAATACTGGAAGTCATCCGCCGCCGTTCCGCCTCGGCAGCCTGGGCATAATCCAGCGCTGTACGCAGGCGTTGAATTTCATCCGCATCCGCGCGCAGTTTATGTTGCGTCTGCTGGTAATGCGTGACCGCCAGCGCATATGGCTCGGCCCAGCGCGGCGGCCTATCGCGCAGCTGCGGCAGATATCCCCAACCGGCATCCATGCCCTCCACGACCGCTTGCAGGGGAGCGGTCAGATTTTTCTTCAGGCTGCGCCGCAACAGCCAGAAGGCAACAAGTGCAAAAGCGGTGAAAAACAGATAAACATTGCGCAAAAACTGTGCGGCGATGCGCAGCGGGCTGGCCTGCATTGCAGTCAGCAGCGTATATTCCGCCGACGGGGAATCGCCGCTGCCGAAGGAATCCTCGTTTGCCAGATCATCGCCCTGCCAGGAACTGAATACTATCATATTCCATAGGCTGAATTGCGATGCACCGCTGTAAAAGCGATTCCGCCCCACATTCTGATAAAACCCCATCGTTTTCAGCAGCGCCAACAGATTCTCATGCCGCTCGCTGCCCTGATAGCGAACCGGACCGCCCGCATCATAAACAAATATCTCCGGTGAAAAGGCATAGATCGTAACGGCATCTGCCGGCATTACGGCCGATGCAGTCTCATCAAAATAAACATCCCATGCCAACAGCCCCATCGCATCCAGTTCAGCCCGGGTATACGGCGGCGTCTGGCTGTCGCCGCTAACTGAAACCGTGGCGGAACGGCCATCCGCCGAAATCGTTATCTCGGCCTCCGCTTCCGTCGGCATTGCGGCTGCTGCAGCATCTTCCGCCTGCTCCCACCAGCCGGGGCAAACGGTCTCCAAGGCTTGGTCATAAGCGCCGATGTCCAAAACCGCCAGCGAAAGCGGCTCGAGGCGGGAACCGTCCCAGCAGCCGGTAATCCGAATGACATCCACGTCAAGACTGTGCAGCTGTCCATACTGGCTGCGCAAGCGTACATAGCGCGGATCCGCAACATCGCTGAGGTCGATCCAAGCCATGCCGCTAGCCGCTTCCGCCTCCCCCTGCTGCCAGGCTTCCTCACTCTGATAACCAAAGTAGATAAAATCACCGCTGCTGCGCAGGATTTCCCCCGCTGAATCCAGAACGAGGATCGCTGTATTACAGCGCAGGTATTGGCTGCAAAAAATACTCAGCTTTTCCGACATTCCCGGATAGCCGGCAAAAGACGGCGGCTGTATGCTGCGCTCCGCATGCGCGATCGCCCGGTTCATCGCATATTCCGCCGCACCGGGCTGCGCACGGCGTTCCGCCGCCTCCTCCTCCGCAGAAAAAAGCCTGTCCAAACCACCTACCATGGCGGCATATTCCGCATAATCAATACCCTTTTCGCTCAGCCCCTGGAAGATATACTGGCTTATCGCCAAAGTGATTGCCGCCAGGCCCAGCAGCCAGAAAAGAAAAATCACGCAGCCAAGCCGGATGCTGAACGCAGTCAGCGCGCATGGACGTTTTCGCTCCTTCACCCCTCAACCCTCCAGCCGGTAGCCCGCTTTAATCACCGTTTTGATGCAGGCCGCGTATCCTCCCAGCTTTTCCCGGAGTCGTTTGATGTGGGTATCCACAGCCCGCGATTCACCTTCATAATCATAGCCCCAACACTTGACCAACAGCTGTTCACGGCTCATCACCATGTTTTTGTTCTGCATCAGGCAGCGCAGCAGGGCATATTCCTTGGGGGTTAGGGCGATCTGCCTGCCGCCGGCATAGACTTTCTGCGCCGGCAGTTCCAGTGTGATCCCCGCCACCTCCAGACGGTCGCCGGCGCGCATCGTACCCCGACTGCGCTTGATCAGCGCCATCGTCTTGGCATAAAGCACTGATAAAGTAAACGGCTTGGTCACATAGTCATCCGCACCCAGCTCATAGCCGAGCAATTTATCCTCCTCATCCGAAAGCGCGGTAAGAAAGATGATCGGTACATCATTCTCCCGCCGCAAGGCGCGGCAGACCGAAAAGCCGTCCAGCCCGGGGATCATGATATCGAGCAGCACCGCATCAAAAGCAAGATCCCCAGCCAGCGCCAGCGCCTGCCGGCCATCACCCGCAGCAAACGGAAGCTCGCCTTTGCTGCGGAAATAATCGCACAGCACTTCCCGCAACCGGGCTTCATCCTCTACGATCAGGATCCGATTGTTCATGCGAGCACCCCCTCCATCTGTATGATACGCCCTGGATTTGTATTTTCTGTGTCGATCGCTGCTTTTTCTTCACCGCGCAGCGAGCGGTAGATCGCTATGGATTTTCCACTGGTGGTATGCTATAATCAATCATAACATGGCCATACGGTCAACACAACAGCCGGTGTCAGCCATGGCCGGCCCGGCGCTGGAGGAACGGCCTATGCAGCTGAAGGGCGCAATCTTTGATATGGACGGCACCCTGCTCGACTCCATGCATCTGTGGGAAAATGTCGGTCCCAATTACCTGCGCAGGCAGGGCATTGCTGTGCCGCCCGACCTGCGCGAGCGCATGCAGCCGGCAATGCTCAGGGATATTGCCGTTTATTTCCACGACGAACTTAAACTGCCATATTCCGTACAGGAGATCATCGACGGCGTCTATGCCATGATCGGCGACGCCTACCGCTATGAAGTGCAGCTGAAGCCTGGGGCGCTCGATTTTTTGCAGGCCTTGAAAGAGCAGGGCGTGCGATTATGCGTGGCAACGGCTACCGACCGGCCGATGGTCGAAGCCGCGCTGCAGCGGCTGGCCGTGGCGCCGCTGCTCGATTTCATCCTCACTTGCAGCGAGGCTGGTGCAAATAAAAACAGCCCGGATATTTTCCTGCAAAGCATGGCGCGCCTGGATACCACACAGGCAGATACGGTGGTATTCGAAGACGCCTGGCATGCCTTGTGCACAGCGAAAGCAGCGGGCTTCCGGGTTGCTGCCGTGGCAGACCGCGCGACAGCTGCGCGCAAGGAGGAGATCCGCGCCCTGGCCGACTGGTATATCGAAGACTACCGTTTTTTCCCGGCCCGGGATTTTCTGGCAGAAGCAGGCCGTTAAATCCGGCGATCAAACGATCCGGCAAGGGACGGGCCGCGCCCGTCCTTTACTTTGTGGCCATTGGCGACAAAAACTCAAGCTGCCAGCGATTGTAAACCTTCACAATGCCGGCTGGCAACCTGAGCCTGCCATCCGCTGCAGCGATGCGGCGTTATGATTTTTCATCAGGGAGGCGCATCAGCTTGCACGAAAAGCTGTGGACCAAAAACTTCATCATCATCTGTGCGGCATATTTCCTGACCAACCTTTATCCCAGCCTGTTGATCCCGACCTTTCCCTTTTATCTCAAAAGCCTGGGCGGCAGCGAGATGACGATCGGCCTGACCGCCTCGCTGTTTTCCGCCGCCGCCATTCTGACGCGGCCGCTGGCCGGCGTGCTGGTCGACCGCTACAGCCGCAGCCTGCCGCTGCTATGCGGCTTATCGGTTGTTGTTCTGGTCAGCCTGGGTTATGCTTTCCTGCCTATCCTTGCCGTTGTCCTCACCTTGCGTCTGCTGCACGGTCTGGTCCACGGCATGCTGGGCACGGCAATCAGCACCAATGCCTGTGATACGCTGCCGGAAAGCCGCTTCAGCGAAGGTATGGGCTTTTTCGGCATGATGACTGCTCTGCCGCTGGCCATCGCACCTGCGCTTGGTCTGTTTGTCATGGAGCAGGCAGGCTTCCGCGTCCTGTTTCTGCTCTTAACCGGGCTGATCGTGCTCGCCCTGCTGCTGGCGCTGTGCTTCCACTATCTGCCGATACAGCGCAGCGGCCTGGGCCATTTTTCCTTTTCCCGCATCTTTGAACGCAGCGCCCTGCCAGCTTCGCTGATCGTGATGTGCGCCTTCCTGCCCTACAGCGGCATGGCCTCTTTCATTGCGCTCTATGCGGCAGAAAAAGGGCTGGGCGGCACGGGTATTTATTTTGTTTTTTGGGCAGTCGCTTCCACTTCGGCGCGCTTTTTCTTCGGCCGGCTCTGCGACCGGCGCGGAGAACGTCTGCCGATTCTGATCGGCAACAGCTGCTTTATCTGTGGTCTGCTGCTGACCGTGCTGGCGAACGGGCCGCTGCTGTTCTGGCTGAGCGGCTTCATCTACGGCTGTGGTTTCGGCGTCTGCGCTCCGGCGCTGCAGACGATGAGCGTACGGATTAGTCCGCCTGCGCGGCGCGGCGCAGCTTCTTCCACCTATCTGATTTTCTGTGACCTGGGTAATGTGCTGGGCGGCGCACTTTCCGGCCTGCTGGTCACCCTGGTTGGCTATAGCTCCACCTTCCTGCTGCTGATCATCAGCTGCATCGCCTCCATCCTGCTCTACGAACTCTGGGGCAAGCATACGCCCTCTGCTTTCCGCCAGGTATATCATACCCCGACCGCCTGATCCCCGGAACAACGCTAAACGGCAAATCTACGACCATAAAGCCCAAACGCATGATAGTCGCGCACGATCATCAACCAGGCAAATGCCGTAAAGCCAGCTATCCCGGCAGAATTGGGCAATCGATCGGCGAGCAGGCGGCTGCTGGCTACAGCCTGCGGCACTACGTTGGCAAAACACCATAAATAAAGCGACAAGCCAAGCCCGTCGCTTTTCCGCGCCACAGCGTGGCGCGTTTTGTTATTCCCCGTCCTCGGCTTTTCTCTGTACAGCTAACCAGTCCGCAGCAAGACGACGCTTTTCCTCTGCACGCAGGCGTTTCAGCGCAGCCTCGCGCCGCAGGGCTGCGGAACGGTCGCCGCAAGTTTCCAGATAGACCAAAGCCAACGGTCCGCGGCCGCGCGTATACTTCGCGCCGCGGCCAGCCTGATGCAGGGCCAGCCGCCGTGCCGGATCTTTCGCTATGCCGGCATAAAAGCTGCCGTCTCCACAGCGCAGCAGATATACCCAATACACTGCCTCCTGCTTCACCGCCATGGCGCCACCTCTGCCGCATCCGGCTTTTCCGCCGTCTGTTCCAGCTGCCGAATGCAGGCAAAAAGCCGCTCTGCAAACACGCGATGCCCAGCGGCGGCAAGATGGCAGCCATCTTCTGCCAGCGGCGGCTGCCAAAGGTTCGTATCCGCAAACGCCGCGCCATACCGGTCTGCCAGCACACGGTAAAGCGGCGGCAGCGCCTGTACGACAGCAGAGCGCCAAACATCGCCAGCCGGCGCCGGCGGCGCGAGCAGCAGCAGCCGGCAGCCGGGCGCCTCCCGCCGCGCGACGGCGAGCAAGCCGTCCATCGCGTCGGCCACATCCTCTGCCGGCGCATAGAGCGCGTCATTGCTGCCCAACATCAGCAACAGCAAGTCGAGCGGCGCATAGCGCCGCAAATAAGCGGGCAAGATCTCGGCACCGTTTTTTTCCGGCCAGAGCGGATCAAAAGCCGCAATCGTACGGCCATTCAAGCCGGCTTCGATCAGCTGCCAGTCCGGCGCTAGCCGCTCAGCCAGGATGCCGCTCCAGCGGATCGCCGCCGCATAGCGGCCGTCATACGGCGCATAGCCATAAGTATTGGAATCACCAAAACAGAGCAGGCGCTTCATCCTTCCTCCTCCCCGGGCAGCAGGCCAGCGCTTCCCGCCCAAAATTCTGCGCTCGCCTCATCTTCTTCCGGCGGTACCGGCTTGGTCACGCCGCTGCGGCGCGCTTTGGAAAGCCCGCCGGCCATGGGTCCGACGCCATCTGTCTGCAGAAAGCTGGCGCGCATGATCGCACTTTCACCAAAGCGGGCGCGGATGCTGTCGATCGCCGCATCGGAGCGTGCCAACCGCTCATAGGCATCCGGTTCGAACAAGCTGCCCTGGCGCGGCGCTTCTCGGCTCACGCCGCTCATCTGCACACCGAGCAAACGCAGCGGTGTACGCCCATCCCATAGATCGTCAAAGACCCGGCAAGCAGCATGATAGATCTCCAGCGTAGCGTCGGTCGGCTGCGGTAATTGCATCTGACGTGAGACATTGCGAAACGCATTGCTGCGGATCTGCACGCTGATGCAGGAACCGCGCTGCGCGTCGCGGCGCATGCGCATGCCCACCGTCTCGCTCAGCGAAAGCAGCACCTTATGCGCAGTCTGCCGATCCACGATATCCACCGCTGTGGTCACGCTGTTGCCATAACCTTTGTTCAGGGCCGTCTCCGCAGCCAGTTCATCATCCGCGCGGCCATTGGCAAAATTCCAGATCAACTCGCCATGCTTATGCAGACGCGCGCGCAGATGCGCGGGGTCTGCCTGCGCCAGCTGGCCAATGGTCGTAATGCCCATCGCCTGCAGCTTGCGCTCTGTCGCCGGACCGACCAGAAACAGCTCGCGCACCGGCAGCGGCCATAGCTTTTCTGCGATCTCAGCCGGAAACAGCGTATGCACGCGGTCCGGTTTCTCGAAATCACTGGCCATCTTTGCCAGCAGCTTATTGCAGGATACGCCGACATTAACGGTGAAGCCAAGCTCATCCCGTATTCTGTCCTTGATCCGCACCGCGGTTTGCAGCGGGTCGCCATACAATTTTTCCGTACCGGACAGATCGCAGTACGCTTCATCGATCGAATACTGCTCCACCAGTGGCGCCACTTCACGCAGGATGGCGATAAAGCGGCGTGAATTCTCTACATAAAGCGCATAGTCCGGCGCCACCACCACCAGTTGCGGACATTTCTGCCTGGCCTGGAACAGCGGTTCGCCGGTTTTTACGCCATAAAGTTTCGCCGGAGCGCTTTTTGCCAGGATGATCCCGTGACGGGATTCCGGATCGCCGCACACGGCAGAAGGAATCTCGCGCAAATCCAGCGCATCACCCAGCACATGCACACGGTAGGCTGCGCTCCAGGAAAGGAACGCACTATTGACATCGATATGGCAGATGATCTTCGCCATCAGCGATCTCCTTCAGCTGAGAAAACGAAACAGCGTCCAGCGATGTTCGCGCACCGCATAGCGCAGTTCAAAAACACGCTGCCGCTCCCCCAGTTGCGCACGGCAGACAAAAAGGCAGGCAGCCAGCCCGGCCTGCTGCGATTCCTTTTGATAAACGACTTCTTCCACCCGCACTACGACCATCTGCTGCGCCGCATCCTGATAACGGAAGCGCAGCGGCCGCAGCTTGCCGCCATCATCGCAGAGCGAGATCATCTCCACCGGCATATTCAGGGCATCCACTCTTGTCATCTCCGCTCGTTCCACTCTCGCTCGTTCTGTCTCTATCATACTAGAACATATGTTCGATGTCAAGTGCCATTTTCCCCCAACAAACCGGACGGACGGCCAAAAGGGCCGTCCGTTTAAGATGTTGCGGCAGAAAGCAGGCTCTGCCAAGCCTACCCGCTGCCAGGGATGATGCCAACAGAAAAACCGCACGAAAACAATACGTTTCGCGCGGTTATTCCCAAACGTCAGACGCCCCACCCAGAGGCTGCTCCATACGGCAAGTATCCTGGCTCCGCTTCTCCGCCCGCTCCCGCCTTCTCAGCTTTCGCCAATGGCCTCCGGGGAGGGACTCCACGTTACAGTGGCCGGTCCGCTGGGGATTCACACCCCATTCCATAGCCGTATATGCCTATAGCGTCCGGCAATCCATTACCGGAACAACTGTATCATAATCTATCCGCTGCGCTTTGTCAACTTCTTCGCAACAGGGCGGGGCGGCCGCAGCCGCCCCGTCTTCTCTCATTCCATACGCTACATGCCATACGCTGCAGATCATGCAGCGCCTGCCATTGCTGTTTACTGCGCCGGATTCGGCATGCCCGTGCCATTATAGTACGGATGATAGTTAACCTGATCCGCACTCAGCGCAATACCGGCGCCTTCCGGATTGGCCGGGTCGAAATCATAACTGTTGGAAGCAGCCCACAGCACCCATTTCGCCTGCGGATATTGTTCACTCAGCGAATTGGAGAAAGTAGAGCCCCATTTCAGCACATCATCATTCGTGGCTTCCACGGTCAACGGCGTACCATCACTGTAGAAGAGGTTGGCTTCCCCGTTATCATAAATCTTTTTCATCAGCTCATAACCACGCGGATCATAGCGGTAAAGTTCCTCGCGCGTATTGATCGGCGAAAGCGTGCCATCCCAGAGGCCGCTCGCAGATTCGCGCATCGTACCATGCCAGATATTGCTCAGCGTGGCAAAATATTCCGCACGGTTACTGCCGGCATAGGTAGCCTGCGGCCAACGCGTGGAGCCGTCGGTCCGGTCATAAGCGCGTGCTTCATAAACCGCGCCGATCTCATCATAAAGCTCGGGCAGATAAACGCGCATGGCGGATTCAATGCTGTGCGCAAACTCATGCCCCATGATGAACTCGCCCTTATAGCGGGTGAAGGGGATATCGCGCAGCAGGTTGGATTCCGTCGTCTGGCAAATACTGCCGCCAAATCCTTCCACATAGAGATAATACATATAGAGTCCGCCATAGGTATCGCGCATTGCCGGCTGCTGATAGGCATGGTGGCCATAAGCGATAATCTGTACGCCGGCATTCGTCTTTACCAGGCCGTCAGCAATCTTCTGCCCGATATCATCCGTTTGATTGGAAAGGATGATATCGACATAGGCGCCGGCCAGCTCCAGCGAAGAGCGCTGTACATCGTTATCACCATAGATATAAACGCCGGTCTTCGGGCTGCGGTAGGCCTGGCCAAGGTAAGGTTTGAACGCCACTTCGCTGCTGAAGGCGCCCAGCGCATTGCCGGCCCAGTCGCACATCGCGTCGCCATTGGCAACCACACGCACGGTAAGGCTGCCGTCGATCCCCGCATTACGCTCGCTGACCATCTTTTCCACATTGATATATTCGCCCTTCTCCAGCGCCGTCGCGCTAACCGTGACTTCGCTGTCTGCCGCCAGCCATTCCGGCGCATTTTCCAGGTCTTTGGCTGTAAAGCCCATGATGCTGGAACCAATCGAGCCAGTACTGAGATTGGTCGAACGGTCGCCCAGCTTCAGCGTCAGCGTCTTCCACTGATAACGCTGGCAAACGAGCGCCGTCGCTCCTTCATCGCCGCCGCGGAACACGGTCTGCACGCCATCCTTCTCCCAGACGACCTCCCAGTTCTCGTTGTTGCGCAGTGCATCCAGATCGCGCACCTCGCGGTTGAAGATCAGCTCCACCTGGTTGGCGGAAATCAGGTTCACCTCTACCACCTGCAGCGGGGCATAGGCTTTGCCCTGAATATCATAATTATCGACCTGGCTGTGTTTGAACCAGGGCTGTTTGGCGCGGATCTCAGAATCCACCGCTGTATCGCACTGGTCCATCGTGCCGCTGAAGTATTTGAACTCGGTATAGATCTCAACCATCACTTCATAAAGCGCCGCATCGTATTTGATCAACTCGGCACGGGTGTTGACCGGGAAAGCTTCCGGCTGCCAGCTGCCATCGGCAGATTCCGGCAGGGTCTCAAACCAGACCATCGTCGCATAGGTAAAATAGTTTTCCAGGCTTTCCATCATCTTGGTGCCAGGCCAGAGGTTTTTCGCTTTTGCCGCAGCATAGGCTTCCTGCAGATGCTTGACATAATTATAGGTATCCGGATCGTCGTAGATGCTGAGCGGATACTGCTCGCAACCGGGAATGACGCCGATCTGCCAGAACAGCTGAGCAAAATCATGCATCATGTAGAAGCGGTCGCTCTGCGTGCGCTGCATTTCACCAGTCGAAGCAAGGCGCATCACATCATCCGCCGTGGTGACGATGGTCGGATTCTCCGGCGTGCCGGCAATGGTGCGCCGCGTTGCCGCATCCGCTGGATTATACAGCTCGCGATATTCCGGCGCCAGGTATACCGTCTGATCCGAACCGACGACAACCACGTTCATGCCGTTTTCATTCGCCGCCAGGCCGGTATAGTCCGTCTGGCCCAACATCTGATAAATACCGCCCATGCAATAATTGAGCACATAATGATAATCATATGTCTCGTTCATGCCGGAATTTTCATTGCCACGCACCGGGAAGAAAACGTTTGTCGTCGTCCGCGTCTGCGTATAGAAGGGCACATATTCCGCCTGAATCGCTGTGCCGCCGGCAGGAGTCACTGCCACGACAGCAGCGGCCGGGTCGGCAAGCGGTTCTGCCAGGCGCAGGTTGACCATGCCGTCAAACTGTGAAAGGAAGAAAAATTCCGCTGCTTTGCCATCCACCGTCACGCTGAACAGGCGGTTGGCTGCACGCGCAGAAATCGGCGCGCTGTAACCAAGCTCAATCTCCTGGTCAGTGATCACATGCACATAAGCAGGTGTCTCCGGCACGGTCTGTTCGATCTGTGCGTCAAGGTACTGGATCAACTTATCCAGAATGACCGCCACTTCAGCGCGGCTGGTATTGCGAGTCGGGCGAATCGTGTTGTCCTCATAGCCGCCAAACAGACCGGCTTTGATCACCGCGCCGACAGCCCCCTGGGCATAGGAAGCAATCTGCGCCTGATCGGCCAAGTCGGCAACGGCAGAGGTATCCTCAGTCAGACCAACCGCGCGGCAAAGGATCGCTGCCACATCCTGCCGGGCAATATAGGAATTGGGACGAATGGTATTATCCTCGTAACCGTTGATAAAACCGTACTGCACCGCAATCCCCATATCCTGATAGAACCAGTTGTCCGCAGAAACGTCTGCAAACGAGATCTCCGCACCGCCGCGGTATTCCAGTACCCGATTCACCATGGCAATGAATTCGGCACGGGAAACATAATTGTTCGGGCGATAGGTGCCATCTTCATAGCCACCAAGGATCTCCTCTTCACTCAGGCGGTCGATCGATTCTTTAGCCCAGTGGTCTGTTGTATCCGTATAGGCGAGCGCCGTAGCGGAGCATGCGAAGACCAAGCAAAGGACGATGACCAGAAACAACAGGCTTCCTTTCATGCACACAACTTCCTTTCTTATTAGAATGAAATCAGGATCAGCCAGCCCCACAGCTTCTGCCAGCAAGGCCAGAAACGAGGGGAAAAGCAAAAAACAATACCCCACCATACTCTTTTATTATTATTTAGTATTATTTTAGCAAATCCAGTATAATCCACCTCAAGCGAAAAATCAGCTTTTTTCAACAATATCTTTTGTATACTAGATTTTTTAGCTAAAAATGGTATATATTATAGTATGATATATTTTAACCGCAATCGATCGAGGCAGGAAGGCGGAAAACGATGAAGATCAGCCAATTTTGTAAACTGTTCGATATCACGCCGGGCGCCGTGCGCTTCTACATTGAAAAAGGCCTGCTTATTCCAGCTATTGTGCATGGCCGGTATTATTTTTCTGAAAAGGATATGGCGGATATGCGCCTGCTGCGCAGACTGAAAGCCTGTCGCTTTTCCATTCCGGAAATTCATCGCCTGATGTCGCTTTTCCGCTATAGCGACCTGCTGTTTGCCCGCGAGGCGGAGGATTATATTCGCCTGCTGACGGAAAAAAAGGAAGCGCTGCTGGCCGAACAGCAACAGCTCGAAGAAGCGCTCGCCAATCTGGCGGCCGAGGAAACCGCAGCCATAGCAGCCCGCAACCGGCAGCCCCTGCGGCACAGCGGCGTACCGGCGCGTTTCCTTCCCTATCTCGCCTGCCCAAGCTGTCAGGCCGGTCTCGTAATGCAGGATTGCCATATCGAATGTGAAGAGATTCTTTCCGCCCGGCTGTATTGCAGCAAAGGTTGTGGCTACCATGCGGAGATCCGTGACGGCATACTGCTGGCCCCACAAAAAGAATATTCCCTGGCCGAAGCCAGGGAAGAACTTTGCTTTTACCATGCCATGAGCCCGGAGATGACGGATGGCAACTGGCTGATGAACGCGGATCTGATCACCCTGCTTTATAAATGCTATCAATGGCTGTTCGACCGTCTGCCGCGCCAGCCGCAGCGGGAAATGCTGGTGCTGGAGGATTATATCAACGGCATGTGCTTTACGCACAGCCGCCTGGCGCAGCTGCCGGAAAACGCGCTTTATATCCTGACCGATCCCTATCCGATGGTATTACGCATGTACCGCGATATCCTCAACCGTACACAGGCAAAGCGCTCTGTTCTCTTCATTGCGGCAGAAAATGACAATCTGCCGCTGCGCAGGCAATGCGTGGATATCTATATCGATCTGGCAGCGAACAAACATGCGATGCGCCATCATGCCTTTGCCCTTGATGCAATAGCAAAATACCTGCGTCCAAATGCTTTGGCGCTGGGCGGCTTCTGGAGCTTCCGGCCCAACGGCGTCTCTGCGGCAACGCTGCAACAAAAATTCCCCGCCTGCTGGCGGAGAAATTTTGATCTTTCCTTTTTCCGGCATACGCTGAATCAACGCTGGCAGCAGATTAAAGCCTGGGAAACGATCGCCGAGCTGCCCGCGCCGGTGGTAAAGAACAGCGACGCCTTTCTTCAACCCGGCGAAGCGGTCATGTTGAGCGCCTATGCCGCAACCGGCTTGCTGGCTTGATGATAAGCAATCGTTACTTGCAGAGATCAGCATAAACGCCATTCGTCAAGGCCAGCAGATCATCCGGCGCAAGCTCGATCTGGCTGCCAATCTTACCGGCAGAGCAGACTATCGTCTCCTGCAGGATGGCGTTTTCATCAAGAAAGGTGGGAAACGGCTTTTTCATGCCCAGCGGCGAGCAGCCGCCGTGCACATAGCCGGTCAGCTTGAGCAGGTCGCGCGCCGGCGCCATGACGATATTTTTTTCCCCCGCGGCCCGCGCTGCTTTTTTCAGATCCAACTCAGCGGCGACCGGCAGCACAAAAACATAATACGCGCCGCTGGCGCCCTGCGTCAGCAATGTCTTGAACACCTGCTCCGGCGGGAAACCCACCTTTTCCGCCACAGAAACGCCATCAATGCGCCCATCCGTCGGATCATAGCTATGCCCGCGATAGACGACATCAGCCGCATCCAGCAGGCGCATCACATTCGTTTTTTCCATCGCTTTTGCCATGGCAGCCTCCTGTATCCCCGCCGCTCAATGGAAGAGGATATCGCTCTGGTAAACCGGGTCGCAGGTGATATTGACGCCCAGACGGTGCAGCATCGATTCATCCGCCGCCGTCAGCATTACGGTGCAATGCGCCTCGCAGCCATGCAGACGCGGCAGCTGTTCCATGGCGATCGATACCGTATGGTTTGTCGCCTGGCAGATGGAAAGCGCAATCAGCACATCGGAAAGCGTAAGCGAGCTGTTCATATTCAGATCTCGTTTCATGGCGATGATCGGATCGATGATATTCTGCGAAAGCAGCAGGATATTGTCGGAAATGCCAGCCAGCGCCTTGATCGCATTGATCACGCCGGAAGCCGCCGCGCTCATGATATAGGAATCCCTACCCGTGGTCAGGCGGCCGTCCGGCAGCTGGAAAGCGACAGCAGGCACGCCGCGCTGCGCGGCCTTGGCCCGCGCATGCTCGACGACGGCGCGGTCCTCTGCGCGCAGGCCAAGCTGCTGCATAATCATTTCGATACGCTCCGGAATATCGTCACCGACCAGCCCCTGGCGCGCGTCACAGCGCGCGCGGAAATAGCGGCGGACAATCTCCTGCATCGAAGCTTCACGCACCGCCTCGTCATCCGTGATGGCATAGCCGGCCATATTTACGCCCATATCGGTGGGCGAATAATAGACATCCTCGCCCAGTACGCGGTTGAGCACGGTCTTCACCACGGGAAAGGCTTCGATATCGCGGTTGTAGTTCACGGTAATCTCACCGTATTTTTCCAGATGATAGGGGTCAATGCTGTTGACGTCGTGCAGATCCGCGGTCGCCGCCTCATAAGCCAGGTTTACCGGGTGTTTCAACGGCAGGTTCCAGATGGGGAAGGTCTCGAATTTGGCATAGCCGGCTGTGACGCCGCGCTTTTGTTCATGGTAGATCTGCGAAAGGCAGGTGGCCAGCTTGCCGGAGCCCGGTCCGGGCGCGGTGACCACCACCAATGGCTGCGTCGTTTCTACATAGGGGTTTGCGCCGTAGCCGTTTTCCGAAAGCGTGGTCTCCACATCAGTCGGGTAGCCCTGAATCAGACGATGCAGATAGGTTTTGATACCGCGCGCTTCCAGCTTATGTTTGAACTGCTGCGCCGCGAACTGATCCGTATACTGCGTGATCACCACGGAGTTGATGCGCAGGCCCATAGCGGAAAGATTTTTGATCAGCCGCAGCACATCCATATCGTAGGTAATCCCAATATCCGCGCGGATCTTGCTCTTTTCGATCGAAGGCGCAGAGATGGCAAAGATGATCTCCGTGATATCCTTCAGCTCCAGCAGCAACTTGACTTTAGCGTCCGCCTCGAAGCCGGGCAATACGCGCGCAGCATGAAAATCGTCGAACAGCTTGCCACCGAATTCCAGATAGAGCTTGTTGTCAAAGCGGCTGATGCGTTCACGGATATATTTTGTCTGCAGCTCCATATAACGCACAGGATCAAAGCCCGGTTTCATATATGCTCCTCGCCTCTTCCATATTCATTTTGATATGCTTTCTCCCCTGCCAAGCCGTCGTAGCCGCGACAGTCCGCTTCATAGGGCGAACGGCGGGACAGCAGGTCCAGATAAAAGGCCGCTTCCGTCGATTGCAGATAAGGGTTGAGAAAAAGGTTGCCAATGCCGAAGGTCAACGCGCAGAGCAGCATCCAACCGATGAAGCTGAGGTCCAGGCAGAAAAGACGGCCCTTATGCCCCTGCATCATATATTTGCTCATTTCCACCGCTTCCCGGATGCCAAGTTCCGGATTTTCCGCCATCAGCCAGGTTGCCATGCGGTAACGGTAGCTGGCAATGATACCCGGCACGATCAGCAGCAGCCCCCAGAGGATGATGAACAGCGACATATATAAACGCAGGCCAAGCGCTTTCAAAAAGATGGAAAAACGCTCTGTCAGCGTCTGCAGGCCGAAATCCCGGCCGCGGTGCATATTGGCGAACAAAAGGCAGCCGCCCAGATCCAAAGCGCCGCCGATCAGCAGGGTGATCCATTGCCAGAGCGCGGCCGCCATCGCTACAGCGGAAAAAGCGGCCCAGGGCATAAAGAGCAGCAATGGATTCTCCATCCCCTGCGTCCATTCATAGATGAACCCGCCTTCCTGCAGACAGTCCAGCGGCAAATCAAACTGCAGCGTCAGGCTGAACCGGTCGCCGCCGAACCATTGACCGCCAAAGACGACCATCAGCACCATCGCCAACACGGCGACCGGCCAGTTGCCCGCCAATGCGGCCCGGCCCCGCCGCCGCATCTCCTTTGCAGTCGGAAACATCATCTTCTCCCCCTGTTGTTATGTCCTATCACATCGACAAACAACGACCAACCTAATATGTAATTATAGCACCCGCCGCGGCGAAAAGAAAGGGCTTCCGTTGGTGGCCGATAAAATTTTCCATGCCGGGAAGCGCGGCGAAAGATGGAAAAACAGCGCAGGATATGATAGAATGGTAAAAAATATGCCGTGATGCCAGACGGCGCGCGATGGGCGAATCCGGTGGCAATCCGCCGCGGCCTGCTCCCGGAAGGAGAACTGATGAAACAAAACAATGTTCGCCTCTTCTTGCTGGGCGGCGCCGTGCTGCTCCTGCTCTTTGCCCTGTTGCTGCCTTCTGTCGGACCGGCGCCGGCGCTGCTGGGGGACACGGTCTCCCCATCTGCAGCTCTGCACCTTTCCGCAGCGTTGGTACATGGCGAGGCAGCGCAGCTGCGCCTGCACGGCATACAGCCCGGCGTTACCTTCACCCTGTCCGGCAGCGATGCTGAACATGTCTACCACATCCGATTCCGCAACAGCCCTTTTGCCAACGGCGGCCTCTGTCTTTATCAACTGCCGGCAGCTGTCTATGCTGTCTATGCGGATGGCCGGCGGATAGATGCCAGCCTGCTGAACGACAGCCTGCCGCAGGGTTATACCTTGCCGCGAGACGGCCTGCGCAAGCACTGGCAGTTTCGTACAGATCGTCATGGCCTGCTTGAGCTGGTGATCCGCGATACGGAACATCTGCCGGCCGGCTATTTCGATGTGGCGATCGATGCAGGACATGGCGGTGGGGATCTTGGCGCAGAGGCTGGCGGTGAACAGGAAGCCCAGCTTAACCTGGAAAATTCTCTGCTGCTGAAGTCCTATCTCGAAGCCTATGGCCTGCGCGTATTCCTGACGCGGGAGGACGCCGCGCTGCCGGGTGGCATGGCAGCAGAGGAAAACCCCTATCTGCCGAATGCGCGTATCGACCTGATCTACCGCAGCCATGCTTCCTACCTGATCTCCAATCACCTTAACGCAGGCAATGGCCAGCAGGCAGGCTTTCAGATCTACAGCTCGGTGGCCTCAGATCTACGCTTTGCTACAGCGGTAGCGGATGCGCTGCTTGCTGCAGGCGCAGTGGCGAATGACAGCGGCAGCGGCCTGGTGGCGAGCGGGCTTTATCAACGCCATTCTGAAGAGCCGGGCGGCTATGGCCGCGATTATTACTTCATCCTGCGCGAAACCGGCGGCGCCGCACTTTCGCCCACGCTCTATCTTTACCATAACCCACAGATGGCAGATGCGATCCAACGCGGCCCGGAAGCGCTGCTGATGGAATATGCTTTTCTCGACAATGCTGCGGACCGCAATGCCTGGTTGCAACAGCGCGAAACGCTGCTGCAGGCAACGGCAGCCGGCGCAGCCGCATACTGGCAGCTATAGCACAACCCTGGGCTGCAACGGTATAACGCAGCTCAACCCCGGAGGTTTTCCATGCATTCTTCACCCTGCAAAACTTATCTTTTCCGTCTATTGCCGGCAATCTTCCTCGTCCCGCTTCTGCTGATGCTCTTTTCCGGTCCAGCCCTGGCGGCGGATGACAAGACACAGCTGCTGATCAACAAGACCTATCCGCTGGCTGCGGACGCCGTACCGGAGGATTTGGTCTATCTCGACAGCTATATCAGCGCGGGCAGCGATGTGCGCATGACTGAGCAAGCTGCGCTCGCGCTGCAGGAAATGGTAGCGGCAGCACGCCAGGCTGGTGTATACGGCATTTATGGCGCAAGCGGTTACCGCAGCTATGACCTGCAGAGCACGCTCTATGCCAACAAGACGGCCTACTACCGCGGCCTGGGCTATACCCAGGATGAGGCAAAACAGCTTGCCGCCACCGTGGTTGCGCCGCCCGGCATGAGCGAGCACCAGAGTGGCATGGCCATCGATATCACCACTGCGGAAAATGGGCACAGCATGACGGAGAGCTTTGCCGATACGGAAGCCGGCCGCTGGTTGGCAGCCAACTGCTGGAAATACGGCTATATCCTGCGCTATCCGCAGGACAAAACGGAGATCACCGGATATATCTACGAACCATGGCATTTTCGCTATGTCGGCAAACCCCATGCTGAATACATGATGCAGCATGGTCTGACGCTGGAAGAATATTATCAGCAACTGCAGCGCGAAGGCGTACTGCTCTGCACCTCCTACGAACATACGGGTTATCAGATCTATTACAGCGCGCATGATATCAGCCCCACGCTGCCCGGCGTATGTGAAAGCGTTTCCCAGACAACGCCGTCCGGCAACAGCTATCTGATCACCATGCGTGCGGCAGAAGATACGCTTTATGACCTCTTCGGTCATTGGAGCGAGCCGGAAGTGCGCGAACTGGTAGAGCTCGGCATCATCAACGGCTATCCGGACAATACCTTCCGGCCGGAAACCAATATCAACCGTGCGGAACTGATCACGCTGGTGGCACGCACCTATCAACTGATCTTCCCCACCGCGCCGGCGGCAAAGGAAACCGCCGCGGAAGATGCAGCGGAAAGGGAAGCGGCGGCAGGGGAAATGATGGCGGAATCAACGCCAGACGCCACGGCGCAGGAAACGGAAAGCAGCGGCAGCGATGCGGCGGTAGATGAGCTGCCAGCAGAAGAAACCTCTGCTCTCGTCTTCCAGGATGTGACCGCAAGCGATTACTTTTATGAATCCCTGATGCTGACCTGGCGCGCGGGCTTGCTGGCGGAAAGCCTGTATATCGAACAGGACGGCCAACTCTATTTTGATGCGCAACGCGCTGTTCTGCGGCGCGAGGTGGCGGAAAGTCTGGCGCCACTGTTTGCCGCGCTGAAGGAAGCGGAGCCTTCCGGCATCGAATTCAGCGACCTGACCGCAGAGAGCGATACGGTGCGCGCAGCCGCGCAACTGCTGGCGGATTACGGTATCATGAAAGGCGATGATCTCGGCCGCTTTCTGCCCAACAGCTATCTCAAACGTGCAGAGCTCAGCGCAATGCTGATCCGGATCATCCACCATTACGAAGCGATGGATGGCGGAGCTGCCGTCGCTGCCGCAGGGACGACAGCAGGGGATGCGGCTGATGCAAACGAATAGCTTGTATCACGGCCCATCCACCTGATCGTCAGATACGGAGATTTGCCATCCCATACGATTTACTACACGTTGATAAAAGCGGGCTGCCTTTCCGTCAGCCCGCCACAAGCAAAGGAGCGTTATCTTGTCCCGTCATTTCTCACTCAACCGTATTTTACCAGGCGGCTTTTCCTGGAAGAGCTGCCTGCTTTCTCTGGCTGGCAGCGCCATCCTTGCCTTTGGGCTTTACCATGTCCATTCCTTCAGCAATGTAACGGAAGGCGGCGTACTCGGCCTAACCCTGCTCTTCCACCATTGGTTTGCGCTTTCGCCTGCCCTCTCCTCATTTATCCTTAATGCGCTCTGCTACTTGATCGGCTGGCGCGTGCTGGGGCGTGGTTTCCTTTTTTATTCTGCCATTGCCAGCCTGGGGTTCTCCCTTTTCTATGCCATTGTTGAATGCTTCCCCCCGCTCTGGCCACAGCTGGCGGAGCAGCCGCTGGCTGCGGCGGTAATCGGCGCGCTCTTCGTCGGTAGCGGCGCCGGCCTTTGCGTGCGCGTCGGCAGCGCACCCAGCGGCGACGACGCCCTATCGATGAGCATCTCCCGCCTGACCCGGATCAAAATACAATGGATCTACCTGATCAGCGACCTGATCGTACTCGCGCTTTCCGCGACCTATATCCCGGCGCAACGGTTGATCTATTCCCTGCTTACCGTTATTCTTTCCGGCCAGCTGATCGGCTGTATCCAGCGCTTTCGCTTTCATCCTCCCCAATCAGCAGCCAACGGCGATGGCAGCCCAACAGCTGAAACTGCGGCGCAAAGCAAACGGAACAGATAAAGCTAACCCGGAAACAAAAAGCGGCGTGAATCTGCACGCCGCTTTTTTGTCTCTCTTATGCTTTGCCGCCATTTTCCTCCGGCAGCTGCTGTGCGCCTTAGTCCAGCGTGGATCCGAGGCCGGGCAGATCTTCTCCAGATGCTTTCGGCAGCCACATTCCGGCTCCGGCCAAGCTGGCCGATCATGGTACTGCACGGCAGGCATCTCACTGGAACAGATAATCGAGCGGGTCGACCTCCTGATCATCCAAGAGCAGCGAAAACGTCAATTCGCCGCTCGCCGTTACGCCGATCACATCGCCAATGGCGATGCGGTCGCCAGCTGCGACAGATATCTCGCTCAACCCTTGATAGATACTGGTAAAGCCGCCGCTGTGCAGCAGTTCGACGATGAAGCCGTCTTCGCTTTCGCCCAGATAGCCAACTTCCGCCTCTGCCGCCGCTTTTACGTCCTGTCCGGCCGCACCCTGAATCAAGATGCCCTGTTGTGTGGAAAAGCCGCTCGCCGCCACCGCCAGATCCGTGACGACCACGCCGGAAGCCGGTGCGGTGAACTGCGGCGTGGCGTCGCTTTCCACCAATGATGGCGCCGTTTCTTCCGCCGTACCCTCCGCTGCAGCCGAATCCCCGTCCGTTGCGCTTGCCGCATCCTCTGCTGCCGGCGTTGCCGCAGCGTTGCGAAATTCCACCCAACTGCTCTCTGCGCTGACCGCTGTGCCCAGGACATAACGCGCGCCGTCGCCCAGCCGGTTTTCTGCCGTAATGCCGGCGACCACGGCCAAGAAAAATACGGCGGCCAGCAGCGTCTGATACAGCAGCCGGCGGCCCACCTTCTTGCGTTTCGGCGCTTCCGCCGCCTGATAGCGCCCATAATCTTTCAGGCTGCCCATATCAATAGATACCCCCTTTACCAGGTATATCTATTTATATGCGGCAGCCTGTCTATTCATGCCAGGTTTATCCGTGCCGAAAAAAGAAAGCGCGATATCCGGTCAGTTACCCGCCGTTCAGCCGATTGTAGCCACCAGCACAGCCTTGATCGTATGCAGCCGGTTTTCCGCTTCGTCAAACACCTTGCTGCAGCGGCTGCAGAATACTTCATCCGTTACCTCGCGGATATCATATCCCAGCTCCATCTGCTGTCTGGCCATCGTTGTTTCGAAATCGTGGAAACTGGGTAAGCAGTGCAGGAAAATCACATCCGGATTCTCTGTCTTCGCCAGCAATGCCGCATCGACGCGATATGGCGTCAGCAGGCGCACGCGCTCCGGGATCTGATCTTCTTCGCCCATGGAGGCCCAAATATCCGTATAGATCACATCCGCACCTTTCAGACAGGATGCATCCGAGCTGATTTCGATCGTCGCTCCGGTCTCCGCCGCCGCAGCGCGCGCGCGCGCCAACACCTTTGCGTCTACCGTCAGCGCATCCGGGCCATAGCCGACATAATGCATACCCAGCTTGGCGCAGATATACATCAGACAATAAGCGACATTGTTGCGCACATCGCCGCAGAATACCAGCTTCACCTGGTTCAATGGTTTTGCGACATGCTCTTCGATCGTCATGACATCCGCCAGCGCCTGCGTAGGATGATCGACATCCGTCAGGCCGTTCCAAACCGGCACACCGGAATAGCGAGCCAGATCCTCGACCACAGCCTGTTCAAAACCGCGGTATTCGATACCGTCATAAAAGCGGCCCAACACCTTTGCCGTATCCCGCAGCGATTCCTTCTTTCCCATCTGCGAGCTGCCGCTGTCCAGGAAGGTGACCTGCGCGCCTTCGTCATATGCCGCCACTTCGAATGCGCAGCGCGTACGCGTGGAGGTTTTCTGGAACAACAGAACGATATTTTTCCCCCGCAGCATTTCACCGCGGATACCGGCGCGCTTTTTCGCCTTCAAGTCATGCGCCAGATCAAGCAGGTAGCGTACCTCTTCCGGCGTGAAATCCATGATCGTAAGAAAGCTTCTGCCCTTCAGGTTCACAGCCATTTTTCTATCCCCTTTGCGATTTCTTTCAATGGATAACCTATTTTACTATAGCAAGGCCCGCCATGCAAGTGGCGAACGCCGTTTTGGCGGGAAAAGCATACCCTTGGTAGCAAAAGCGGCTGTTTTCTGTTATAATCAGAGTAAACCTGCGCCACCAGGCGCAAATCCGGACAAAAGGAGCATGCAAGATGAAGATTACCGAAGGCTATATGCCCTATCTTGGCTATCGCACCTATTACCGCATCGTGGGCGAATGCGCGCCCGGCAAGCGACCGCTGTTGCTGCTGCATGGCGGTCCTGGTTCCACGCATAACTATTTTGAAGTACTGGACGTGCTGGCAGAGGATGGGCGCGCCATCATCAGCTATGACCAGCTTGGTTGCGGCAATTCTGCCGTTCCCTCTTGCCCTTCGCTATGGGTGGCCCGCACCTGGTTGGATGAGCTGGCGGAGCTGCGCAAACATCTCGGTCTCAGCGAAGTTCATCTGCTGGGGCAATCCTGGGGCGGTATGCTCGCCATTCAGTATATGTGCGATGAAGCGCCGCAGGGCGTGCGCAGCCTGATCCTCTCCTCTACCCTCGCTTCCGCTTCGCTCTGGGAGCAGGAAGGGAGAAGGCGGCTGACCTATCTGCCGCAGCAGATGCAACAGGCGATCGCCGCAGCAGAGGCAAACGGCGATTACAGCAGTGCGGCCTATCAGGAAGCAGAGGACGAATACATGCGGCGGCACTGCTTCGCCATGCCGCTGGAAGAACAGCCGGAATGCGTGCGCAGGCCTGCGGTCAAAGGCCGTGAATCCTATGTCACCGCCTGGGGACCAAACGAATTCAGCCCTACCGGTACTCTGGCTGGCTGGGAATATGGCGATAAGCTGCCGCAAATCAAAGTGCCGACGATGATCTTCTCCGGTACGCGTGACCTGAGCTCGCCGCTGGTTGCCAAATCGATGTACGATGCGATCCCCAATGCGCGCTGGGAGCTGTTCGCCTACAGCCGGCATATGCCTTTTGTCGAGGAAGCGGAAAAATACCGCAAACTGCTCTCTGCCTGGCTGGAAGAACAGGATGCGAAATAACCCGCTTGCGCCGGCAGCATAAGCGAGATAAGCGAGAATGCAGAACCCATGCGCAGCAGCGGCACCATCTGCAGTAGACAGGCATATGTATATTGCAGGAGGTGAAGAAAATGGATGCAAGAGAAAGCATGGTCAGCATCGCTGCCACGCAGATTGGTTATCGGGAAGGGGAAAACAACAATAACCAATACGGCGTCTGGTACGGTGCAAACCATCAGCCCTGGTGTGCAATGTTCATCAGCTGGTGCGCTGCGCGCGCCGGCCTGCTGGGCGCGGATAACCACAGCGGCATCATCCCGCGTACAGCTTGGGTTCCGGATTATTATGCCTATTTCAGCAGCCTAGGACGGTATCAACCGCGGGATGCCTATCAACCGCAGGCAGGGGATATCATCCTCTTCGGCAGTTATGCACATGCTGGCATCGTGGAAAGCTGCGACGGTCAGCGCGTGGTCACGATCGAGGGCAACACGTCAGCGAACGGCAACAGCAGCAATGGCGACGGCGTCTATCGCCGCCGGCGCAACCTGACCGATAGCTGGATCCGCGGTTACGGCCTGCCGGATTACGCAGCAGCAACAGCAGCGGCCGGCCCAGGTGAACTGATTGTGGAAGCAGACGGCGAACCGGTTGCGGTCAGCGCCGTAAATCTGGATGGTGAAAACTATGTGCGCCTGCGCGATTTTGCAAAGTTGGCGCCGGTGACCATAGGATATGATGCAGAACGCCGTATGCCGCTGGTGAATACGCTGCCCTGTGCGGCAGGGCAGGAAGCGATACGCAACTGGCTGCAGGAGCAGCTCAATGCGCTTGATGCCGGATGAAACATCCGGAGGAAACGGCTAGAGGCAACGGCTGAATAAACCGGCTGGATAAACCGGCGGCCTTTTTCGGCCGCCGGCAGCCGGATCATCTGTCATCCTGTAGGACATGCCTGACAGGAAAAGGAGTCAATATGCAGATCAAAGCGATTTTTTTCGATCTGGACGGTACGCTGCTACCGATGGATCAGGAAGTATTTACCAAAGGATATTTCCGCTTATTGGCCGGAAAGCTGGCGCCATACGGCTATCAACCGCAACCGTTGATCGACGCAATCTGGAGCGGCACGGCGGCGATGGTGAAAAATGATGGCAGCCGCCGTAACGAAGAGGCATTCTGGCAGAAATTTTACAGCATCTTTGGTGAAAAATCCCTGCAGGACAAGCCCTTATTTGAAGAGTTTTACCGCTGTGAATTTCGGCAGGCGCAATCCTTCTGCGGTTATACGCCGCAGGCTGCGACTGTCGTACAGTTGGCAAAAGAGCTTGGGTTCCGTACCGTGCTGGCCACCAATCCGATCTTTCCGCGCGATGCAACGGAGATCCGCCTTGGTTGGGCGGGATTGTCGCCGGCAGATTTTGAATGGATCACCACCTATGAGAATACATCTTATTGCAAACCAAACCCGCTTTATTTCCGCACGCTGGCGGAACAGCTTGGACTGCAGCCGCAGGAATGTCTGATGGTCGGCAACGATGCGGCGGAAGATCTCGCGGCAATACAAGCCGGTATGCAGGTATTTTTGATTCTTGACTGCTTGATCGACCGTACGCATGCAGATCTTTCCACCTGTCTGACCGGCAGCTTTCCGCAGTTAGCCGATCATCTTCGGCAGCTGGCCCGCCAAAATGCAGGGGAGAAGAACATCTAACGTTTAGCCAGCATAGCGGGCAGAAAAGGGGGCGGCCGCTCATGGCGAAAGCAAAAACAGTCTATTTTTGTAATGAATGCGGCGGCGAAAGCGTGCGCTGGATGGGACGCTGCCCACATTGTGGCGCATGGAACAGCCTGGTCGAGCAAAAGCTGCAGCCGGAGACAACTGCGGCAGGCCGGGCTGTCTTGCCGCCGGCCAAAGCGCAACCGCTGCGCGAAGTAAAGGCCGAAGCCGCTGCCCGCTATCAGAGCGGCATTGCAGAGCTGGATACGGTGTTGGGCGGCGGTCTGCCGCCCGGCTGCACCGTACTGCTCGGCGGTGAGCCGGGCATTGGCAAATCCACCTTACTGCTGCAGGCAGCAGCCAATTTCGCGCAATATGGCCGCGTGCTTTACATCAGCGGTGAAGAAAGCCCGCAGCAGATCCGACTGCGCGCCGAACGTCTGAATGCGCTGGCAGACGGGCTCTATCTGCTGGCGCAAACCGATATCGACGAAGCGTTGGCGGAAGCGCGTGCACTCACGCCGTTGCTGTTGATCATCGACAGCGTACAAGCCTTGTTCAGCACGGGGATCGAATCCGCACCAGGCAGCGTCAGCCAGGTACGCGCAGTTGCAGCCGCAGCCACCGCCTTTGCCCGCGAAAGCGGCGCCGCCGTATTGCTGATCGGCCATGTGACCAAAGAAGGCGTGCTTGCCGGGCCGCGCGTGCTGGAACATATGGTCGATACCGTGCTCTATTTTGAGGGAGAACGCTATCATGCGCTGCGTCTGCTGCGGGCAGTGAAAAACCGCTTCGGCTCGACAAATGAGATCGGGGTTTTCGAGATGAGCGCCAGCGGCCTGCTGCCGCTGAGTTCGCCTTCCGCCTATTTTCTTTCCTCCCGCCGCCAGGGAGCGGCCGGTTCTGCCGTTTCCTGCGTCGTGCAAGGCAGCCGTCCCCTGCTGATCGAGGTGCAGGCGCTCGTTACGCCGGCCAGCTTTGGCAATCCCCGCCGCCTGGCGGCAGGCTTTGACCTTAACCGCCTGCTGCTGATTCTGGCCGTACTGGAACGCAAGCTCGGTTTGCCGCTTGGCAGCAAAGATGTCTATCTCAATCTGGCAGGCGGCATGCGAATCGATGACCCGGCGGCAGATCTGGCGGTAGCCGCTGCGGTTGCCTCCTCGCTACGCGATATCCCGATCGAAGAAGGGCTGCTGCTTACCGGCGAACTCGGCTTGCTCGGGGAAATCCGCAGTGTGGGGCAGATGGCACGCCGTTGCCGCGAGGCCGCGGCCTTTGGGTTCAGCGCCGTGCTCTGTCCACCGGAAGTGCAGGAGCAGGCTGGTGACAAACTGCGCCGGCTGCCGGCGGCAGATCTGGAAACGGCTTTCTTGATTCTCGGGCTAACCCGCGCACAAGATGCCGCAAAAACTAAAAATAACCATTGACAGCATGTCTATAGCATGATATAATTTTTTGTTTTATAAATTGACAACCGGCCTTTCCTCTGTTAAAATATATTAAGGAAAGTTTGATTTTCGGCAGCAGGAGGCTGGGTTTATGTTTACGATCGGAGCTAAGGTCGTCTACCCGGCGCATGGCGCTGGTGTGGTTGAAGCAGTGGAAACGCGGGAGATCCTGGGCGAAGAGCACAGCTACTACGTCCTGCGCATCTCTGCGGGTGAACTGCGCGTCCTTGTGCCGGTAGAATCGGTGGAAAAAGCCGGTATGCGCCCGATCTGCGGCCTGGAAAAACTGGACGAAGTGCATGAGGTGCTGTGCGCAGAACCTTCCCCCTGGGAAGACAACTGGAACCGACGCTATCGCCTGAATATGGATAAAATCAAAAGCGGTGATATTTGTCAACTGGCGGAAGTCGTGCGCAATCTTACGGTACGTGATATGGCAAAAGGGCTTTCTTCCGGCGAGAAAAAGATGCTGGACAATGCGCGCCGTATCCTGCTCAGCGAAATTGTACTTGCCGCCGGCCTGCCGCCGGAAGCCGCAGCGGCAAAGTTGGACGCATTATTTCATCGCAAATGATCTGCGGCGGGACTCCCGCCGCATTTTTAAAAAAATCTTCGGGAAAATATCACAAATTTTTTAAGAAAAAGCCGGCAAGATATGGTATGATTAGCGTACCTGCCGGAAAGGCATCATGCAGCGGCAAGCAGTGCCGCCCGGCAGGGGTTACTTACCCCGCGTAAGGATTCAAGTCTATGCTGAAGAGAAAGGAGGTGAAACATATGCGTAAGATCGTTTACGGTGGCGTTTGTATTTTGCTCGCTCTGATCGCCGTTCTGTTGGCCGCGAATTTTCTCGGCCCGATCCTCGCGGAAAAGCCCGCTTATGTTTATTATGGCGTGATCGCACTGATCGGCCTGCTCGTAGCCGGGCTTGGCTTGCTGCTGTTGCCGCCTCTGACCAGATGGCTGGAGCGCTGCACGGAAAAAGTCGTTTCGCGCGCTTCGCAGATGGCGACACTGGAGATCGTCTGTATCGCAGTTGGACTCATAGCTGGCCTTATCATTGCCAGTCTGATCGGTGTAGCCGTGGCGCGAATCCCAACCATCGGCCCCTATCTCGCCATCATTGCCGTGCTTATCTTCGGCTATATCGGCCTGCTCATCGGTTATCGCAAGCGGGAAGATTTTGCCGGACTCTTTTCCGGCCAAAAAAGAGAACCAAAAGAAAAACCGGAGAAAAAGGATAAGAAAAAGCAGGAATGGCGGGTGCAACCGAAAATACTGGATACCAGCGTGATCATCGACGGCCGGATCGCCGATATCTATCGTACCGGTTTTCTGGAAGGCGAACTGGTGGTGGCAAATTTTGTCCTGGAAGAGCTGCGTCATATTGCGGACAGCAGCGATACGCTGAAGCGCAACCGCGGCCGCAGCGGTCTGGACTGCCTGAACATGATGCGGCAAGAATTTGACGGTTCCGTTGTGATTGCGGAAAAGGATTATCAGGACCTGGCAGAAGTCGATTCCAAGCTGCTGCGCCTGGCGCAGGACCTGAAGGGCGTGGTGGTGACGAATGATTTTAACCTGAACAAGGTTGCTCAGCTGCAGGGCGTACGCGTGCTCAACATCAACGAGCTGGCCAATGCCGTCAAACCGATCGTCTTGCCTGGCGAGGAAATGTCTGCTCTCATCGTCAAGGAGGGCCGCGAAGCCGGCCAAGGAGTCGCTTACCTCGAAGATGGTACGATGATCGTGGTTGAAAATGGCCGCCGCTATATTGGCAGACACCTGATCGTAGTGGTGACGAGCATCCTGCAGACTTCTGCCGGACGCATGGTTTTTGCCAAGCCGAAAGTAGGCAAAAACGGAGACGTGATCGAGGTGCAAGGCGCCTGATTCATCGGTAACAAAAGAAAAGCGGGCATACTGCAAAGGCAGTATGCCCGCTTCTGCTTTGTGCACAATCTCCGCATGCCAGGTCCGGCCAGTCGCCTAACAGAACGGCGCCAGCTGCCGGAACCAGGCCAGGCGACAGAAAAATCCCCTCTGTCGCGGCAAAGCCGTGCAAACTATTGCAATCCATGCATTTTGGCTGTATAATATTACCCTGATTGGCCGGCGCATGCCGAAAAATGGCGCCGGCAGAGAACAGGCAACATCGTGCGGAGGCAAAGCCATGCAAATTTCCGTGATTCTCGCCGCAGCCGGCAGCGGTACGCGCATGGGCTATGGCAAAAGCAAGGCCCTGCTGCCTTTGCTGGGCCGGCCGGCGCTGGACTACTGCCTGGCACTATTCGCCGCACAGCCCGCAGTACGACAGATCATTGTCGCCGCTCCCAAGGCAGATATCGCCGCTATCGAGGCGATTTGTGCGCCATATGCCCTGGCGCAAGTCATCGCAGGTGGTGCAGATCGCTGCGCTTCGGTGGAAGCGGCGCTTGCCGCCTGCTCGCCTGCCGCGACCCATATCGCGGTACATGATGCTGCGCGGCCGCTGCTGCATGCGGAAGACTGGTCTGCTTTGCTGCTAAGCGCGGAAAAAGAACAGGCAGCCGTACTGGCAAGCGCACCGGTTGATACGGTTCAGCAGGTGTCAGATGGTTATATCTGCGGCCATCTGCAACGTGATGCCCTTGCCGCGATCCAGACGCCGCAGGTTTTCCGTGCGCAACTGCTGCGTACAGCCTATGCCCTGGCCGGCCCGGCAGCCCGGTCGGCAACGGATGACGCGGCGCTCGTTGCCCGGCTTGGCGCACAGGTAGCCGTGATCTGGGCGCGGCATGAAAACTTCAAACTGACCTATGCCGCCGATCTGGCAGCAGCAGAAGCTGTGTTGCGTCGGCGGAAACAGGAGGAATCGCGATGATGCGAATCGGCAGCGGTTGGGACAGCCACCGCCTCGTCGCAGGCAGGCCTTTGATTCTGGGCGGCGTATCCATCCCCTTTCCGCGTGGCCTTGCCGGCCACAGCGATGCGGATGTGCTGCTGCATGCTTTGATCGACGCCCTGTTCGGCGCAGCGGCGCTCGGCGATATCGGCAGCCATTTCCCGGATACAGAGGAAGCGTACCGCGGCGCAAACAGCCTGCAGCTGCTGCGTTGCTGCGCAACACAGTTAAGCGCAGCGGGCTATTCTATCATCAATGTGGATACGACGGTGATCGCGGAACGCCCCAAGCTTGCACCCCATATCATAGCAATGCGGCAGAATATCGCGACCGCATTAGCCTTGCCGATCGAACGGGTATCTGTCAAAGCAAAGACGGCGGAGGGATTGGACAGCGTCGGCAGCGGCGCAGCCATCCAGGCGCAAGCCATCGCCCTGCTGGAGACAGCGGAACCATAAGGAGTGTTTGCCATGAAAGAGCAACAATGCCGCATCACGATACTGCCGGGAGAAAAGGAACTGCATGCGCTGGCCGGTGACAGCCTCTATACGCTGCTGCTCGTTGCCGGCATCATCTCTGCAGAGGATGCTGATAGCGACCGGGTCTGTCTGGAACGCGGCTCGGTCTCCCCGGCAGAGGATGCGGCAGCAGAAGCGGCAGTATTCAGCGCAGCAGAACTGACCGAAGGGTGGATGCTCGCCTCGCAGCGACGCATTCTCGGCGATGCGGTGATCTCGCTTTACCACAAGCAGGAGCTGCCTGCTGCAGCACAGGTCAAGGATGGTCCGCTGGCCGACGGCTATGGTATGGCATTCGATATCGGCGCCGCAACGATTACCGCCGGGCTGGTCGGCCTGGACAGCCTGCGGGTGCCGCTGATGACGGCATGCAGCAATTCGCAGCTCAATGTAGCGGCAGATCTGCGGGATCGTCTGGCGCTGGCCAGCCGGGATGAAGCGAATATCATTCATCTGGCCGCCCTGCTACGCGCGGACCTTGGCATGCTGGCAGAAAAGCTGTCGCACTATGCCGGTCTGCAGCCGCGGCAGATCCGTGCGGTAACCATAGCCGCCAGCCATGCCATGCTCAGCCTGCTGCGCGGCAGATTGCCACAGGCGGAAGATCACTTTAGTCATACTGAAGTCTGCCCAGCGGGTGCACTGGCATTGCCGGTCTTCGACCCGGAAACCAAGATCTACCTGCTGCCGGCAGCCAACCGAGAGCTGGGCGCAGATGCCGTCGCCGCTGCGCTGGCGGCCGACCTGCCGCATAAGCGGGATTATGACGCCGTCACCCTGCTGGTCGATTTCGGGGCAAATGGCGAGATCCTCGCTGCTGGCGGTGGACGCATCCTCGGCTGTTCCGTACCTGCCCTTCCGTTTGAAGGCAGCGGGATTTCCGCCGGCATGCCGCCGGTGACTGGCGCGATTACCGATCTTTATCTCGACAACCTCGTCACCGTGCGTACTGTACGCGATGGCAGGCCCTGCGGCATCTGCGGCGCCGGTCTAATCTCAGCTGCAGCGACGCTGTTCACCCATGGCATGCTGGATGCGGACGGTCGCTTGACGCAACCGGAGGGGCTGCCGGAAGCCGTAGCCAGCCGCCTGCGTCATACGGCAGCCGGTCGGGAATTCATTCTTTCGCCGGCAGATAAACATTTCCCGCGGGATATCTGCATCAATCAAGAAGACCTGCTGCAACTGCAAATGGCAAAGGCTTCCATCTTTGCCGCCTGCCAGGCCGTATTGTCCGCACTCGGCGCAGGCCCTGGCGATGTGCGCGAAGCATTGCTTGCAGAATCCTACCGCGCCAATATCCGCCCCGCCGCTGTGCTGCGGCTGGGCATGCTGCCGGCCATCCCACAACAGCAGGTGCTCTCGATCGGCAACGCCAGCTGGCAGGGCGCCTATCTCGCGCTTTCCAGCCGCCGCATCCTGCATGAACTGGAACAGCTGGCAAAGCAGATCGAACGGCTGGACCTGAATGCAGATCAAGTCTATGCGGAAGCGTTTCTCCAAGCGATGAATTTTGATGCACCGGCATGACAGCTGGCAAAACAACAATAAAAGTTAACTGGCAAATAAAGAGGGAATAACAAACATGAGCCCAGTCTTTCATTTTCCCGGCATGGGGACTTTGGTCAATATGCTGTTGATCATCGGCGGCTCCCTGATCGGTATGTTCTTTGGCAAACGTTTTCCACAGCGTGTACGGGAGATCGTCATGCAGGCTTCCGGACTGGTTGTATTATTTATTGGCGTTTCCGGTTTGCTTTCCGCCGTCTTCACCGTGGACGGGCAGACAGTCAGCGGCAACTACACGCTGGCGGTAGTGATCTCGCTGATTCTGGGGGCGATCATCGGTGAGCTGCTGGATATCGAAGGGCATTTGCAGCGCGGCGGCGAATGGCTGCAACAGCGGATGCGCGGGCATGGCAACAGCCGGATTGCGGAAGGGTTTTGCATGACGACGATTCTCTACTGCACCGGCGCAATGGCGATCGTCGGTTCGTTAAACGATGCGCTGCTGCGCGACGCTACCGTACTCTGCTCCAAAGGGATCATCGACGGCATGACGGCGATCGTATTCGCCTCTACGCTCGGCATTGGCGTGCTGTTTTCCGCCTTTGGCGTTGGCCTTTACCAGGGAATGTTCACACTGCTGGCCACGTTGATCGAACCGCTGCTCACCGACGTAGTTGTTGCACAGATGTCTGCCGTCGGCTCGCTGATCATCATCGGCATTGCCTTCAATTTGCTTGAACTGAAAAAATTCCGCATCGGCAATATGCTGCCTGGCATTTTTCTGCCTTTGATCTGGGATGCGCTGATGCGCTTATTCTAGCCGGCGCCAAAGGAGGAAGCAGGTTTCCGCACGTCCGACTTGCCAGGAGCGCCGGTTTATCGACAGACCGCTAAGCCACAGCCATGCGGGCGGCGCATCGTCTTTTCCGCCCAATCTGCGGAAGCCTTGCTGCGCCCGCGCGCAAAAGCTGGCAGCCTGTGGTTTTTTTTGCAAAAAGAGTTGACAAGCCGGTTGTGATAAGCTATAATTTTTTGTGCAGCTGCAAAGCAAAATAATCTACAGCTGGCACAACCGGGTTCCACATGGGGGCGTAGCTCACCTGGGAGAGCGCTTGAATGGCATTCAAGAGGTAAGGGGTTCGATCCCCCTCGTCTCCACCATAAAATCAAAACGGTATAGATGCCACTGGCGCAAAGCCAGTGGCATCAACCGTTTCTGGGCTTTTTCAGCTCCGAAATTCACGGATGATTCCATAGATGCCAACCGCTGTTTCCCCCTAACTGGTGGGATTCGAACCCCATCTTCTCGAAGGTTGGCAAATCCGAAACCATGTGGTGCCCTTTTTGAAGCGGTAATTTTCAAAAAGGGCGCTATTTTTGCGTTAATAGAATACACAAAGTTTGGGGTGCCAATTTGTTGGTCGTGATGGGCCAATAGGTTGGCGCCCTTTTTCGTTTTCAGGCAATTTCAAAAAGGGCACTAAATATCAGGAGGTAGTAAATGAATCGAGAACTGTTTTTTCAGGAGCTTCGCACCGCTCTTCACCGTGAGGGTTTCACTTCCCAGCCGGAGCAGGACGAATTGCTTCCTGTGGAGTGGGGCGGCCTCCCCCTCTGCCGGGTCACAGCGGACGGAGGCGTTCGCTACTGGCCGGAGGATGTGGCAACCCCAGAACGGAAACGGGCCTGTGAGCAGGTTACCGATCTGGCCTGCACTGTGCGGGAGTACATGACGCTGCTGGAGCAGGCGCCGCCCCTGCAAGCCCAGAGCCTGACCGGCGACTACCGCCTGCTGGCTGAGTTCAACGGAGCCGTGCTGGCTGCCCATCCCACCCGGCTTGGCGTCCAATTCGTCACATGGGACTGGAGCTTCGACCGCACGGGTCTCAACCAGGGCAATTACTTTCAGGAAAACTATGCAGGCGCCAAGCAGGATTTCGCCATCCGCGCCGGCCTCATCTCCAAACAGCAAATCTTCAATCAGGAGCAGCTTGTTGAGATCTACCGGTGCTGCTCCGACACCTTAGACGCTGGTTTTGACTTGACTGCCGGGCAGGAAAAGTGCATCCGGGGCGTTCAGGAACAGATTGCCATAGCAGCTCCAGATGCCCTGGAACGCATAAGAGAGCAGGAACAGCACCTCATGGAACCCTATAACCAAGAACCGATCATGTAATATTCATGCGCCGGAGTTTTAATTCAGACTCCGGCGCTTTTTTATTGCCTGAAACCAGACAGGAGGATAGAAGATTGGAACAAAAAAACGAGCAAAATACGCCGCTGCACATCTGCTTGCTCCCTGCCTCCGGGATTTGTCCCTACAGAACAAAGGCTGTCCGAAAGTGTCTGCACATCGCTAACATGGATCGGTTTGTGGTTGCAAAATGCTCCATGACCACGTTGTGCGGTAAACAATAGCCGACTTCCCGCACAGAT
>CALXRV010000032.1 GCA_944390945.1 uncultured Clostridia bacterium
GCCGATAATCAGAAAGGCTTGTGGATCTTCTTCCAAAATGATCGCATGCGCTTTGGGCAGCAGGTGGTTTTTCATTGCGCAGAGCAAGACTCGTTTGTTTTCGCCGCGATAGGCACCGGTTCCTTCAAGATAGGTTGCGCCAACCCCAACCTCAACCAGTAGACGATGTACGATGGCCTCCTGCTTGTCGCTGATCAGGTAGATCAATTTTGCGCTGTCGCCGCCATAGAGCAGATGGTCAAAAACAAAGCTGAAAAGGAAACAGGAGAGGCCAGCGTAAAGCGCAGTATCAATGTTTTGGAACACGATGCCGGATATCAGTACGACTACAAGGTCGAGAACAAGAAATAGCATTCCGCTTTTAATCTGGGGAAACTTCAGCCGTAATACCCGTACCAAAATATCTACGCCGCCGGTGGTGGAATCTGCCTTGAATACGATCACCATGCCTGCCGCCAGCAGTGCACCGCCAAAGAGTGCTGCCAATAATGGGTCGCTCGTGATTACTGGCTGAGTTGCCGCAAAATCAACAAAAAAAGAAGAGACGAATACCGTGATGATGGTGGAAAGCATAGTTTTCCAACCCAATTTGACCAGCCCCAGAATGAGCAGAGGAATATTGATGGCGATGATCAGAGCGCCGGTCGGTAAATTGGAAAAATGGCTGATGATGATGGCGATGCCGCTGACCCCGCCGGGCGCCAGCTGATTGGGATCGAGAAACAAGCTGATTGCCGCACCATAGATCATGCTGCCGACCAAGATGCGCAGGCCAACCATGAATAATTTTCGCCAGGCAGAATTCCCGGGCAAGCGAAAGAGATGATCCATAAACGCGTCCTTCCTTTTTTTGTAGATACGACTAGGCTTAAACTGTCCGTCCGCATACTGGTAGATTCATCGATACGGTAAAAATTAGACAACTACAATGAAAACCTATAAATATTTCGCGTCTGTAGGGGGAATACCTGCCGGAGGGGGTTATGCTTGGCAGAGGGAGGTAGACTGTGCCGGTAGTAGCATAAAATGTTCGTGGCCGCCTGAACAATATAAAGTTCAGATTATTTTCAATGAATGTTCATCTTGCTTTTATCCAATTCTTGTACAATTAAAACGTAAGGAGGGTTCCTGTTCAAGCATCCATAACCGCCGGCTTGCCAAGCTTTACCAAGCATGTTAAAATGAGCTGAGTATAAGTGGTCAGCCTCGGAAAATATGGATGGCAGGGTATTTGGCTAAAGGAGATGATATAGGAATGGAAACGGAAGATAAGAATAAAAAGCGAAAGCCGTTAATTTATTATTGTCTGGCTGCTATTTTGGTGATGGTTATTTTTAATGCTTTTGTCGTTCAGCCGATGTTGCGGCAAAACATTGAATCCGTCACGTATGACGTTTTCTGGGACGCACTGGATGCTGGTCTGATTACGCAGGTGCAGATTGAAAGCACTGATATTTTTTATACGACATCGGACAGCAGCAAGGTGTTCACAACCGTGCGGGTCGAAGATCCTGATCTGACGCAGCGGCTGCGTGATGCAGATGTGACCTTTTCGCAGATTGCGCCGTCACAGGCATCTTCCCTAATGACCACGATCATTTCTTTTCTGCTGTGGATCGGCGTTTTCTGGTTGATGTGGAAATTTATCTTTGGCCGAATGGGTCAGGGCGGCAATATGATGGCATTCGGTAAATCGAATGCCAAGGTATATGTAAAGGCCCAGACTGGTAAGACCTTTGCTGATGTTGCCGGTCAGGATGAAGCAAAGGATTCTTTGCGCGAGATTGTGGATTTTCTGCATAATCCGCAGAAATATACAGATATCGGCGCTGCGCTGCCTAAGGGGGTACTGCTGGTGGGACCTCCTGGCACAGGTAAAACTTTGCTGGCCCAGGCAGTTGCTGGTGAAGCGGAAGTCCCGTTCTTTTCCATCTCCGGTTCGGAATTTGTCGAGATGTTCGTTGGTATGGGTGCGGCTAAGGTACGCGATCTCTTCAAGCAGGCGAATGAAAAAGCACCCTGTATCGTTTTTATTGATGAAATCGATACGATCGGCAAGAAGCGTGATGGCGCTGTTGTGGGCGGCAATGATGAACGCGAACAGACACTGAATCAGCTGCTTTCGGAAATGGATGGCTTTGATGCGACCAGAGGCGTGGTGATTCTGGCCGCGACCAACCGCCCGGAAACATTGGATAAAGCTTTGTTGCGCCCAGGCCGCTTTGACCGCCGCATTCCGGTAGAACTGCCAGACTTGGCAGGCCGTGAAGCAATCCTGCGTGTGCATGCCAAAAAGGTGCGCATGGAGAATGCGATTGATTTTGGCTCCATCGCGCGGGCAACGCCCGGTGCGTCTGGCGCCGAGCTGGCAAATATCATTAATGAGGCAGCGCTGCATGCTGTTCGCAGCGGCAGACAGGCCGTAGCACAGGCCGATCTGGAAGAGAGCGTGGAAGTTGTGATCGCCGGCGAACAGCGGAAAAATGTCGTCATCTCACAGAAGGAAAAAGAGATTGTCGCTTACCATGAGGTCGGCCATGCACTCGTCGCCGCATTGCAAAGCGATTCTGCGCCGGTGCACAAGATTACGATCATCCCGCGTACCTCAGGCGCACTGGGCTATACATTGCAGGTGGATGAGGACGAGCACTTCCTGCTGACACGGGATGAAGCATTTAATAAGATCGCGACCTTGACCGGCGGACGCGTGGCGGAAGAGCTGGTGTTCCACACCATGACAACGGGCGCTTCCAATGATATTGAGCAGGCAACGCGTATGGCGCGCGCCATGGTCAGCCGTTACGGCATGAGTAAACAATTCGGCATGGTAGCATTGGAATCCATGACCAATCAGTATCTCGGGGGAGATACTTCCTTATCCTGTTCGATGGAGACTGCGACCCGTATTGATGAAGAAGTGGTAGCGCTGGTAGCGGACGCGCATGAAAAAGCCACCGGTATCCTGCGCGAGCATTTAGACCGGCTGCATCTGATCGCGCATGCCTTGATCGAAAAGGAAACGATGAGCGGTGAGGAGTTTATGGCTTTGCTGAAACAGCCGGATGACAAGGTAGAATTGGCGTCAGCGGCGGCATTGGATAAATCGCCGGCAGATGTCACAACTGAATAAAACGCTTTCAGCGCCCTTGCCGCGTGGAAAAGCGGCAGGGGCGCTTTCATCGCAGCATAAAGAGATGCATTGAAGGAGATATCTTGATGGCGAATATAGAAAATGCTTGCCTGATCTGTGGCGCACCGCTTGTTTATCATCAGCAGGCTGAAGAAATGATCTGTGCTGTTTGTGGCAGACGGTTGCACAGTAACGCCGCTTGCGTAAACGGCCACTTTATCTGTGATGACTGCCATAGCCAGCCTGGCATCGCTGTGATTCGTTCCTATTGTCTGTCCAGTCTGCAATGCAACCCGGTCGCGATCGCGGAGGCGCTGTTTACCAACCCCAATATTCATCAGCATGGCCCGGAACATCATGTGCTGGTGGGTGCTGCGCTGCTTACCGCTTATCGCAACTGTGGCGGCACGCTTGATCTGCCGGCTGCATTGGAAAAGATGGCACAGCGCGGTAGCCAGGTGCCTGGCGGTGTATGCGGATTTTTCGGTTGCTGCGGCGCTGCGGTCAGCAGCGGTATTTACGTCAGTATCATCGCGCAGGCGACGCCGCTCAGCACCGGCCCTTGGTCGCTGGCAAACGAGATGACATCGCAAAGTTTGCATGCAATTGCCACACATGGCGGGCCACGCTGCTGTAAGCGCGATTCCTATCTGGCTCTTGAGACAGCGGCAGATTTCACGGCAATGCATTTTGGCGTGCAGCTGGAGATGCCGCAGCAGATTATTTGCCATCATGGCGGGCAGAATCATGAATGCCGCGGCACGGCATGCCTGTTTCACCCTAGGCATTCGCTTCGGCTGAGCAGACCGACTGAGGAGGTGGGGACATCTGAGTATTCTGCAGGGAAATGAACTGAATGTGCGCATTATCTCATCATTGCGCCTGTCCGAAACGGAAAAAGGCGAGAGCTTTGAGGATCGGATGGAGAAGATGCAGGATTTTCTGGTGATGCAGCAGTTGTATCGCAGCGCGATCCGGGAAATCACGACAAAGCTGGAGATTCTGGATGATGAATTCCGCGTGCGCTATGCGCATAATCCGATTCATCATATTGAGAGCAGGCTGAAATCGCTGCCCAGCATACTGGAGAAAATGCAGCGCAAAGGCATACGGGATCAGGATTTGGCGGCGATTCGCCGCGAGCTGACGGATATTGCCGGCGTGCGTGTGATCTGCAATTATCTACATGATATTTACCGTATTCGCGATTTGCTGGTCGCGCAGGATGATATGTGTCTGCAACGGGAGAAGGATTATATTAAAGCGCCGAAGGAGAACGGTTACCGCGGTTTGCACCTGATTTTGCTCGTTCCGGTCTTTCTTTCCGCAGAGAAAGAGCTTGTCCCGGTTGAGATCCAGATCCGGACGATCGCGATGGATTTTTGGGCCAGTCTGGAACATCAGCTGCGCTACAAAGCCTGGCATGAAGTACCGCAGGAGCTGCATGCACGTCTGAAGCGCTGTTCGGATGCAAGCGCCGTGCTTGATTTGGAAATGCAGGATATTTTTGATCAACTTGGCGGTACGGATGGTATGCCGCCGCAGGACCAAGAACAGGTGCAATGATTTGCGGCAGGCATAGGCGGGGTATCGGATACTGTTTTTGCTTTGGGAAAAGGAGAAGGCATGAAGGGGATCGTGCTGGCTGGAGGAACGGCTAAACGTCTGTATCCGGTGACAAAAGCATGTGGCAAATCGTTATTGCCGTTATATGATAAACCGCTGGTCTATTATCCGCTTTCCGTGCTGTTGCGCGCTGGTATCCGTGATATCTTGATCATCGTTCCGGCGGGTTTGGTGACGCCGTTTGCGGATCTGTTTGCGGATGGCAGTGCTTTTGGGGTTTCGATCACTTATCTTGAACAGGAATCACCGCGTGGGATAGCAGAGGCGCTAATTCTGGGCAGGGATTTTATCGGTGAAGACCGGGTGTGCCTGGTATTGGGGGATAATATTATTTATGGTTCGGCATTGGATTTATCCCTGCGTCAGGCGGCGGCCAGACAGGAAGGCGCTGTGGTATTTGCTTATCCGGTGGCGGATCCGCGTCCGTTCGGTGTGATCGAACTGGACGCTGCGGGCCGCCCGCTTTCGCTGGAGGAAAAGCCGGCACAGCCGCGGTCGCATTATATTGTGCCAGGCATTTATTTTTATGATTGCCAGGCGCCGCAACTTGCCGCTTCCCTGCGGCCTTCCCGGCGCGGCGAGCTGGAGATCACGGATCTGAACCGGCTTTATCTGCAGCAGGGCAAGTTGCAGGCAATTCCGCTTGACCGCAGTCTGGGCTGGCATGATGCCGGCACGGCAGACAGCTTGCTCGATGCCGCTTGCGCCGTGCGCGATGCACAGCGCAGCAGCGGAAAGATCATTGCTTGCCTGGAAGAGATCGCTTATCATCAGGGCTGGATCGATACTGCCGCGCTGCAGCGCTCCGGCCAAATGCTGCAAGATGCAGCCTATGGCCGTTATTTGCTACAGCTGGCATCGGATAGAAAAGGGAAAACAGGGAAGTCCAATATCTGCAGATGATTGGACAACATATTGCGATGCCAGGAGCATCGAAAAGCAAGAAAGGTGGGATCAGGTTGGATTTTAATCCGCTATCAGACAGCATGCCGCTCGATTTTCGCACGATGACCGGCAGCGAGCAGGGGGGATTGGGTAGCCTGCTGCATGTTTTTTATGCATATTCGGCCGCGATCCGGCAGGTCAGTACCAAACTGGAAATCTTGGACCATGAATATCAAGTGCTGCATGATCATAATCCGGTACATCACCTGGAATCCCGTCTGAAGACACCAACCAGTATTTACGAAAAGATGCTGCGCAAGGGGCTGCCAATTACCAAGCAGGCGATGCGTGCACATATTACGGATATTGCCGGTGTACGCGTGATCTGTCGTTACCGGGAGGATATCTATACAGTACGCAGTGCATTGCTGGCGCAGGATGATGTGCAGCTCGTTCGGGAGCGGGATTATATCAAAGAGCCAAAGCCAAATGGTTACCGCAGTCTGCATCTGATCGTGCGGGTTCCGGTTTTCTTTTCCTCCGGCGTGGAGCATTTGCCGGTAGAAATCCAGCTGCGCACGATCGGTATGGATATGTGGGCTTGTTTAGAGCATGAGCTTTGTTATAAAGGCGCGCTTGATGCGAGTGAAGCTGCGCGTGAGATGAAGGAATGCGCAGAAATGATTGCAGCGGCGGATTTAAAAATGCAATCTGCCTTTCAGAAGCTGCATCAACAAAGCTTGGCGGCAGGGAATGAAAATTAAGCATTGCTGGCCAGCAAGACAGTTTGATGCCAACGGGCCTCACCATCAAGTGAGGCCCGTTGGTTTATTCATTTTGTTTCAGCGCCGAAACCCACTGCAGGACATGGGTGACAAAACGATGCGTGGCAGGCGCGACGTATTTCAACGGTGGTGTGGCGATACAGATTATCCGGCTGCCATGTTGTGCCAGGTCACGTGTTTCCACGCCGGAGATGGGATAGCCGGTCAACACCATTTCCGGCAAGATGCTGATGCCCAGTCCATTTTTGACCATGGCGATCGCCGCATAGTCGCTGGCGGTGGAGAAGCTGGACTGCGCGCGTACCGCAGCATGCCGCAGGATCTGCCCCACATCGTGATGCGCACCTTCTGCCGGCATGATGAAGGTTTCGTTTTTTAATTCGGAAAGTGGCAGCTGCTGATAGCGGCAGAGCGGATGCCCCTCTGGCAGCACGGCGAGCAGCCGGTCTTCCTTTAAAGGCAGGGTGATGAATTCACGGTGTGAAGTTTGGACAGTAAAGCCGCAATCTACTTTACCATCCTCCAGCCATTCCTCGACCTCTGTATAAGATGCATCATGCACCTGCAGTTCAATTTTAGGATAGAGAGAACGGAATTCACGCATGATGCGCGGCAACCAGTGGATGGCTACGCTGGTAAACGTGCCGATGCGTACAACGCCGGTCTGTACGCCGCGGATTTCAGCGGCGATTTGCTGGATTTGTGTATGCTGCAGGGCGATTTCCCGAATTGCGGGATAGAGTTGCTCGCCATTTGCCGTCAAGCGCACCCCGCTGCGACTGCGTACCAGCAGGGGAAAGCCAAGCTCTGTTTCAAGCGCCTGGATCATGTGACTGACGCCGGATTGCGTATAGCCCAGCTGTTCTGCTGCTTTGGTTAAATTTCCGGTTTCAACCGCCTTGACGAGTGCCAGATATTTTTGCAAAGATAGTGCCTCCGATAAATGAAATTTCTGCATGCCGTCCATGCTTAAACAGCGTTTTACTTATGGAAACAGAGATAGTATACTGAATACGCAAGGCAAGGTCAAGCGAAAATTTCTTCCTTGCATGGAGGTATTGACAATGAAAGCGAATGCAGCAGCGGCGGGCGGAATGAAACGCGAGATCAGTCTGGAAAGCTTTGTTTTTCCGGTTCTTTTCATCGGCTTTTTTGCCCTTTTCACCACAAAGATGGGTGTAGCCAATACGCTGAACACGATGATGAATACAGCCTATTCCCTGATGATGGATACGGTGCTTTATCTGGTAGCGATCTCTGTTCTGATGGGTGCGATTTCGGCGCTTTTTTCCGAATTTGGCCTGGTCACATTGATCAACCGTCTGCTCTCGCCATTGATGAAGCCGCTTTACGGCCTGCCTGGCGCGGCGTCTCTGGGTATTGTCACCACTTATCTTTCTGATAATCCGGCTGTGCTTACCTTGGCAGAGGATAAATATTTCTGCCGTTTCTTCAAAGCCTATCAGCTGCCGGCACTCACCAATTTGGGCACTGCTTTTGGCATGGGATTGATCGTCGCTGCCTTCATGCTCAGCCAGGAGGCATTAACCGGTGAATCATACTTATTGCCGGTGCTGGTTGGCACGATGGGCGCTGTGGTTGGCAGTATCATCAGTACACGGTTGATGCTGGTCTTTACCGCCAAACGGTATGGCAAGGATGCGCCAGCCTATGACGATGCGGGAAATGGAGCTTACGAGCATATGCGCCCGGTGCGGGAAGGCTCGGTGAGCAACCGCCTGATCGGTGCATTGCTAGATGGCGGCAAAAGCGGTGTCCAGCTGGGCGTCAGCATCGTGCCGGGCGTATTGGTGATCTGCACCTTTGTCCTGATGTTGACGAATGGCCCTTCGGAGAATGGCCTTTACACCGGTGCGGCATATGAAGGCATTGCAGTTTTGCCCTGGGTGGCGGAAAAGATCAGTTTCATCCTGACGCCTTTGTTTGGCTTCAGCTCACCGGAAAACATTGCCGTGCCCGTGACCGCACTTGGCGCTGCTGGTGCAGCAATCAGTCTTGTGCCGCATTTGATTGGCAGCGGTCAGGCAGCCGGTGGTGATGTCGCCGTATTCACTGCCATGTGCATGTGCTGGAGCGGTTATCTGAGCACGCATATTTCGATGATGAACAATCTCAATGCAAAAGATATGATCGGCAAAGCCATCCTCACCCATACAATCGGCGGTCTTTTTGCGGGTGTATCTGCATGCTGGATCTATCGCCTGCTGGCAATGGTGATGTAATCTGTTTTGATCCGACTGGGAATAAGCTTTATCGTTACGCCTATACGGGGCATCCCGTATAGGCGTTTTCTTTGTGTCGGCAGATGGACATTGCTGTGGATATGGTATTGTATTTGAATATGGATTGTGTTATCTTATAAGCGTTTCCGATAGCAACGAAACGGTGGATTATCGCCCGGCCGGGGCCGGAATCAAAATTTGGGAGGTCATGGAGCGATGGCACAGGAGATCGGCTATTATGATGGGAGATGGGGCCGTCCAGATGAGCTGATGGTTCCGCTGGAAGATCGCGGTTTTTTGTTTGGAGAAGGCGTTTATGAAGTAATGCACTGCATTAATCATGTTTTCTGGCTGTTGGAGGAACATCTGGATCGCCTGGAATATAGTTTGCGGGAAATGGAGATGCAGATGCCGATGCCGCGTGCCGAGCTGGTCAACGTGCTGCGAGAAGGCATTGCACGCGTCGATGCAGCTTGCCATACGGTTTATCTGCAGGTAACGCGCGGCGCGGCTCCGCGTACGCATGATTATATTGCCGTTCAGGACAGGTCGGTTCTGATGATGGTCATTCGCCCCTGGCATGATGATACTGAGGAATGGCTGGAGCGCGGCGGTGCAGCCGTTACTTTCCCGGATATTCGCTGGCAGCGCTGTGATATCAAAACGCTGAATCTAATCCCGAACGCGATGGCTACCACTGCTGCCAAGCGTGCTGGTGCGCAGGGGGCAATCTTTGTTCGCGATGGTATCGTGACAGAAGGCGCTTCACAGACGGCCTGTATTGCGAAGGATGGTGTTTTGTATACCAGGCCGCTGAGCCATCAGGTGTTGCCCAGCATCACCCGGCAGTATCTGCTGCAGCATGCGGCGGAGTGGGGAATTCCGGTCCGCGAGGAGGAGATATCTCTGGAGCAGCTGCTGGCGGCTGATGAAGTCATGTTGTTTTCTACCAGCCGCTGCCCGCTGGCAGTGGTTTCTGTGGATGGAAAGCAGATTGGCAACGGTAAGGTCGGGCCGATGGCACGTCAGATTTGGACGCATCATCAGGCGGATGTGTTGCGTATTTGTGGACCGGTAAAGAAGGCATGAGCCGTTGTGCCCCATCTGGTGTCAGGTTATAACAGACTGCTGGTGAAACGGCTACAAGAAAGAGAAAAAGAAAAACCCCGGGTCAAGAAAAGATCCGGGGTTTTTGTTGGAGCCGATGAGCGGAGTCGAACCGCTAACCTGCGCATTACGAATGCGCTGCTCTGCCATTGAGCCACATCGGCAATATGTTGAAACGCACATTTAATATTTTAACCCCTGTCCCTGCTGAAGTCAAGAGGGAAATGCGGATATTATGAAATAATCCTACGGTTCTGCTTTGCGTTTGCGCAGTCAGCAGGCAGGATTTAGTGCGCTATCGTGGAATATAAACATGTTAAGGTCGAATGGGGGCAACGGGAAAATGATTATTTTGGGGCTGGATCCCGGTACGGCGATCACCGGCTGGGGGTTGATTGACGCGCAGGGTGGCAGCTATCGGTTGCTGGATTACGGCACGCTGCGCACAAAGCCCGGCCCTTCCGATGCGGAGCGCCTTGTTCGGCTGCATGACAGTCTTTGCGATTTATTGTTGCAGAAGAGACCGGATTGCGTTGCTGTGGAAGAGTTGTTTTTCAACCGCAATACCACGACAGCGGTGCCGGTTGGCCAGGCGCGCGGTGTATTACTTCTGGCCTGCGCTAAGCAGGGATTGCCGATTGCAGAGTATACGCCGCTGCAGGTGAAGCAGGCGTTGACTGGTTTTGGCCGTGCAGAGAAAAAGCAGATACAGTATATGGTTGCGCGATTGCTGCAGATGGATGCGCCGCCCAAAAATGATGATGCTGCAGATGCGCTGGCGATCGCGATTACGCATGCCCATTACTACCGGGGGGAAAAGCTGCTGCAGGATGCGGCGGAGGGGCGAAAGGAGCGGAGATGATCGCTTTTGTGCGCGGCGTAGTTGCTGCGGTTGAAGAGGATAGCGTGATTGTAGAGCTGGGCGGGGGGATCGCTTTATCCGTTTCTGTACCTTTGCGCATGTTGCAGCCCTATCCAATAGTGGGTGAGCCAATATTCCTCTATACCCACTTGCAGATACGCGAGGACGCCTGGACGCTTTATGGCTTTTCTGACCGGGAGCAGTTGCAGGTTTTCCGGTTGTTGCTCAATATTTCCGGTGTAGGCGCGAAGACGGCTTTGGCGATCGTTGATCAGCTCAGCGCCAGCCGTTTTGCTGCTGTTATCGCAGCCCAGGACAGCAAACCGCTCACCGCAGTCTCCGGCGTCGGCAAAAAGACGGCAGAGCGTATTTTGCTGGAATTGAAAGGGAAGTTTTCTACTTTAGCTGTGGATGTGTCGGCAACACTGGAAATGCCGATGGGGGAAGAGTTGAACCAGGATCTGTTGGCTGCGCTGCGGCAGCTGGGGTATACGGCATCAGAATCACGCGCTTTTGCTTTGCAGGCGCAAACAGCGCTGGGAAGCTCTGCTACAGCGGAGGAACTGCTGCGCGAAGCGCTGAAACTGGCGATGAAAGCTTAGAGAGAAGACTATGGATGAAAATCGTATCGTTGCGCCGGAACTGCTTTGGGAGGATACGGAGGAAACCGTAATTCGTCCGCGTTTTTTCCAGGAATACACCGGGCAGGAGCAGGTAAAGGCAAATATTGAAGTGTTCGTTAAGGCCGCGCTGGGCAGAGGCGAAGCCCTTGATCATGTATTGCTTTATGGACCGCCCGGACTGGGTAAGACAACGCTTGCTACCATCATTGCGAATGAACTGAATGTCAATATCCGGATTACCTCCGGCCCCGCGATCGCCCGCCCGGGAGATTTGGCGGCGATCATTACAGATCTGCAGGAACGGGACATCCTCTTCATCGATGAGATCCATCGCCTAAACCGTACGGTGGAAGAAGTGCTCTACCCGGCGATGGAAGATTTTTGTATTGATATCGTCACCGGGAAAGGTCCGGGAGCGAAGAGCCTACGTCTGCCTCTGCCGCCTTTTACGATGATCGGTGCAACGACGCGTGCGGGCATGCTGGCGGCGCCGCTGCGCGATCGTTTTGGTGTCATTTGTCGGCTGGAATATTACAGCGAGGACGAGCTGTTGACGATCATTCGCCGTTCTGCAAAGATTTTTGATGTCAAACTGGATGCCGGCGGTGCAGAAGAGATCAGCCGCCGTAGCCGCGGAACGCCACGTATCGCAAACCGCCTGCTGCGTCGTCTGCGGGATTTTGCTGAAGTGAAAGGCGACGGCGTGATTACACGCGAGATCGCGCGCATTGGCCTGCAGATGCTGGGTGTGGACGAGCGTGGGCTGGATCTGGTCGACCGCAAAGTGATGCTGGCCATCCTGGAAAAATATGACGGTGGCCCGGTTGGCCTGGATAATATCGCTGCGAGCATTTCGGAAAGCGTGGACACGATCGAAGATGTCTGCGAACCGTATTTGATGCAGATCGGCTTTCTGCAGCGTACGCCGCGCGGCCGTGTGGCCACGCCTGCTGCATGGGAATATTTTGCTGTTGCCTCCCGTGCGGAAAAACGGGCGGGGGATGCGGAAAATGGGCAGGGGAGGCTATTTGGCATATGAATAAACTTCTTCTGCACTGCTGCTGTGGTCCTTGTGCTGTTGGCAGCCTGCCGTTATTCTATGCAGCTGGTTATGCGGTAACGGGTTGCTTTTATAACCCGAATATCCATCCCTATACAGAGCAGCAGGCACGGTTGGCTTCCTTTCGTCTGACGATGGAACAGGAAGGACTGCCATATCTGCTGGATAATGCCTATCCATTGGAAACGTGGTTGGCTGCAGTGGCGGCAGATCCGCAGCATCGCTGTACATATTGCTATCAAAGCCGACTGCGTTATACGGCAGAGCTTGCCGCTGAACAGGGGTTTGAAGCATTTTCCACCACATTATTGATCAGCCCTTACCAGCAGCATGACTTTTTGCACGAGCTAGGGAATCAGCTGGCGGCGGAATATGGCGTGAGTTTTGCCTATCTGGATCTGCGGCCGCGGTTTCGTGAGGGACAGCGCGAGGCAAGACAACGCGGTCTTTACTTACAAAAATATTGTGGATGTATTTATAGTGAAAAGGAGCGCTATCTTTCGCAGCCTGCAAAAAAGAACAAGCAGACCGGTGAGGTACGCTGAATAAATGCCGAATGGGCAGCGACAAAAGAGTAGAAAAAGGAGCAATTTTATGGTTCGGGTGCGATATCAGCTATGGAAGATAGGCGTGGTGGCTGTTTGCTGCCTGGCTGTGCTGCTGGCAGTTGTTTTGCCGGCGCCGGTGGATGCCGCGGAACAGTTCGCCGCCGGGGCGCCGATGATCCGCGTCCTGCTTTCCAGTCACAGCAGCTCCTATGCAGTGACGGTGGAAGAAGGGGAGTATGCATTGGTCACAGAAGATGCCCCGCAGGATATCCTGCAGGAATACGGCCCTGGTTCGCGCATCGTATTCCATAGCCCCGAGGAGGCGGATGGTTTTGCGGAAGACAGCATGCTGATGTTACTGCCGCTGGATGAAGACTGCCTGTTCCGCTTCAACGGCCTGCTCTACCGCGGCGGGTTTCAAACCTCGCGTGGCGATGCCTATTACGCGGTAAATCTGGTGGATGTGGAGCAGTATCTTTATGGCGTGGTCGGCTATGAGATCGGCTATGATTATAGTCTGGATGCTACAGCGGCACAGGCTGTGGCGGCACGCTCCTATGCGCTTGCCAGCATCGGTGCAGAAAACCGCTATTATGACGTGACGAATACGGTTAGTTCGCAGGTATACGGTGGTTATAGTGCGGAAACAGCAGCGATTCGTGCTGCGGTAGATGCCTCCTGCGGCTATGTGGTGATGTGTGATGATGAAGTAGTGCAGGCATATTATTGCTCCAATGCCGGCGGGCATACAGAAAATATCGAGAATGTCTGGTATAGCGATGAGGTGCCGCTGCGCGGGGTCGATTCAAGCTGGGATGCCTTGGCCGCGGAATACAGCGACTATGGCGCTTCTTGTTATTCCTGGACGGTCACCTATTCGCCAAGTACCTTGGTTCGTCTTGCCAACGCCTATGGCGATACAGACATCGGGACTTTCGAAGAGATTACCGTATATACGGAATATGACGGGCAAAGCAGTGTTTCCGGTCGGGCGATGTCCGTGACGATCCAAGGCAGCCGCGGCAGCGTTACTGCGACAAAGGATAATATCCGCAGCCTGCTGGACTTGAAAAGTACGTTGATTCAGGTTAGCGGCGGCAGCGGTAAGCAGGTTGCTGCTTATGTCCTGGGCAGCAACGGCGAATTGACGGCTTGGGAAAAGCTGAGCGACCTGTTTGCTACCGGCGGTAATGGCGCAATGCATGCGAATGGCGAGGAAGATACGCTTTATGTGGTAACCGCATATGGCGTGGAGGAATTGGACAAGGAAGCAAGCCAAAGCGAAGAGATCATCATTAACGGCTGGGGCTACGGGCATGGCGTCGGGATGAGCCAGTGGGGGGCTATCGCGATGGGGGATGCCGGGTATAGTTGGGAAGAAATCATCGAGCATTATTATTGCAGTGACCGCTCGATCAGTCTGGAACAGCTATATTGAGCATTGCCAGCGGAAGAGGAGAAAACGGTGAGAGTAGACGAATTTGATTATGCACTGCCGGAAGAGCTGATCGCGCAGGAGCCGCTGGAGCCGAGAGACGCTTCGCGGCTCCTGGTCTTGGACGGTGCAAGCGGGACATTGCAGCACAGCGTATTTCGTCGGATCGGGGAATTGCTGCATCCCGGCGATATGTTGGTATTGAACGATACGAAAGTCCTGCCAGCCCGTCTGTATGCGCATAAAGAAAGCGGCGCAATGATCGAGCTGTTGCTGTTGAAGCAGTGTGGGCTGGATACCTGGCAGTGCCTGGTGCGTCCCGGCCGCAAGGCATTGCCGGGAACAAAGCTTTTGTTTGCGCTGCCTGCGCTTAACGCAGAGATCATCGGCCTGGCGGAAGAAGGGACGCGGCTGGTGCATTTTCAGCATACGGGGGATTTCTATGCCCTGTTGGAGCAGTTGGGGACAATGCCGCTCCCGCCATATATCAAAAAACCGCTGGTCGATCAGGAACGCTATCAGCCGGTTTATGCACGGGAACGCGGCTCTGCCGCTGCGCCGACGGCCGGCTTACATTTTACGGAGCGGCTGCTGCAGGAGCTGCAGGCACAGGGAATTCTGATCGAGAAAGTGCTGCTGCATGTCGGGCTGGGCACGTTTCGCCCGGTGAAGGTGGATACCGTGGAGCAGCATGTGATGCATCGAGAATTTTACCGCGTCAGCGAAGCGACGGCGGCTGCAGTCAATGCAGCGCGTGCGGCTGGCGGCAGGATCATCGCCGTAGGGACGACAGCCGTGCGCACGCTGGAAACGATGAGCGATGAAAGCGGCTGTTTGCATGCCGGAGAGGGATGGACGGAGAAGTTTATCTATCCTGGATATCGGTTCAAAATCGTTGATGCGATGATCACCAATTTCCATTTGCCGAAGAGCACCTTGTTGATGCTGGTTTCCGCTTTTGCCGGTCGCGAAAATATCCGCCGTGCTTACGAGACGGCTATTGCAGAGCGCTACCGCTTTTTTTCCTTCGGAGATGCGATGTTCATTACCGCACAAAAGCATAAAGTTGGCAAATGAGTGCCCGGCCCGGCTTTTGCCAGCAGCTGCAATTT